>NZ_JBHMDO010000010.1:0-307524 GCF_042431225.1 Paenibacillus aurantiacus | reverse complement strand
GAGCGGCGGCACGCTGATTAGCGGCGCAACGAGCGCCACGTATGCGGCACCGACCGGCACAGCAGGCACGACGTACTACTACGTCGTCGTAACCAACACGGATACGGGCGCAACGGGCCAGCAAACGGCAACAGCAACGAGCAGCGTAGCAAGAGTGCAGGTGAACGCGTTAACTAACGCGTCGGCACCGAGCATTGACACGCAGCCGTCCGACAAAACGGTGAACGTGGGCGGCAGCGCTAACCTGACAGTCGCGGCAAGCGGCGGCGTAGCACTGAGCTATCAGTGGTACAGTAACACGACGAACAGCACGAGCGGCGGCACGCTGATTAGCGGCGCTACGAGCGCAACCTATGCAGCGCCGACGGGCACAGCAGGCACGACGTACTACTACGTCGTCGTAACCAACACGGATACGGGCGCAACGGGTCAGTCTACGGCAACGGCAACGAGCAGCGTAGCGAAGGTGCAGGTAAACGCGTTAACCAACGCGGCAACACCGAGCATCACGACACAACCATCGGACAAAACGGTGAACGTGGGCGGCAGCGCTAACCTGACAGTCGCGGCAAGCGGCGGCGTAGCGCTAAGCTACCAGTGGTACAGCAACACGACGAACAGCACGAGCGGCGGTACGCTGATTACCGGCGCAACGAGCGCAACCTATGCAGCGCCGACGGGTACAGCGGGCACGACATACTACTATGTCGTCGTGATGAATACAGATGTTTCGGCATCGGGTCAGCAAACGGCAACGGCAACGAGCAGCGTAGCTAGAGTACAGGTGAATGCGCTGACGAATGCAGCAGTACCAAGCATCGACACGCAACCGTCCGACAAAACGGTCAACGTGGGCGGAACGGCTAACCTGACAGTCGCGGCAAGCGGCGGCGTAGCGCTGAGCTACCAGTGGTACAGCAACACGACGCACAGTACGAGCGGCGGCACGCTGATTAGCGGCGCTACGAGTGCGACATATGCAGCGCCGACGGGTACAGCGGGCACGACCTATTACTACGTGATCGTGACGAACACGGACACGGGGGCGACGGGCCAGCAAACCGCAACGGCAACGAGCAGCGTAGCGAAGGTGCAAGTGAACGCGTTAACCAACGCAGCAGCACCGAGCATTGACACGCAGCCGTCCGACAAAACGGTCAACGTGGGCGGCACCGCTAACTTGACAGTCGCGGCAAGCGGCGGCGTAGCGTTGAGTTACCAGTGGTACAGCAACACGACAAACAGCACGAGCGGCGGCACGCTGATTACCGGCGCAACAAGCGCCACATATGCAGCGCCGACCGGCACAGCAAGCACGACGTATTACTACGTCGTCGTAACCAACACGGATACGGGGGCAAAGGGCCAGCAAACGGCAACCGCAACGAGCAGCGTAGCGAAGGTGCAGGTGAACGCGTTAACCAACGCAGCAGCACCAAGCATCACGACACAACCATCGGACAAAACGGTCAACGTAGGCGGCACCGCTAACTTGACAGTCGCGGCAAGCGGCGGCGTGGCGTTGAGCTATCAGTGGTATAGCAACACGACGAACAGCACGAGCGGCGGGACGCTGATTACCGGCGCAACAAGCGCGACGTATGCAGCGCCTACGGGTACAGCAGGCACGACATACTACTATGTCGTCGTGACGAATACGGATTCAAGTGCAACTGGTCAGAATACGGCAACGGCAACGAGCAGCGTAGCGAAGGTGCAAGTGAACGCGTTAACTAACGCAGCAGCACCGAGCATCGACACGCAACCATCGGACAAAACGGTCAACGAGGGCAGCCCAGCAACCTTGACAGTCGCGGCAAGCGGCGGCGTAACGCTAAGCTATCAGTGGTACAGCAACACGACGAACAGCGCGAGCGGCGGCACGCTGATTACCGGCGCAACAAGCGCCACCTATGCAGCGCCTACGGGTACAGCAGGCACGACATACTACTATGTCGTCGTGACGAACACGGATACGGGCGCAACTGGCCAGCAAACGGCAACAACAACGAGCAACGTAGCGAAGGTGCAAGTGAACGCGTTAACTAATGCGTCAGCACCAAGCATCACGACACAACCATCGGACAAAACGGTCAACGTGGGCGGCAACGCTAACCTGACTGTCGCGGCAAGCGGTGGCGTAGCTCTAAGCTACCAGTGGTACAGCAACACGACGAACAGCACGAGCGGCGGCACGTTGATTACCGGCGCAACGAGCGCGACGTATGCGGCACCGACCGACACAGCAGGCACGACGTACTACTATGTAATCGTGACGAACACGGATTCAAGTGCAACGGGTCAGTCTACGGCAACGGCAACGAGCAGCGTAGCAAAGGTGCAAGTGAACGCGGCTCCAACACCAGAACCAACACCAACACCAACACCAACAGTGCCAGAGACGCCGAAATCGGGTGTTGAGGTGCTCGTCAACGGCAAGGTGGAGAATGCGGGGACGGCAACGACTACGAAGGTGAACGATCAACAGGTGACGACCATTACCGTCGATCAGAAGAAACTGGACGCGAAGATCGAAGCGGAAGGCCAAGGCGCGATCGTGACGATACCGGACAAATCGAACGCTAATGTTGTGGTGAGCGAACTGAACGGTCAAATGGTCAAAAACATGGAAGGCAAGCAAGCTACGCTTGAGATCAAAACCGAATCGGCAACCTATACCATTCCGGCTCAACAATTTAACATTACCTCCATATCCGATCAGATTGGGAAGTCGGTAGCGCTGCAAGATATCAAGGTAAGGATTGAAATTGCAGAGCCGTTGGCAGCTACGGTTGAAGTGGTTGAGAATGCGGCGGAGAAGGGGACCTTCGCCCTCGTCGCGCCTCCCGTCAACTTTAACGTGATAGGGACTTACGGAGACAAAACGATCAGTATTGAGAAATTCAATATTTACGTCGAACGCTCAATAGCAATTCCGAATGGCGTGGACCCGAACAAGATTACGACGGGCGTTGTCGTTGAACCGGATGGAACCGTACGACACGTACCGACGAAGATTACGAAGATTGACGGCAAATATTATGCGGTCATTAATAGCTTGACGAACAGCACGTATACGGTCGTTTGGCACCCGCTCGAATTTGCCGACGTCGCAAACCACTGGTCCCGTGCGGCGGTTAACGACATGGGATCACGGATGGTTATTGAAGGCACGGGCGAGGGGCAATTCAGCCCGGACCGCAGCATTACCCGCGCTGAATTTGCAGCCATTATCGTGCGAGGCTTAGGATTGAAGCTGGAGAAAGGGCCGGCGCCGTTCTCCGACGTGAAGGCATCCGCATGGTATAATGACGCAATTAACACGGCATATGCCTATAGACTGATCAATGGCTATGCGGACGGCACATTTGGTCCGAATGACCGAATTACGCGCGAGCAGGCAATGGTCATTATCGCGAAGGCGATGAAACTGACGAGTCTGGAAGCCTCGCTCCCCGCTCAGGATGCGGCGAAAATGCTCCAACCGTACATGGATGCGTCCCAAGCCTCGGTCTGGGCGATCGACAGCATTGCGGATAGCGTTCAATCCGGCGTGGTGACGGGCAGAAGCGGTACAACGCTTGCTCCGAAAGCGTATATAACCCGAGCGGAAGTCGCGATGATTATCCAACGTTTGCTTCAAAAGTCCGAACTCATTTAACACGAGGCAACAAGCATGCAGAGGACGCTTCCTTCGTCACGTTTATGTGGCGCGGGGAGCGTCTTTTTTCATGCGATCCGAATCCTCGCCGTCAGCGCAAATGGACCCTATGAACGAATGCGACCATATTCCGAGCCGAGAGTTTGCCTTCGAACTTAACATTTCCGGCGATAGAGGGAATTGTTCCGCAAATGTCGAAACAACCCACGTAGACATAATGAAGGAGCGAACAGAACGATGCATGACATTCGAGTTTCCGTAGTTTTAACATTTCGCGATTACTTTCGGTTGAATCTTTGGCATAGCCGGCGCAGCCGTCTGGCATCGCTGCTGCTGTATTTCGCATGTTATATCGGGGTGGTGCTCTATTTAACCCGCGATATCGCGATATCCGACTCGCTGTTGCTCATATTAGGCAGTGCCGTCGCGCTGTGCGTCGTAATCTATGGTTTGACGTATGGCAGCTTATGGCTGAGAAGCAAGCGTGTATATAACTCGGATCGGCTGCTCCAGCAAGAGATGCGCTATTCCTTCTCTGAAGAAGGCATTGCGTACGAACAGCCGTCCGGGTCGGGGACACTCGTCTGGAACGACGTGTTTAAAGTGGCGGAGAACCGCGATTTCATGATCGTATACATGGGCCGCGCACGCACCGTTATTGTTCCGAAATCCGCATTGGACGGCAGCGAAGAGATCGACCTGCTCCGCTCGCTGCTTCGCAGCGCGATGGACCCGGCTAAGTTGCAACTCCTTGCATAGGACGATCTGAACCATTTTTATTGCCCGGGAAATTTCGACAAACCAAACAGGCTGCCGACAAGGCGGCTTATTTGGCGTTCGTCATACATATCACGGCCCAATAGAGGGACATTAACAACAGGATAGCTAGCTCGAAGGCGAAGGGAGAGGAACTATGGACGTGGATCATCAACAAATGAACTATGGCGAAGATTATAGGTACATCCCGGCAACCTCGGTTCGAAGCGGAGAGGGCGTGGAGGTCGCTCCGGATTTGTATTGCCATACGGTGCAAATCGTCAATATCGCCTTCGTCGGAGCACCGGACGGCGATTCGTTCGTATTAGTCGACGCGGGCATGCCCCAATCGGCGAATGCGATCATCGAAGCGGCGGAGAATCGGTTCGGAGCAGGCAAACGCCCAAGCGCGATCTTGCTGACGCACGGCCATTTTGATCATGTTGGCGCGATCATCGAGCTTATCGAGCATTGGAAGGTTCCGGTCTATGCCCACAAGCTGGAGCTGCCGTATTTAACAGGACAGAAGTCGTACCTTGAGCCGGATCCGAGTGTCGAAGGCGGCTTGGTCGCCAAGTTGTCGGGCTATTTCCCGAGCGAACCGATTGATCTCGGCCGTCATGTGCAGCCGCTGCCGGATGACGGAACGGTGCCGTTCTTGCCGGACTTTCATTGGATCGCTACTCCCGGACATACGGAGGGGCATGTCTCATTCTTTCGAGAGGCGGACCGGGCTTTGCTCGCGGGCGATGCGTTCGTCGCCGTCCGGCAGGAATATTTGTACAAGGTGATCACTCAGCAATTCGAAATCAGCGGACCGCCGCGCTATTTTACACCGGATTGGAAGCAGGCCAAAGCTTCGGTGCGTCTGCTTGAAGCGCTCCATCCCTTGGCTGCCATCACCGGTCATGGCCGGCCTGCCGCCGGAGAAGAGCTGATTGAGGGGCTAAAGAAGCTCGCGGACCATTTCGAAGAGCTTGCTATTCCGGATCATGGCAAGTACGTAGAAGTATAGGAACGCACGATCATGATTTTAGCCACGAATGTTTTGTTTGCGCTTGCCGCTCTTTTTACCGGGACATGGCGCAAATGGCGGGAATTCTATGATACGATCCTGCTGGTGTCGTTTTGGAATGTATTCTACAATTTTATTTGCCATGATTACATGACTTGGAAATTTCATCCAGAGATTCTCCTTGCCCATAAGCAGGCGGATCTGCTGAATACGTTCGTGCTCCTGCCGTCGACAACCTTGCTGTATTTGCGTTTCTTTCCACTCCGGCAAGGTCTAGGCCGTCAGTTAGTCTATTATTTCGCATGGGTGGCGGGTTATAGCGCATTAGAAGGGATTTGGCTGCTGGTCGGGGTCATATCGTACGAGCGTGGGTGGACATTGTGGTGGTCCGTCGCCTTCTATTTCGTCATGTTCGCGGTCATCCTGCTGCATGATCGGCGGAAGGGATGGGCGCTTACGATATGCGGGGTCTGCGTCGTGCTCCTGATCGCGCATTTCGACGTGCCATTGCGGAAGTAAGAGACCGCAGCCTTCGCAAGCTGCGGTCTATTGTGCGCGTGGAACGAAAGCGCGCTGCGGACTATTCGACTTTATCGTAAAATTTCTCCCAGTTCTTGTTCCCTTTGTTGATCAGATCGGCGACAGTGCGCTCGATGACGCGGTAAGCGGCTTGCCTCATCCAGGACACTTCCTCCTGGAATGTCTCCTCCGCGTTGCGATCCACCTTGTATCCGGCAATGCCGTATTTGGCCTTGTTGACGAGATGTTCTTGCTCGTGCGCGTCGACTTCGTCAAGCAAATGGTCGAACGCAAGCAGCACGTCTTCGTGCCCCTCCAGCCGGCCTTCTTCGATCAGACGGGCTTTGAATTCCTCTAATCGTTGTTTCATTGTAATCGTCTCCTTTAGCTAGAACGGTACTCCGCGAAGCGTGAATCCGCGCTGAGATGAGTCTCTATGTTTCATCATCATAGCACCTCCTGGCTCAATGTTTCCAGCGTCATGTCTCCTTATTGATGGGAATGCCATCCAGCCTGGAATAACGGCTTGACATGCAACCAAACGGTGACCTATCATTAGTCTGAAACGAAACCAATTGGTTTCGCTTTTGGAGATAGCCTGACGACTGCATCGTACGAGACGAGTACCATCATCATAAGAAATGGAGCGATTCAACTAATGAGCACGCAAACTTTACCTGACATTCGCAAAACCATCACCCTTCAAGCGCCAATCGAGAAAGTATGGAAAGCTGTTTCGACCGCCGAAGGCATTTCCGCTTGGTTTATGCCGAGTGATTTCGAGCCTGTCGTGGGCCATGAATTTCATTTGGAAGCTGGTCCGTGGGGCAAATCGCCTTGCAAGGTTACCGAGCTTGATCCGCCTAACCGGTTGTCGTTCACATGGGGGAAAGACTGGACGCTCACCTTCGAACTGATTACGGAAGGCGATGCAACAACATTCACGCTCATTCATTCCGGTTGGACGGCTGAGCAGATGACCGAATTCGGCCAGCCGCACGAAGCGGTGCGCGAGCGGATGTCCCAAGGCTGGGAAGGCATCGTAGGCAAACTCGCCGAGTATGTCCAATCTTAAGCCGGACAAGCAGCCGCAGCATGACGTCTTCCAGGCGATCGCCGACCCGACGCGGCGATCGCTGCTCCAGCTGCTCGTTGACCAAGAACTCCCGGTGACAACGTTAACGGGCCATTTCCCGATGAGCCGTACTGCCGTCTCGAAGCATCTGCGAATTCTATCGGAGGCGGGGCTCGTCAAGGAACGGAAGGTCGGCCGGGAACGCCGATACCGGCTTGAGCCGGAGCCGCTCCTGGAGCTCAAGCGCTGGCTGGCCTTCTACGACCGGTATTGGGACAACAAGCTGGATGCGCTCAAGCGCTTCGTGGAGAACGACGAGGCTGGCGGTACATAACCTGGTGCAATTAGCGGATTAACGCGGCACTAATTGAGAATTGATTGAGAATGGGTCGGCCGATTTGATACAATAGGGCGAGCGTGACCGACTAATTGGAATGACGGGAGTGAGCGGCAATGGAGTTGTTCGAGGCGATATATGGGCGGCGTTCGATAGGCAAGGTGAAGCAGGAGCCGATTGCGCGCGAGACCATCGAACGTATTTTGGAAGCGGGTACTTGGGCGCCTAATCACAGGTTGACTGAGCCGTGGCGGTTCTTCGTCATGACGGGCGAGGGCAGAAATAAGCTGGGGGGCGCCTATGCGGCTATCGCGTTAACGGGCGAGGCGGCGAAGGAGAGCGAAGAGAGCTTAACGAAAGCAGAAGCGGCAAGGAAGAAGGCATATCGCGCACCGCTTGTCATCGGGGTGGCCGTCGAGCCGCAGAACCGTGCGGGCGTTATCGAGATCGAGGAATACGGTGCCGTATTCTCGGCGGTGCAGAATATGCTCCTCGCGGTTCATGCGCTTAATCTGGCCGCCGTCTGGCGGACGGGAGAACCTTGTTATCACCCGCTTATGAACGAGGCGTTCGGCCTGCGCGAGCAGGACCGTATGCTGGGGCTGCTGTATATCGGGGAACCAGATATGGCTCCGCCCGCGCCGCGCAGGGAGCCGGCGTCGTCCAAAACCGTATGGATCGAAGACGGAGAATCATAAGTTTCGCTTGACATCCACTTCCATCGCTCATAATATATAACTAATCCAATCGGATTTATTTATTATCATCAGTAGCTTACGTATTCGTCAGCCAACCAGGTGACTGGAGGCCGGACGCCGCTTCATGCGGCGGACCGGCCTTTTTATTTACCGAACGTTAGGCCGATGAGCGGAAAGCGCCTATTATGAGGAGGTAACGGGATGAGCACAGTCGAACAAAGCCAAGCAGCAGACCAAGGGATCGAAGTGGTACAAGTAGCCGGGAAGATCGGCGCCGAAGTTAAGGGAATCCGCTTGTCGGCGGATTTGGAACCAGCCAAGCTTGAGGCGATCCGTCAGGAATTGCTCCGTCACAAGGTATTGTTCTTCCGCGGACAGGGGCATTTGGACGATGCCGGCCAGGAGGCGTTCGCGAAGGCATTCGGCGAACCGGTGGCGCATCCGACCGTTCCGATCAAGCAGGGAACCTCATATGTGCTCGAGCTGGATTCGCAGCATGGCGGGCGCGCCAATTCGTGGCATACGGATGTCACGTTCGTCGCCGCTTACCCGCAGGCTTCGATTCTGCGCGCGGTGGTTGTTCCGGAAGCCGGCGGGGATACCGTGTGGGCGAATGCCGCTGCGGCCTATGACGACTTGCCGCCTCATCTCAAGGAACTGGCCGACAAGCTGTGGGCGGTTCACTCGAACGATTACGATTACGCGGCGCGCAAGACGGAAGCGACGGCGGAGGACATTAAGCGTCATAAAGAGGTATTCGCCTCCACGGTCTATGAGACGGAGCACCCGGTGGTACGCGTGCATCCGGAGACGGGCGAGCGTTCGCTGCTGCTTGGCCATTTCGTGAAGCGGTTCGTCGGCTTGCCATCGCCCGACTCTGCTCATTTGTTCGCGGTGCTGCAAAGCTATGTGACGCGGCTCGAGAATACCGTCCGTTGGCGTTGGGCTGAGGGGGACGTCGTGATCTGGGACAACCGGGCGACCCAACATTACGCGGTGAACGATTACGGCGACCGTCATCGCGTCGTCCGGCGCGTCACGATCGACGGGGATGTGCCCGTCAGCGTGGACGGCCGCCGCAGTGTAACGCGCACACCGCTGGCCGATACGCCCAGTGGCGAGGACTCCGCACCGTCAGCATCGGCGTCCTAAAGATTCTTGAATTCCTTGTCGTTTTCCGCTTCCGCCCGGTCCGCTTGCTGCATACGATGGACTATTAGCCCATCCTGACGCAAGAGAGGAGACGCGATCGCGTTGTTGCGGGAATCGTTTGTATTGCTTGTTCTAATCTTGTACGTGCTGCTTGTCGTGCTGCTGCTGATCGCCTTCATGTAAGCCGAACCTCCGGATGCTGGACTTCCGGAGGTTTTTCTGTTGCGCGCCTCCTTACATAAGGGCAGCGGATTTAACAAATACTTTTCTGTAGCGAAGCTTGCGGCCGCAGCGCCTTCGCGAGATCGTCTGCGGCGATAATGCTTTGAAGGAAAGGATGAATATCAAGATGGCAACAAAGACCGGCTCGAAATACAAGAAAATGACGATGTCGCCGCAAGAGTATCAATCCTACGCGAAGAGCCGGGAACCGGCGCGTTCGGTGCTTAAGAATTGTTTGCGCGCCTTTCTTGTCGGTGGACTTATTTGCACGCTCGGACAAGCCGTGCAGGACTTTTTTGCTTATGCCTTCGACATGACGCAGCAGGAGGCCGGCAATCCGACGGTCGCGGTCATGATTATGCTCTCCGTCATCTTGACCTGCTTGGGCGTCTACGACAAAATCGCGCAATGGGCTGGCGCGGGGACGGCTGTGCCGGTAACGGGCTTCGCGAACTCGATGTGTTCGGCTGCGCTCGAACACCGGTCAGAGGGTCTTGTCCTCGGCGTCGGGGGCAATATGTTTAAGCTCGCGGGCTCAGTCATCGTATACGGGACCGTCGCGGCGTTTTTCATCGGCATCATTTATATGGCGCTCGGTCTGGAGGGTCATTGACTATGCTGAGGGGCAAACAAACCTGGTGGTTCGATAAGCGTCCCGTTATTCTCGGAGCGGCGACAGTTGTCGGACCGGACGAGGGCGACGGGCCGCTGGCTGCGGATTACGATCTTGTGCACCCCGAACTGGACATGCAGCAGCAAAGCTGGGAGAAGGCGGAGCGGCTGCTGATGGAGCAGGCTGCGGATTTCGCGCTTAAGCACGCGAAGGTGGACAAGCAGGAGCTATCATTTTATGTCGGCGGCGATCTCATGAACCAGATTATCAGCAGCACGTTCGCGGCCCGGACGATCGGGGCTCCGTATTTGGGCGTGTTCGGTGCCTGCTCTACCTCCATGGAATCGCTGGCGCTCGCTTCGATGATCATCAACTCCGGCTCTGGACAATACGTGCTGGCAGGCGCCTGCAGCCATAACTGCACCGCCGAGAAGCAATTCCGCTATCCGACCGAATACGGCTCCCAGAAGCCCCCGACCGCCCAGTACACGGTAACCGGCGCAGGCGCGGTTGTGCTCGCTTCCGATGGCGACGGTCCGGTCATCGAATGCGCGACGATCGGCAAGATCGTCGATCTTGGGATCAAAGATCCGTTCAACATGGGCGCGGCGATGGCGCCTGCGGCCGTCGATACGATTCAAGCGCACTTCAACGATACCGGCCGGGAGCCGAAGGACTATGACTTGATCGTCACTGGCGACTTGGCGACCGTCGGCCATGAGATCGCGACCGATCTGCTCAAACGCGACGGAGTGCCGATCGAGGATACCGTCTTCGGCGACTGCGGCTTGATGGTGTACGACGTCCAGCGGCAGAAGGTGCAGGCGGGCGGAAGCGGCTGCGGCTGCTCGGCCGTTGTGACATACGGACATCTGCTGAAGCGGCTGAAGCAAGGCGATCTGAAGCGGATTCTGGTCGTCGCCACGGGAGCGCTGTTATCTCCGCTGTCGTTCCAGCAGGGCGAAAGTATTCCGTGCATCGCACACGCCGTCGCGATCGAAGCGACATCATAAAGGGACAGGAGGGAAGACGAATGCATTTTTTATGGGCCTTTCTCGTGGGCGGCGCGATATGCATCATTGGGCAGCTCATGTTCGACGTCGTGAAGCTGACGCCCGCCCACACCATGGCCACGCTCGTCGTTGCGGGCGCCGTTATCGACGGCCTCGGCTTCTATGAACCGCTCGTCAAATTCGCGGGTGCAGGCGCGACGATCCCGATTACGAGCTTCGGCAACGCACTTGTGCACGGCGCGCTCACGGAATATTACCGCGACGGCTGGATCGGTGTCATTACCGGTATTTTCGATTTGACGAGCGCGGGCATTTCCGCAGCGATTATTTTCTCTTTCCTAGCGGCGCTTGTCGTCAAGCCGAAAGGATAGGGCTGCCGAACTAAGGCGGCGGGTTAAGCGAATTAGATAACTTTAGGCTGTGCGGGTTCATACCTGTATAGCCTTTTTGGCATGTTCCGCAATCGCGAACTAGGAGGGAAATAGAAACTTTTTGTAACAAATTGTGGGAGTGAATCGTTGATAGAATAGCGGGGCGCAGCTTTAGGCCTAGCGTAGCGAAGATTGCTCGGCGGATGCCATTATCATGGTCAATCATGACAGATTCGCTGGATCAAGGAGCGCGACCGCTGTAATATACTCCAAATTTTTTCGGCAAAACCCCGTCTATACGGCAGTCTGAACATTTTGTAAAATAATAACATGGCGTTCATTTTCTATCATCCGGGAGGTATACCATGGAAGTAACACGTAAGGACTTTTCGCTCATCCAACTTATTCGCGGCAATCTGGAACGTTGTATCCTCGGGAAGAAAGTGGAAATCGACCGTCTGCTGACCGCGCTATTGGCCGGCGGCCATGTATTGATCGAAGATGTGCCGGGTACGGGCAAGACACAGCTTGTCAAAGCCTTATCCCGAACGATAGGCGGCCAATTCCGCCGCGTGCAGTGCAATCCGGATTTG
The DNA here is from genome assembly GCF_042431225.1 of Paenibacillus aurantiacus. Lineage (NCBI taxonomy): Bacteria > Bacillati > Bacillota > Bacilli > Caryophanales > Paenibacillaceae > Paenibacillus > Paenibacillus aurantiacus. The sequence continues at coordinate 295,499 of NZ_JBHMDO010000010.1, read as the reverse complement.
CTCCCGACCGATATTACCGGGGTTGCAATCTATCATCCGAAAGATGAAACGTTCGTGTTCCGTCCGGGACCGGTCATGACCAATCTGCTGCTCGTCGACGAGATCAACCGCGCGACGACGAAGACGCAATCGGCGCTGCTCGAGGCGATGGAAGAACGTCACGTGACGGTGGACGGCGATTCGTACGCGCTGCCGAAGCCGTTCATTCTGATCGCCACGCAGAACCCGATTGAGTTCGAGGGCACCTATACGCTGCCCGAAGCCCAGCTCGACCGCTTCATGATGAAGATCTCGCTCGGTTATCCGGATGCGGCGACCGAGCGGCAGATGCTGCTCGCCCCGGATTCGACGTCGCCCGCGGACAAGCTGGAGCCCGTCGCGGATAGTACGGAGATCGCATCGCTAATGGAGAAGGTGAGCCAGGTGCATGTCGACGAGGCGGTGGGCGACTATTTGGTGCGGATCGTACGGGCGACGCGCGACCATTCGGGCGTCCAGCTGGGGGCAAGCCCGCGCGCGGCCATCTCGCTGCTCGCGGCGGCGAGAGCTTCCGCTTTCTTGCAGGAGCGAGATTTCGTCATTCCCGACGACATTAAGGCGCTCGCCGGCACCGTGCTGGCGCACCGGATCGTGCTTCATACGGAAGCTCGGCTTGGCGGCCTGACGACAGACGAAGTGATCGAGGCCGTAATCAGCCAAACGAGCGTGCCGGTCAGAATGGAAAGGTAAGCGTATGCTGACCTTTAGCCGCGCGCTCACCAGATGGCGGGTCATCGGCCTGCTGTACGTCTTCTCGCTGCTGTTCCTGCTTTTCCAAGGCGGGAAGACCTCGCTGATGTTATTTTGTATCTTCAATGTGCTATTAGCTTATTTGCTGCTTGGCCGCTTCAGCGGCATCGGGAACGTGATCGGCGAACGCAAGCTCCAGTTAGGCGGTCAATCCGCGGGCGGCGAGCGGGTGTTGTCCGCAGGCTCCAAGGTCGAGGTGACCCTAAACGTACAGCTGCCGGGTTTCTGGCCTGCGCCTTATGTGCTCGTCCGCGACCGGCTTGTTCGGCAGAACGGATCGGAGCTGCCGTTCGAAGCTTCGTTCGTCCCCAATTATAAACGGATGGGCGAAATATCCTATGCGACGCCGGCGCTGGAGAGAGGAATCTACCATTTCGCGCCGACGGTTTGCTCCACGTGTGATATTTTCGGCTTGTTCGAGCATACGGGAAGCTTCTTAAACGCCGAGCCGTTCAGCGTCTATCCGCAGACGGTGCCGATCCGCTACTGGCCGCAGCTTCGCACCGGGGCGAAAGGGCCTTACTCGACGTCCGCGACGCAGCGCGCCGCGAAGGAGACCACGCAGATTAACGGCGTGCGCGAATATATTTACGGCGATCGGCTGTCCCGCATTCATTGGAACGCGACCGCGCGTACGGGACAGTGGAAGTCCAAGGAGTTCGAGCGCGAGTCGCTGCCCCGCACGGTGTTCGTTCTAGACCGATACGGTGGCGCATACGCAAGCGGCGACGAATTCGAGCTCGCCGTATCGGTCGTGGCGTCCATCGCGCAATTCTCATTCCGCAGTTCGACGTCGATCGGGCTATTATCCGCCGGCGCGGCGAAGGAAGGCTTCTCGGCCAAAGCTTCGCCCGATCAGCTGGAGCTGATGATGAACCATTTCGTGCGCGTCCAGCCCGATGGCGCGACGCCGTTGTACCGGACGCTGCGTCAGGCGGATGCAATGCTGCCTCACGGCTCGTTCGCGGTGATCGTTTCCCCTCAAGGCGGCGAAGAGACGGTGCGTGCGATGGAGTGGTTGAACCGCCGGGGAGTCGTACCGATGCTGATTCATATCCGGGGCAAAGAACAGGCCCAGGGGAACGGGGCGAACCCGGAATGGCTGCGTCTGCTGCGCCGTAGCGGGTTTGGGGTCTATTCCGTCGCCAGCCTGCAGGAACTGCCAGCCGTGTTGGAGGGAGGAGGCCAATGAGAAACTCGACGCGCAAATTCGCTTCATACTTAACCGTTAACGGGTTCGAGCGACTCTCGTATCTGTTCGCAGCCAGCATCATTGCGCTATGGGTGCAATGTTTCGGGGATTGGTGGTGGGAAGAGACCTACGCCGTTATTTACGGGCAGCTTATCGCAATATCGCTGATCGCCTTGGCCGTGCCATGGAGAAGGCTTGCGATCCCGCTGCAGGCTGTCGCGTTGGTCGCCGTCAATCTGATCATGACCGATTTTCGCTGGATTTCGCCTTATCCGAAGGAGTTCGGTCCTGGCCGGATGCAGGCGTGGCTGTCCGATTTGACGGCCCCGCTCTTTCCTTTTTTGTGGCTCAGTCTCGGCGTATGGCTTATCGTGCTGGCATCGGTCGTACTGAGCAAGCGCAAATCAGGGCTTATTACCGTCGTCGGCGCTGCATTGCTGTCCCTGTCCGTGATCGACTCTTTATTTACGCCGATTTTCTTGTGGCAGGAAGTGGCGCTGATCATCACGATCGGACTGCTCTGGCTGGTGGCTAGCCACTTCGAGCAGTTCAGGCAGAAGCATCCGGATAGCTGGCAGGATCTGCTGAGTTATCCGCTTGGCCTAGTCGCTTCCGTCGTGCTGATTATCGGGCTTGTCATGGGTGCGGGGGTATTCGTGCCTTCCATCGACCCGATCGTCAAGGACCCGTATACGGCGTGGAAAGAATCGCGCGGCGAAGCAGTCCCTTCGATGATCGGCGACAAGATCGGCATCGAGACGGTCGCCAAGAAAGGCGACAGTCGCTCGGGCTATGGCCGCAATGACACCGCCCTTGGCAGCGGCTTTACGTTCGACTACTCGCCCGTGATGGAGGTCACGACGAACCATCGGAGCTACTGGCGCGGGGAGACAAAGGCGTTATACTCCGGCAAAGGCTGGGAGGATGCCAGAGGCGAGCGCGAAGAACCGACCGTCACGGGCATCCAGGCTGACCAAGTGCTTGCCAGCGGACGGCCGGAAGGGCTGAAGACAACTCGAATTTCCCAGACGGTCACGATGCAGAGGAAGGACAAATTCCCGGTGCTGTTCGGCGCCGGCCCGATCTCTTCGATTGTCATGGTCGGGGAGGAAGGTAAGCCGCTGCCGCGTCTTCGCTGGCTGCCGCAATCATGGGAGCTGCGGTTGGTTGGAAAGACGGAGACGATCCAATATCCGCAGACGTATTCCATCGTCTCGGATGTCACCCTGCTTGACGAGGAGGCGCTTCGGAGCATCCCGAGCGGCGCTGGCGCCGGCAGCGTGAGCGCCATGTACCTGCAGCTGCCGGATACGCTGCCGGAGCGTGTGCGTACGCTTGCGGCGGATATTACGCGCGATCAGGCGTCGGCTTACGATAAGGTCAAAGCGATCGAGGCGTACCTCCAAAGCAACTTTACCTATAATAATGAGCCGGATCTTACCAACCGAACGAGCGAAGATCTGGTTGACGGCTTCCTGTTCCAAATGAAGGAAGGCTACTGTGATTACTTCTCGACTTCGATGGCAGTCATGGTTCGCACGTTGGGCATTCCTGCGCGCTGGGTCAAAGGGTATTCGCCGGGTACGCTGCCGGTCGATCCGTCCATGGCTGGCTTCCGCGGAGAAGAGATGGAATTCATCAATCCGGAGGGCGAGGGCACGTATACGGTCCGCAACTCCGACGCGCATTCTTGGGTCGAAGTCTACTTCCCCGGCTACGGCTGGCTTCCGTTCGAGCCGACGACCGGCTTTAGTTACCCATACGTGCTGCCGGAAGACGCGCCTGAACCCGCTCCGGTCGAGCTGCCCGCTGATCTTGCGACCACTCCGGTTGTAACGGCGCCGGAAGCGGAGACGTCTTCTGCGTGGGGAACCGTTGCCTTGATTGCAGGTGCCATTATTCTTGTAGCGGCGGGGGCGTTCATTCTGTTCCGTTTCCGCAAATCGGTGCCGCTGTGGCCAACTCGCGGAAATCGCTACAAGAACGCGAACGAGCGAGTCGTCCGAGAGACAGAGCGGCTGCTTCGCTTCTGCCGCCGCAAAGGATTCGACCGCATCGAGCACGAGACGATGCGCGAGACGATGGATCGCTGGTCGTCCCGATTCTCGAGCCTGCAGCCCGAATTCCGCCGTGTGCAGTCCGCGTTCGAGAAGGCGAAATACAGCGCGATGGCGATGACGGAGGACGATGTATCCCGCTTCGAGCAGGATGCCAAGTCGATCCGCGAACGGTTGTCTTCCTAATTTTATGGCAAACGGATTCCGTTTTTTTGCGTGCAGCCGAATCGCGACAGAACCTCCCTTGTGATGGCAAGGGAGGTTCTTTGTATTTCTTCGGAACGAAACAGCATCCGCCGCCAAGGTTGGCGAATGCTGTTTCGCCTTGAAATACAAGCCTATATGAATTGCACGCTGATACAGGCATCTTGTTTTTCTTCGGAACGAAACAACATCCGCCGCCAAGGTTGGCGAATGCTGTTTCGCCTTGAAATACAAGCCTAGATTAATTGCACATTAATATAGGCAACTTGTATTTCTTCGGAACGAAACAGCATTCGCCGCCAAGACTGGCGAATGCTGTTTCGCCTTGCATAACACGGTTTTGACGGGTGCAGACAAGTTTTGCATGCTCTTCCGATTGTATGGTATAGTTTCGGGTATAGCGATAGCAGGGGAGTCGAAACCATGTTTGAACGGCTGTTGCCGCATATGCGCGTCAAAACCATTTACGATATTGATCTGCATGCGCTGAAGGAACAGGGCATGAAAGGCATTATTACGGATTTGGACAATACTTTGGTCGGCGCCAAAGTACCGCTAGCCACGCCGGAGCTGGTCAAGTGGCTGGACGTCGTCCGGGATTTGGGCTTCAAGGTCGTCATCGTCTCGAACAACAACGAAACGCGCGTGTCGAAATTCGCGGTGCCGCTGAACATTCCGTTCATTCACGCCGCCCGCAAGCCGTGGAACCGAGCTTTCAAATCAGCGCTGGTGGTGCTGGATTTGCCGGCCGAGCAGACGGCCGTCATCGGCGACCAAATGATGACAGACGTGCTCGGCGGCAAGCGGATGGGATTGTTCACGATTCTCGTCCACGCGATATCGCCGGCGGACGAGGGCATCATGACGCGTTTCAACCGCTTGCTCGAGCGGGTTGCGCTGTCCAGGCTGCGCAAAAAAGGGCTATGGCCCGAGGAGGATCGCAAGTGACGAAATTGCAACAAGAAACAAGCAGATGCGCCGGATGCGGCGTTCCACTGCAAACGGAGACGGCGAGTAAACCGGGCTACGTGCCGGAAGCCGCGCTCCAGAAGGAGCCTGTGATCTGTCAGCGCTGCTTCCGGATTAAGAATTACAACGAGGCGGCTTCGGTCGCGATTGATCAGGACGACTTTCTCAGGCTGCTTGGCGGCATCGCCGCTACGGACAGCCTTGTTGTGCATATCGTCGATCTGTTCGACTTCGAGGGGAGCATCATTCCAGGCTTGCAGCGCTTCGTCGGGAACAATCCGGTGATGCTCGTGGTGAACAAGATCGACCTGCTGCCTAGAGGGATCAACACGAACCGGCTGCGCAACTGGGTGCAGAAGCAGGCTAAGGCGCAGGGCATTAAGCTGATGGATATCGTCCTATGCAGCGCCAAGCGCGGCACTGGCTTCGAATATGTCATCGAATCGCTCGCGAAGCATCGGGGAGACCGGGACGTCTACGTCGTCGGCGCGACGAACGTTGGCAAGTCGACGCTGATCAATCGGCTTATCCGCGATTACTCCGATCTGGAGCGGGAGCTGACGACGTCGCGTTATCCCGGCACGACGCTGGATGCCGTTCATATCCCGCTTGACGACGGCCATGATATTATCGATACGCCGGGCATTGTATACCAGCACCGGATGACGGAGATCGTGCCGCGGAACGTGCTGCAGGCCGTCCTGCCCGAGAAGGAAATCAAGCCGGTCGTCTATCAGCTCAACGCGCAGCAGACGCTGTTCATCGGCGCGCTGGCCCGATTCGACTTCGTCGAAGGCGATCGCCAGTCGTTCACCTTCTACGTCGCGGGCGGGCTGAACCTGCACCGGACGAAGCTGGAGCGTGCGGACGAGCTGTTCGCGGAGCACAAAGGCGTGCTGCTTGCTCCGCCGAGCGCGGAGCAGCTGGAGGAGATGCCGGCTTGGACCAGACACCGTCTGACCGTTAAACGCGGCTCTGAGGTGGACGTGTTCATCTCCGGTCTCGGCTGGATTCATGTGAACAGCCAAGTTGGCGCGCTCATCGACGTTCATGCGCCGAAGGGCGTGCGCGTCCTGCTCCGTGACGCGTTGATCTAGACGAAGCGTTGCGTCATAGTTCGGCATTCTTATTAACGCATGGGAGCGTGAACGGATTTGTTGGGGAACGAAGATAGAACCGTATACGACGGCAATGTCGTCGACAGCCATACGGTGCTGTACAGCGTGATCGGCGACCCGATTCGGCACTCGAAGTCGCCGATCATGATGAACCGAGCCTTCCGTGAAACCGGCTTGAACGGCGTCTATACAGCTTTTCACGTTAAGAGCGACCGGCTCGGCGATTTCGCCGCAGGGGTCCGGGCGATGGGCATACGCGGGGTAAATGTCACGATTCCGCACAAACTCGATATTATGGACCATCTCGATATAATCGACGAGAGCGCCCGGATCATCGGGGCGGTCAATACGATCGTGAATGACGAGGGTAAGCTGACCGGTTACAATACCGACGGATTGGGTTACGTGCGTTCGCTCAAGGAAGAAGCAGAGCCTGATTTGGCCGGCAAACGGGTGCTGATCGTCGGCGCGGGAGGCGCGACGCGCGGCATTCTGTACGCGCTGACCAAGGAGGGCGTTCGCGACGTGACGGTGGCCAATCGGACTGCCGCCCGCGCCGAGGAACTGGCGGAGCTCTTTCGCGGCCGGGCCGATATCCGGACCGCCGCGCTCGATCGGCTGCCGGTTCTGTGCGGCGAAGCGGATATCGTGATCAACACGACATCGATCGGCATGTTCCCGAACGCGGACGAATCGCCGGTCGAGGCGAGTTGGCTGCGGCCGGGGGCGATTGCAAGCGACCTCATCTATAATCCGTTGAAGACGAAGTTTCTGGCGGAGGCACAAGAGCGGGGGCTGCGCATACACGGCGGACTCGGCATGTTTATTTATCAAGGCGCCTACGCGTTCGAATATTGGACGGGCGTAGACGCGCCGGTCACGGCGATGCGCCAGGCCGTGCTCGAAGCGCTGGGTGCCAGGGCGAACGGCTAGCGGTAAGCAAGTTTTTATTAACGGAAAGAAGGAATCCAGCACATGTTGACAGGCAAACAAAAGCGTTTTTTGCGCTCGCAGGCGCATCATTTGAACCCGATTTTCCAAGTCGGCAAAGGCGGCGCCAACGATAATTTGGTGCGTCACGTCGTCGAAGCGATCGAAGTACGAGAGCTAATCAAAGTTTCGGTGCTCAATAATTCGACCGAAGATCCCAAGGAAGTCGGGCAATGGATCGCGGACGAAGCCGGCGCCGAGCTCGTGCAGGTGATCGGCAAGACGATCGTCCTTTACAAAGAATCCAAAGAGAATAAAACGATCGAGCTGCCATAAGCTTGACTAGGCGCGTTTGTGCAAGGGCGCGCGCCGCTTCGCCAAGGGAGGCTTACCGAATATGAGGAAAGTCGGCATAATGGGCGGCACGTTCGATCCGATCCATGTCGGCCATCTGATCGCCGCGCAATCCGCGCTCGACGAAGCCGGGCTCGACGAGGTGTGGTTCGTCCCCTCCTACGCGCCTCCGCTTAAGGATCATGAACCGGGTGCGGACAGCTTGGCCAGACTAGAGATGACGATGCTCGCGACCGAGCCGGAACCGCGCTTTCGCGTGCTAGATATGGAGCTTAAACGCGGCGGCGTGAGCTATTCCATCGACACGGTACAGGAACTTGCCTCGAAGTATCCGCAGGTTGAGTTCGCCTATATTATCGGCTCCGACCGAGTGAACGACTTGGCGAAGTGGCATCGGATCGAGGAGCTGGCGAGTGTGGTCCGGTTTATCGGATTGGAGCGTCCAGGACAGCCGCTGCCGGATCCGTCGGCATTGCCTCCTTTCCTGCTGGGGAGGGTCGAGTTCGCGGCGATGCCGCACATCGATATTTCGTCCACCGACATTCGAGTGCGGGCGTCGTCGGGACGATCGATTCGGTATTACGTGCCGGATGGCGTATATTTTTATATCCAAAGGAACGGTCTCTATGAATCGTAAAACGATGATGGAAAAAGTAAGCGCCGAGATGCCGGCGAAACGCTGGGTGCATACCTTGGGCGTAATGGAGACGGCGGTCATCCTGGCCGAACGATTCGGGGCGGACTCGGACAAAGCCGATCAAGCCGCCATTCTCCACGATGTGGCCAAATATTGGCCAACTGCCCGGATGGAGACGATTATTCGCGAGCAGGGGATGCCGGAGGAGCTGCTGCAGTTCGACAAGGAGCTGTGGCATGCGCCGGTCGGCGCGTTCGTCGCGGAACGGGACTATGGCATTACGGACATCGAGGTGCTCGATGCGGTCCGCTTCCATACGTCTGGCCGGGAGCGGATGACGCTGCTGGACAAAATCGTCTGCCTGGCCGATTATATGGAGCCTGGCCGGGATTTTCCCGGCGTGCATAAAATTCGCGAATTAGCCGAGCATAGTGTGGAGAAAGCGCTGATTGCCGGATTCGATTCGACGATTTCGTATTTGCTGGCTCAAGGGAAGCGGATTTTCCCGCTGACGGTGGCCGCACGCAATGATTTAATCTTACAATTACGGGAGGCTGAGCTATGACAGTTAACGCAGATGAATTGATGCGAATCGTCGTCGCGGCGGCGGAAGACAAGAAAGCGCACCAAATCGTGGCGCTCGATTTGAAAGGTATTTCGCTGGTGGCGGACTATTTCGTCATCTGCCACGGCAATTCGGACACGCAGGTCCAGGCGATCATGACGGAGATCCGCAAGCGCGCTCACGAGAAAGGCGTTAACCTGCGCGGCATTGAAGGCGCGGATCAAGGGCGTTGGGTGCTCGTGGACATCGGCGACGTCGTCGTGCACGTATTCCATCGCGACGAGCGCGAATATTACAACATCGAACGGCTCTGGTCTGACGCGAAGGTTGTGGAATTCGCATGACGCTAGTCGCGGGAGAGTTCGCGAAATTGAGGGTGGCACGCGAAGTGTCGCCCTTCGGTTATTTTTTGACAGATGGGACAAGCGAGGTGCTGCTGCATTACACGGAGCTGGTCGGTAAGAAGCCGAAGCCTGATGCGGAGCTTGACGTCTTCTTGTTCTATGATACGGAAGACCGGCTTGCGGCGACGATGCACAAGCCGCTTATTAAGCTAGGCGAGATCGCCAGGCTCGCGGTAGCGGATACGCATCCGCGTATCGGTGCATTTCTGGAGATCGGGCTCGGCCGACAGCTGCTGCTTCCGCTCTCGGAGCAGCCGGAGCTGAAGACGCTTCGTCCGCAGCCGGGCGACGAGGTGTTCGTCAAGCTGACTCACGACAAAATCGGACGGCTGGTCGCGAATGTCGCGACGGAAGAAGATTTGTCCGAACTGACGTTCCGCGCGCCCGAATCCTGGAAGAACAACTGGGTGGAAGGCTGGGTCACGAAGACGCTGAAGATCGGCTCGTTCGTGCTGATCGACGGCGGCGTGCTCGGCTTCGGGGCCTACGGGTTCATTCCGGCAGAGGATCGCACCCAGCCGCTGCGCATGGGCGAGCGCGTCTCGGCGCGCGTGACGTTCGTCCGTGAGGACGGCCGCGTGAATTTGTCGATGTCGCAGCGGAAGGAAGTCGGACGCGTGGAAGACGCCGACCGGATTTTGGAATTTCTGAAATCGCGTCCGGCAGGATCGATGCCATATTCAGATGAGACGCCAGCGGACGTGATCAAGCAGAAGTTCGGCATTAGCAAGTCCGCGTTCAAGCGCGCGATGGGCAAACTGATGCGCGAGGGGCTTGTCACGCAGGAGGGCAACTGGACGAAACTGAAGGCTGAAGACGCATCGCAAGCGGAGAACTAAAGGCATCTGAACGGAGCCGGGAAGTCCGAGAAGGATTCCCGGCTTTTTTGTGTTTCTGCATTTGGGTGCGGTGAGGAGGGCGTGGCATGATGATACGGGGCATCGCTGCTCCAGTAGCCGATTTAGGACGAAAAATTATGGCCGCCGATCCGCCGAGTTTGGAACCTCCGGATGGTCGCATGCAATCCAATCCGCCGCAATGGTATAATGGAGCGATCAAGATAACTACGGACGAAGTAGGAGAGAACAACATGCAGGCATATGGGCAATTTGCGTTCGTTTACGACCGGTTGATGGAAGAGATGCCGTACCCGGATTGGATCCGGTTCGCGCGCGAAGCGTGGAGCAGGCTGGGAGAGCCGGACATCGTCGCGGATTTGGGCTGTGGAACAGGCAGCATCGCGATCCCGCTCGCACAGGCAGGCAAGCGGGTGTATGCGATTGACCTCGCCGCGGACATGCTGACTGTTGGCCGGGACAAGTGGGAGTCGCTGCCCCAGCGCGCGCTGCCCGCGGATGCCGGCTCCATTCAATGGCTGCAGCAGGACATGCGCGAATGGGAGGCGCCCGAGGCGGTCGATGCCGCCATTTCCTTCTGCGATTGCGTCAATTACTTGACGGAGCCGGAGGAGGTGGAGGATGCGTTCCGGGCGACGTGGGCGGCGCTTAAGCCCGGCGGGACGTTCTTGTTCGACGTGCACGCGCCGATACAGCTCGCACGCTATGCCGAGGAGCAGCCGTTCACATTGAACGAGCGGGACGTGGCGTACATTTGGACAAGCGATTACGATGAAGATCGAATGGAGATCGAGCACGAGCTGACCATTTTCGCCCGGGACGGGGAGGCGGAGGACGCGAAATACGTCCGCATCGAGGAGACGCACGTTCAACGAGCGTATGACCGATATTGGCTGCAGGACGCGCTTCACGCGGCGGGTTTCTCTAAGGTCGAATGCTACGCGGATTTTGCGTTCGAGGCGCCGGATCCGGGGAGCGAACGGCTGTTTTTCGTATGCGTCAAATAGTGTACGGAAGCGCGTGGCTTGACAGGCGAGCCGTCGCTTCTTTATAATCGAACTAACCATTTTTATGTAATGGGCGTCGATAAGGAGCAGTAGCTTCATACGGCTGGTTCAGAGAGACGGCGGGTGGTGAGAGCCGTACCAGCAGGGGAGCGAACTCGCCTTGGAGCCGCATGCGCATTCAGCCGTTCTTCCGGGAGCGTCTGACGAAGCATGCCGTATCATCTGCGTTAAAGATGTCGAGTGAGCGGGAAGCCTTCGGGCCGATTCGCTAACTAGGGTGGTACCACGGGAATTTCAACCTCTCGTCCCTAGCGTTATACGCTTGGGCGGGAGGTTTTTTATGTTGATCAGGAGGGACTAGTCATGGCACAAGAACGACAAGAGCAGCAAGGCTACAATCCCCAGTCTATCGAGCCAAAATGGCAGAAGTTCTGGGACGAGAACAAGACATTCGCAACGACCGAGGATGCGGGCAAACCGAAATTTTACGCCCTCGATATGTTCCCTTATCCGTCCGGTGCGGGCCTGCACGTCGGCCATCCGGAAGGTTACACGGCGACTGATATCGTCTCCCGCTATAAGCGGATGCGCGGGTATAACGTCCTGCACCCGATGGGGTGGGACGCGTTCGGCCTTCCGGCCGAGCAGCACGCGCTCGATACGGGCGAGCATCCGCGCGACATTACGGTGAAGAACATCAACAACTTCCGCCGTCAGATCAAATCGCTCGGCTTCTCGTACGACTGGGACCGTGAATTCAGCACGACCGATCCGGATTATTACAAATGGACGCAGTGGATTTTCATCCAACTGTATAAGAAAGGTCTTGCCTATGTGGCCGAAGTTCCGGTCAACTGGTGTCCGGCGCTCGGCACAGTGCTCGCGAACGAAGAGGTCATCAATGGTCTTAGCGAGCGCGGCAACCATCCCGTTATCCGCAAGCCGATGCGCCAATGGGTGCTGAAGATCACCGAGTACGCCGATCGCCTGCTGGACGATCTGGAAGAGCTGGACTGGTCGGAGAGCATCAAGGATATGCAGCGCAACTGGATCGGCAAATCCAAAGGGGCGGAAGTCACGTTCGCCATCGATGGGCACGAGGACGCGCTCGTCGTGTTCACGACGCGGCCGGATACGCTGTTCGGCGCCACGTACTGCGTGCTCGCGCCGGAGCATGAGCTGGTCGCGAAGATTGCGACCGCCGATCAGTCGGATGCCGTGAAGGCATATCAGGAGAAGGCTTCGCATAAGAGCGATCTGGAGCGGACCGATCTGGCGAAGGAGAAGACGGGCGTCTTCACTGGCGCTTACGCGGTCAATCCGGTCAGCGGCGAGAAGGTGCCGATCTGGATCGCGGATTACGTGCTTGCGGGATATGGCACGGGCGCGATCATGGCGGTTCCAGGCCACGACCAGCGCGACTGGGAGTTCGCGAAGCAGTTCGATCTGCCGATCGTGGAGGTTGTCCAAGGCGGCGACGTGGAGAACGAAGCGTATGCGGGCGACGGTCCTCACGTCAATTCGGAATTCCTGAACGGCTTGAACAACGAAGCGGCGATCGCGGCGATGATCGAGAAGCTGGAAGCCTCCGGCAGCGGCAAAGGCAAAGTCACCTACCGTCTGCGCGACTGGCTATTCAGCCGTCAGCGTTATTGGGGCGAGCCGATCCCGATTCTGCACCTGGAGGACGGCACGATGAAGCCGGTTCCGGAAGACCAGCTGCCGCTGTTGCTGCCGGATGTAGATCAAATCAAGCCATCGGGCACGGGCGAATCGCCGCTGGCGAACGTGACGGAGTGGGTGGAGACCATCGATCCGGAGACGGGCATGAAGGCCCGCCGCGAGACGAATACGATGCCGCAATGGGCCGGCAGCTGCTGGTATTACCTGCGTTTCATCGATCCGCACAACGACAAGGAAATCTGCTCGCCGGAGAAGCAGAAGGAATGGCTGCCGGTCGACCTGTACATCGGCGGCGCCGAGCATGCCGTGCTTCACCTGCTGTATGCGCGCTTCTGGCATAAAGTACTGTACGATCTGGGCGTCGTGGCGACGAAGGAGCCGTTCCACAAGCTCGTCAACCAAGGGATGATCCTCGGCACGAACAACGAGAAAATGTCCAAATCGCGCGGCAACGTCATCAATCCGGACGATATCGTGGGCGAGTTCGGTGCGGATACGCTCCGGATGTACGAAATGTTCATGGGGCCGCTGGAGGCGACGAAGCCATGGAACACGAACGGCGTCGAAGGAATGCACCGCTTCCTGGCCCGCGTATGGCGTCTATTCATCAATGAGGACGGCACGGTCAGCGCCAAGATCGGCGCAGGCGAGACGACGGACGCGTTCAAGCGCGTATGGCACCGCACGGTGAAGAAAATTACCGACGACTACGAACATCTGCGCTTTAACACGGCGATCAGCCAGCTTATGATTTTCGTCAACGAAGCGTATAAGACGGACGTACTTCCGCGTGAAGCGATGGAGCATTTCGTTCAGCTGCTCTCGCCGCTTGCACCGCATATCGCTGAAGAGCTGTGGGAGAAGCTCGGCGGCGACGGTTCGATCACATTCGTCGCTTGGCCGACGTATGACGAGGCTTGGACGATCGACGCCGAAGTCGAGATCGTCGTGCAAGTGAACGGCAAAATTATGGACCGCATCTCGATCGCGGCCGACACGAACGAAGCCGACATGGAGCAGCTCGCCAAGCAGTCCGAGAAAGTAGCCGAGGCGATCGCAGGCAAGACAATCCGCAAAGTCATCGCGGTGAAAGGCAAGCTCGTCAATATCGTCGCGAACTAACGCGGCGGATGAAGGATAAAGAGGTGAATGGCAGCTTAACGCAAAGCATGCGTTAGGTGTCGTTCACCTCTTTGCCGTATAAAAGGTCGTGTACGACGATGAGATCCTCCTCGTATTTGGCATGCGTGGCGCGGACAACCCCGTTAAATACGTCATCGAGCTCCTTATGCAGCAGCGTAAGCGCTTTGGCGGTAATGCCGCCCGGCACGGCGACGCGCTGTTGGAGCTGCTCAGGCGTCATGTTGCCCTCGGTCAGCAGTTTGCCGGTGCCGTGCAGCATGACGCTTGCGATGGCAGTTGCTTGGGTGCGGTCGATGCCGGCCTCTTCGACGGCGGCGTCGATAAACTTCTGCAGGACGAAAGCCATGAACGCCGGACCGCAGCTGGATAGATCGGAGACGATGCGCGTATGGCGCTCATCGATCTCGAGTGGATCGCTAATAGACGAGAGCAGGTCCAGCAGCCGATTGCGGTCGCTCGGCTCGACGCGGGTGCCGAACATGCACAGTGTCGCGCCTTCGTGCACGAAATTGGTAATGCTGGGGATAACCTTGGCGATTTTGCAGGGCAGACAATCCTCCAGCTGGTTCAGAAGAACAGGGCTGGTGATCGAGACGAGCAGCTGATTCGGCTGAAGGGCGGGACGAATCTCGTCGATGACCTTCTTATATTCGTGCGGCTTGACGCATAGAAAAATAATGTCGCGCCCTGAAGCCGCTTCGGCGTTCGAGGGTACGGCATTGAGCCCCGGATGCCGGACGGCTAGCGAGACCGCCTTGGCGAACGTCCGGTTGCTGACTGTAATCTGGGACGGGTCCAGCGCTTTCGTCGCGACGAAAGCGTCGATGAGCAGGCTGCCCATGCTCCCGACTCCGATAAATCCGATGTTCATGGATATCGACCTCCTTAAGGTGTTTCGCGTAAGCGAAACACAGCATCGAAAGCATAAGCTTGGTGTTTCGCGTAAGCGAAACATAGCATCGAAAGCATAAGCTTGGTGTTTCGCGTAAGCGAAACACAGCATCGAAAGCATAAGCTTGGTGTTTCGCGTAAGCGAAACACAGCATTTTTCCAAAACCCATGGGCGGCTCTTACTACCGTATGCCGAGCGGCTCGGCCAACATGACGCCGATTTACAAATAGAACCAAATTATCGTAAAGGAGAGGGTAACGATGAAAGCACTGCGGTCAACGAAAGGGAGCAGTCTATTGATCATCGTCTTGCTGCTGATCGGCGCAAGTCTGATGATCGGCGCTTGGAGCGAAACGAAAGCATCCCCGCCGACAGGGTGGACGGATGTAAGCCAGGAGGTCGAGGCGGCGTTGGAGTCTCCAGCGGATGGCTCGGGCACTGCTGCCGTTGGCAAGGACAACGGCAATAACACCGTCCATAACGCCGACAAGACGAAGGGGAGCGGCCAACCGGTAGAGGCTGGGGCAGTCGGCTCGAACCAGGCGACGACGGGGGGTGGATCGCAGGAAGCCGGTGAAGTGACAGCAGGCGGAGCGAATCCAGAATCCGCAGGCGCGGAGTCGAAGGCGAGTACGGTCCCCGCGGAAATAACCCCAGCGTATGATTCATCCGACGCTAAGACGGCGGCAGCGGAAGGAAAGCTGGACATCAATCGCGCTTCGGCGGAAGAGCTGGACGCGCTGCCGGGCATCGGGGCGGCCAAAGCGAAGGCGATCGTGGTCGAGCGGGAAGCCGGCGGAGCCTTCGGTTCGGCGGACGATTTGCTTCGCGTGAAAGGCATCGGTCCGAAATTGTTGGCGAAGCTGAAACCGCACGTTGTCGCATTACCGTAATTGTGCGACAATAGAAGGCAAATTACAGGCGGCCACGGAATTTGGCGTATGGTGAAGAATGGTAACGTGCGATCAATGACGAATGGCTGAGCCTGCGGGAGAGAAGGAGAAAGTCAAGATGGAAACGTTCGTCCAGGATCCGGCGCGCAAGGATTGGGATACCTATTTCATGGATATCGCCTATATGGTGTCAACCCGTTCGCGCTGTTCGCGCAGACACGTGGGCGCGCTGCTGGTCCAAGGCAAGAAGCTGCTTGGCACGGCTTATAACGGAGCGCCGATGGGAGTCGCCGATTGCTCGGAAGCAGGCTGCATGATCGTGGAAGAATACGAACTGAAGCTGGTCGAGGGCGTCGAGCAGGTGACCAAGAAGCAGCGCTGCATCCGTACGATTCACGCCGAGCAAAATTTGCTGTTGTTCACCGATCGGATCGACCGCGAAGGCTCGACGGTGTATGTGACGGATCAGCCTTGCTGGACATGCGCGAATATGCTGGCGAACAGCGGGGTGAAGGAGATCGTCTACCACCGCTCTTATCCGAAAGACAGCGAGAAAGTGATTAAGCTGATGGAACAGAAGGGCATTGCCTTTCGCAGACTGGACGCTTATGAACCGCCGCCTCAATGCGGCGTGAACGTGATCTCATAATCAGGCTTGGGGGAAGAACCTCTGAATGGACGCCGATAGGGCGTGTTCAGGGGTTCTTTTTATTGGCAAGGCGTAAGAGGAGGGACAACCTATGAACCGTCCTATTGTTTGGTTTACCGTTTGTTGGATTTTGGGAAGTGCAGCGGCCGCCGAATTAACGGCTGCGGGTGTTGCCATGGCCGGAATCGCGCTGGCCGTACTGTTGCCCGCCTTGTTTGGCTTTAACCGGCGAGGCATTACGGTGGCGCTGCTGTGCGTCTGTGCTTTCGCGGCGGCCGGAGCGCACATGATGTGGGAGGATGCCGGCAACGAGACGAATTTGACCGTTCCTGAACAAGCGTCGGAGATATCCGCCGACATAGCTGGCATGCTCGTCTCGGCCGTCGAGGTGGACGGTGATCGGGCGCAGTTCACCTTGCGGACCGACCAAATCACCTTGCAAGGCGAGAAGCAGGCGCGCGCGATGGCGGGAGAGCGGATGCTCGTGCAAGTGAAGCTGGCCGAGGAATCGGAGCTGCGGACGTCCGCGGCTTGGAAGCGTGGTCAGCGCATGCGGATTAGCGGCGTCTTGAGCAAGCCTGTCGGCGCGACGAATTTCGGGGGCTTCGATTACGCCGTCTACTTGAAGCGGCAGCGTATTCATTGGGTGGCGGCCGTACAAGGCGCCTCCGCCGTCCAGACGGAAGACCGAAGGCTGGACTCGGCTGCAGCTTGGCTGGGCGTCGTTGATGGCATACGGGCGACGATGGCGTCCAAAATGAAAGAGTTGTACCCTGGCGAGCAGGGCGGCTATATGCAGGGGCTTGTGCTCGGCATCGGCGACGAGCTGGACCCGGACCGGTTTCGGCAGTTCAGCCAGCTGGGGTTGACGCATATTCTGGCGATCTCCGGTCTTCATGTCGCGGTGTACTTATATTTACTGAGCGTCGTTCTGCGATTATTTCGCCTGACGCGGGAACGGCTGCAGACAACGCTGATTGCCGCAGTACCGCTATATGTGCTCATGTCCGGTTGTTCGCCGTCCGTCGTGCGTGCGGGTCTCATGGCCATGCTGGGACTTGCGGCCGCGCGCTTCGGCAAGCTGAAGGACGGGCTCCACTTGCTTGCCGCGGCGGCACTGCTCATGCTGATCTGGGACCCTTATTTGCTCTATAATGTCGGATTTCAGCTGTCGTTCTTGGTGACGGCAGGGCTGATCGTTTTTGTGCCGCCCGCTCGCAAGCTTCTGCCGGCAGGCGGAAAGCTAGGCTGGCTGCATGATGCCGTGACCGTGACGATTGTGGCGCAGGCGGCCTCCTTCCCGCTCAGCATCTACTATTTCAACCAGTTCAATTGGCTGTCGCTCCCGGCGAATTTGGTGCTCGTGCCGTTCATCAGCTTCATCGTCATGCCGCTTGGCGGGGCTTCGCTTTTGATCGCCGCGTTTTGGCAGCCGGCCGGGGTACTGCTAGCCGCAGCGGCAAGAGCGGCCAATGCGGCGACGTTCGCGGGCATCGACCGGCTGAGCGAGTGGACGTTCGGGAGAATGATTTGGGCAACGCCGCCGATCTGGTGGATTATTCTCTACTACTTGGCGTTATACGCGCTGCTTCGAACGGCATCCAGACAGAAGCAGAAGGCTTCGGGCCAAGTCGTTCCTGCAGACGTTGGCGACGCCGCGGAGGAAGAGAACGATAACCGGGAGGCCTCAACCATTGAAATAAGCCGACGCACCGAGTATCCGGTACACAACTCGCGAGCAGCCGCGGCTATGGAGACGTTGCCGCTTTCGTCCGCTCCCGGAAATCCCCAACCTGATCTCGGCACCGGCTTGCAGAGCTCATTCGGCGGTCGCGTGATGCGCTGGCAATCTTACGCCGCCGCAGCCGTCTTCGCCCTGCTGTTATGGTGGGCGTATAACCCGCTGTGGAACGACAAGGCCGGCGTTGTCAGCTTTCTCGATGTCGGACAAGGCGATGCCGTGCTGATTCGTACGGCTGCGGGCAGACACGTGCTGGTCGATGGCGGAGGCACCGTCCGCTTCCGGAAGGAAGGCGACAGCTGGAGGGTGCGGCGCGATCCGTACGAGGTCGGGCGCAAAACCGTCGTGCCGCTGCTTTATAAGCGGGGCGTTCATGAGCTGGATCTGCTGGTCATTTCACATTTGGACAGCGACCACATTGGAGGACTGAAGGCCGTCGTCGAAAGTCTGCCGATCAAGGCGGTGTTGTGGAACGGGACGCTGAAAGAATCCGCCGATGCGGTGGCGCTTCTGCAGCAATTGGCCCAATTGGACATACCGATGTATCGGGCGTCCTTGAACAGCGAGCTTCGACTGGACCCGGCGTCCTCCATTCGAATCGTCAGCGCGGAGGAACAGGCAGAGGGGCTTCCGGAGAACCCCGCTCCGCTGGCGGAGGAACAGAACGGGAGGAGCGTCGCCATGGTTGTCCGGCTGCACGAGCGTACCTTTCTTCTGGCAGGGGATGCCGAAACGGAGCAGGAAGAACGGATCATCCATCGGTTAATCGGCAGCGCCGATACCGCACTTGGTCAGGATACGACTGCACGGGCCGGCATTGACGTTATGAAAGCATCGCATCACGGGTCCAAAACATCGACATCGCCTGGTTGGCTCGCCTATTGGAAACCAAAGGCAGCCGTTATTTCGGCGGGTCGCAACAATTCGTATGGTCATCCGCATCCGAGCGTTCTGCAGCGTCTGGAAGGGGCGGATATTCCAGTTCTGCGAACCGATCTGGGCGGTGAAATTCAATGGCGGGCGCTGCCGAATGGCAAGCTATCCTACCGATCCAGACTACCGGAAGTTCGTGCCGCCGCTGATTGACAGGCTATCGCAAGGCATGCTAAAGTGGCAGTACTAATTGGAGCAACCTCGAGGTGGACAGCCTCGCCGACCCAACCACTGGAGGCAAGAAATCCGCTGCACGCACGGATCTTTCAAGCCTCTTTTTTTCATGCGCGGGGCGGAATTAAACGCGGTTTGGGGGAGGATGGAACGTATGGGGAAAATCGTTGTCGTCAATCCTGTTAAGGAGAGTCATGTGCGGCAAATCCGCGAACAAGCGCCAGACTGGGAAGTCATCGCCAGTGAAGAACGGTTCGGTCAAGAACAGCTTCGCGCGCATTTGAACGGGGCGGAGATCGTCGTCGGGTGGAACCGGACGGTAGAAGAAGCAGTCTCGGATTCGACCTCCAAGATCCGCTGGGTACAGCATTGGGGGGCAGGCGTCGAGCATTTGCCGCTCGCGCTCTTGAAGGAGAAGGGCATACGGCTGACGAACGCGACGGGCGTACACGCCGCCCCGATCTCGGAGACGATCCTCGGGTTGATGCTGGCGTTCGCGAGGGATTTGCATACCGCCATACGCAGCCAAGCCAGGCGCAGCTGGGGCTCGTACGGCGAGCTAGGCGAAATCCACGGCAAGACGCTCGGCATTCTCGGCGTCGGCGCGATCGGCGAAGAGACCGCCCGCATCGCCAAAGCGTTCCAGATGCGCGTGCTGGGGGTACGGCGCTCCGGCCTCCCTGCAGCAGGCGTTGATCGCATGTATGGCATGGACGGACTGCATGATGTGCTCCGCGAAAGCGACTTCGTCGTCAATTGCCTGCCGCATACGACGGAGACGGAGCATATGATGGACCGCGAGGCATTCGCAGCTATGAAGCCGACGGCGTATTACATCAATATCGGCCGAGGGAAGACGACGGATACCGCGGCGCTGCTAGAAGCGCTCACGGCCGGGAGGCTTGCGGGAGCGGGTTTGGACGTGTTCGAAGAGGAGCCGCTGCCAGCCGACCATCCGCTGTGGGGGCTGGACAATGTCATCGTTACGCCGCATAACGCGGGCAGCACGTACCGGTACACGGATCGGCTCATCGACATTTTTACCGCAAACTTAGCACAGTATGCGCAGGGGCTCGAGCCAGCGATAAACGAGGTCGAGCTGTCGCTCGGGTATTAGAGCACGAGCCTTTTGACGGGCGAGGTGCTAGCGCGCAAGGGGCGAATGCCTTGGAGTATACGGTTTCATTCTTTTCTGATATCCTAAAGGTTGGGAATTAGGCACATAGCCCGTCCCAACCTTAAATTTTTTTAAAGACAATTATCATTGCACTGCAACTTATTTACCGTCCTTTCCGTCAGAAAGGGTGCAAGAGAGGGGGATCCTTCGTGGTAGAGCCCGGCCTTATCAAAGCCGCGCAAGCGGGCGACAGCGACGCTCTTATATCTCTATTGCGAGAGATTGAAAACCATGTTTACCGGACAGCCTACTATATATTGAATAATGAGCAGGATGCGATGGATGCAGCCCAAGAGGCGCTCATCCGCATTTATACCAAAATCGGATCCTACGAAGAGAAGGCTCAGTTCAAGACGTGGGTGCAGCGAATCGTGACGAATATCTGCATCGATAAGTTCCGCCGGACGAAACCGACCGTTTCGATCGAGGAACACGAAATGGTCTTTCGAGATACGCACAGCGTCGAGGAAGAAGTTCTTTCAACATACGCGAGCGAAGATATTCGCAACGCGATCGATAAATTGCCCGAGCACCACCGTGCGGTCGTCGTGCTCCGGTATTTGCAGGATTTCTCATATAACGAGATAGCCGACTCGCTCGACCTGCCGTTAAACACGGTCAAATCCTATTTATTCCGGGCAAGACAACAGCTCCAAACTTACTTACACGATTATCAGAAAGGTGGTGTCCGAGGATGAATTGTCAAGAGGTGATGGATGACATGCAAAGACAGCTTGACGGCGATCTTGATGACCTTGAAAGCGAAGCCTTGATGACTCATTTGCGGCATTGCCCGGATTGCGCGGCCATGTTCGAGCGTCTTCAGCTGCTGTCGAGCGGATTGGAAAATTTGCCGAAAGTAACGCCGCCATATAGTTTGGTCGATGCGATCCTGCCTCGTCTGCCGCAGATCGCGGCGGTGACGGATGAGATGCCGGCTGCATCTGCGGTCGAAGAGGCGCCGGCTATTCCGGACGAGTTGACGGAGCGCCGCGCCAAGCGAACGCGCAGCTGGACGGACAGCTACGCGGTGCGCGCGCTCGGCGGCGTAGTCGCCGCAGCCGTCGTGGCAGGGCTGTTCATGGTGACGTATTCGCCGAGCGGATCCGGATCCATGGACGATAGCGCGAATACCGCGCAATACGCGGCCGACGCTGCAGATGCTGGCGAGAGCGCTGCAGCAGAGAAGAGCACGGTCGCCCCTTCGATGCTGAAGGCGGATGAAGCGCCGCAGGAGAAAGCCATCGCATCTTCGGCCAACGAAGACGCAACTGGCAGCGCGCAGCCGCAGGCCGATCCGCCGGAAGAACTTTCCCGTTCGATCGACGCAGGGGATGATGCAGCTCCAGCGCAAGGCGACGGCGGCGGGACAGCCCAAGGGCTCGCGGAAGGCGGCTCAGAACCTGTCGTTAGAAGCCAGACGCCCAATCAAGTGATCGAGGTTCCGTCCGACGCGGCAGCGGGCTCGAACAGTTCGGAAGGCGCTGATTTGGACACGAAGGATACGGGTAAACAGCAAGACGCGGCGGATGCGGGCGTTCAGGCGCTCGAGGAGGAAGGGACGGACCCGAACAAGAAAATGGGCATTACCTCCATGTCGGAGGCTGCCTTGCTCCAATCGCCGGACGGCGTCTATTCCGCCAGCATCGAGCAGAATGTGCTGACCATCTTCCTCAGCGCGGACGATCGGTTCGTGCTGAGCACGGACGCAGCGCCGGGCGGCATCCGGATCGTCGAGTGGGCGAGCGATAGCGAGTCTCTGACGTACGAAGCAACCGCCAAGGATGGCACCAAGAAGACGTACCGCATTGACCTCGTCAAAGAAACGATTACGCCTTTGCAGAATACGCCATAACCCGCTATAAACTGACGCACTGGATGCACACTTTACGTGATACTTGCGTATACTGGATTATCGATACTACGTCAGAGGGCGATGCCTTAACGTCGTATGACCATTCGCGGCCCAGTACCATGGGCTGGACGTCGCGGAATGTTTATATAGATGTTCAGGGACAAAGGGATGAAGCTGCACGTCACGCTTCATCCCTTTGTCGCGTTCGCAAGCGGGTGCACGCGGGATGCCGCCATGGTATGATAGACGGTAACAGTCAAGGAACAATGGGGGAGTCACGCGTGGAAATGAAAGACGTCGTCAAGGAGTGGAAGTCGGGTACCTTCCGTCCTGTGTACGTGTTATATGGGAAAGATCGTTACCGAATGCGGCAGTTCGTCCAGCAGCTGACCGAGAAGCTGCTGCCGGAGGAGGAGCGCGAGCTTGGCATCGTGAAGTACGACATGTCGGAGACGCCGGTGGAAGAAGCGGTGGCCGAAGCGGAGACGCTGCCATTCTTCGCGTCCCGCAAGCTGGTCGTCATCCGGGATCAGTCGGTTCTCGCCGCAGCGGCGAGCGCCAGGGAAGGCGGCAAGATCGACCATCAAACGAACGCGCTGATTGACTACATTCATCGGCCGAACGAGACGAGCGTGCTGGTGTTTCAAGTGCATGCAGAGAAGTTGGATGAGCGCCGCAAAGTGGTGAAGCTGCTGAAAGACAAGGACGCCTTACTCGCGTTCGCGGAGCTGTCGGAGAACGAACTGCTTGCGTGGACGGTCAGGCGGGCGGAAGAACAAGGACGCAAGATGCGCAGAGAAGCGGCGGAGCTGCTGCTCGCCCGTACCGGCACGAACATGCAGCAGCTCGCCCACGAAGTGGACAAGCTGTGCCTGCATGCCGGCGAAGGCGGCGCGATCGACGAGCAGACGGTGGAGCAGCTGATTGCCTCCACGGTGGAGGAGGATGTGTTCGCGCTGATCGATGCCATGGCGTCACTCCAAGTGGAACGGGCGCTCAAGCTGTACGGCGAGCTGCTGCTGCGCCGGGAAGAGCCGATCAAGATCGCGGCGCTCATCGCCCGCCAGCTGCGCATCATGCTGCAGGTGAAGGAGCTCGAGCAGCATGGCTATTCGCCGCAGCAGATGGCCGGCCAGATCGGACTTCATCCGTATGCGGTGAAGCTGGCGGCCGAGAAGGGGAAGCGGTTCTCTGTGTCGGTACTCGGCAAACATCTTAGCCGGATTGCCGAATTGGATTACAAAATGAAAACCGGCCAGGTAGACAAAACGCTGGGGCTGGAACTCTTCCTGCTGTCCCTCGCCGCGTGAAGCGGCGGGCGGTCAGCGGCCCAACAAAAAAGTCCTGCCATTCTCCCGAGGGAGCGTGGCAGGACTTGATTTCGTTTAATTAAGCTTGAGCCGCCAGAGCGTTCAGCTTTTTAGCAAGACGAGACTTTTTGCGGGCAGCCGCATTTTTATGGATCAGGCCTTTCGTCACTGCTTTGTCCAGCTTCTTCGTAGCGACGAGCAGGGCTGCTTTAGCAGCTTCTACATCAGTAGCGACAACAGCTTGGTCAGCAGCTTTAACGGCCGTGCGGAGCGCAGATTTTTGCGAAGCGTTCAAAGCGCGGCGTTTCTCGATCGTTTTGACGCGTTTCACAGCGGACTTAATGTTTGGCATTGCATTCACCTCCCGTAAAAGGAAAACCATTGTTACAACATAACTCTGAACATTCTATCATGCGCCAGTCCAAAAAGCAAGAGCCCAGCCGATAGGTGACGATCCGGTCTTCTATCCGTCATGCCCGGGAATCGGCATAGCGGAAAGCGAATCGAATAAGAAACGTTCGCATTGGCGCACACTAACTGCAAACGGTAACGGAAGGGGCTCTCAACAGGTGATGGAACGACTGGATTTGCAAGAGTATTCGACCCATATCGATTTGGCGTTGGAAGCGAAAGAGCTGGCGGAAGCGGGCGGCTCAGGCCCGATCCCCGGCATTTTGTCCGACTTCTCCGAGGATAACGGGATCAAAGTCACGCGGTTGGAGGTACAGAACGAGCTGGGCTCGAAGGCGATCGGCAAAATGCCCGGGCATTACGTCACCTTCGAGGTGCCGGATCTGCGCAGAGGGGACACGAGCCTGCAGGACCGCGTGGCGACGGCGCTTGCGCAAGAGTTCGGATCGTTCCTGCAGCGTATCGGCATCGACAAGAAAGCCAACGTGCTCATCGTCGGTCTGGGCAACTGGAACGTGACCCCGGATGCGCTTGGGCCGCTCGTCGTCGAGAACGTCATGGTAACGCGTCATTACTTCGAGCTAATGCCGGATCAAGTGGCGCCGGGTTACCGCAGCGTCAGCGCCGTCGCGCCCGGCGTGCTCGGCATCACGGGCATCGAGTCCAGCGAGATCGTGCAGGGCATTGTTGAACGCTCTAAGCCGGATATTATTATCGCGATCGACGCGTTGGCCTCGAAGGCGCTCGAACGGGTTAACACCACGATCCAGATCGCCGATACCGGCATACATCCAGGATCGGGCATCGGGAACAAACGCCGCGGACTCACGAAAGAAATACTGGGCGTACCTGTCATCGCAATCGGCGTGCCAACCGTCGTGTACGCTTCGACGATTGTGAACAACAGCATCGATCTCGTCCGCGAGCATTTGAAGCGCCATACGTCGAATACGAACTTCGGCCTGCTCGATTCGGTCGACGAGCAAGAGCGGCTGCAGCTCGTCCGCGAGGCGCTCGGACCGCTCGGTCACGATCTGCTCGTCACCCCGAAGGAGATCGACCAATTTATCGAGGATATCGCCAATATCATCGCGAGCGGCTTGAACGCCGGCCTGCATGAAGCAGTGGATTCCTCGAACGTCGCCGCCTATACGCACTGAGCCGCAGATGCGGAGGAAGACCAACGCCTCGAACCAGGACAGGTTCGGGGCGTTTTCGTGTTTTCGTCATCTTAACATGGATACATTTTTACCCATACCTCTTCTGCTGGGCAGTTAGGAGTACATATGTCTCGCGGCAGAGGTGAATAGCGTCTTTGCTCCTAGGTATGAACGACAGGGATGCGACTTATGCCGCTTGTAATGAAATGTAACATGGCTATTTACAATGTAAATTTTGGTATGCTATAAAACTAGTATTATCAGACTTTGTCGAAAATAACGATTCGATGAGCAACCAGAGGAGAGAACCCATGAAGCGCAGCGCACCCGTTTCGCTCTTGTCGAACGCAAGTTCCTTCTTGCTACGACCGGGAGCGGCAGTCATGAAACGCTTGAATTACGTATTGAAATTTCTCGTTATCGGCATCATTCTTCTCGTACCGCTTGTCACTGTTTCCGTACTTTACGGCTTGAATGTGAACGCGAGTCTTCGGGTGAAGCAGGAAGAGCATGAAGGGATGGCCTACCTTCAGCGGCTGGAACCCGTATTCGGCTTGTTCATCGCGCACCGTTCCTTGCTAGTGACGGACGTTCGCGACGAAACGCAGCAAGCAGCGATCCAAGAGGTACAACAGAAAGCGGAAGTCGCGATTCAGGCGATGGATCAATATATCGGAGCGGGCGGCGCGATCCCCGGCACGGCCGATCAATGGGTGCGCGTGAAACGGGGATGGGCGGAGATCGTCTCGGAATCTACCGAATTGTCTCTTACGGAAAGCTTGAGCTGGCACAAATCGCTGCTTGATGATGTGCTCCGGCTCGTGGATATCGTTCGGAACGAGCAGCATCTTGTACTGGACTCTGCCATAAATCTGTATTACCTGAAAGATAACGCTACACGCCAGCTGCCTCTCTTGCTCGAACAGACGGGCGAGCTGCAGGCGCGATCCTTCGGGCTCGCATTCGCCGGCGAAGTGGGGGATACGGATCGGAAGGCGCTTGAAGAACTGCTGAACGGGATCCGGATGACGAATCGGACGTTGACCGCGAACACGCAAACCATACTCGATGTCGACAGTGATCAGGAACTTGCCTCGCTCATCAAAGCCAGTAGCGACGCCGTCGCGGGTATGATCGAGAAGCTGAACGCCGGCATGATCAATTCGCTCCGGCCGCAGCTGTCCGTAGAGGAGTTAACGGCTCTGTTCGGCGGCGTAATGGAATCTCTGCAGAACGTGAGTGACTACCAGACGCAGCGGTACAGCTCGATGATCACGGAGGCGATCGGTCAGGGCAAACGAGACTTGCTCATTGTCCTGATTACATTGGGAGTTGTAATCGCTTCGGCGTTATACTTGTTCCTCTCGTTCTACTGGACGGTGCGAGCGAATGTGAACGAACTGCGGAAGGCGTCGGAGCGGCTTGCCGAAGGGGATTTGACGACGCGCGCCGAACTGGACACGAAGGATGAAATGATCCATATCGCGCATGCCTTCAACCGGATGGGCGAGGCGTTCCGCGCGATGATTGGCGCGAACAAGGAGATGTCCGCGCAAGTCGCGCTCGCTTCCGACAATTTGGCGTCTTCCTCCGGCGAATCCTCGGCCGGCAGCGAGCGGATCGTGGAACTGCTTCAGCGCATTGCCGCCGGCTCCGACGAGCAGGCGGAGACGGCTACCGGCACTTCCCGCGTCATCGGCGAAATGACGGCAGGCATCGCGCAAATGGCCTCCGCATCCGACAATGTGTCGCAGGCGGCCGCGGAGGCGGAGTCGGCAGCGCTCTCGGGCGTGGGAACGGTGCGGGAAGCGACGCGCCAGATGAAGGAAATCGGCAGAAGCGTTGAAGCGTCGGCAGACATTGTTAAGCTGCTGACGGAGCAGTGCAGGGAGATCGATGCGATCGTCAAATTTATCTCCGAGATTGCCTCCCAGACCCAGCTTCTGGCGCTGAACGCTTCCATAGAAGCGGCGAGAGCGGGCGAGCAAGGCGCGGGCTTCATGGTCGTCGCCACGGAAGTAAGGAACCTGGCTGAGCAGACGAAGCAGTCCGCCGGCCGCATCGTCGGCGTCGTGCGGGCGATCAACGTCTCGGGTACGGAGGCGCTGCAGTCGATCGAAGCTGGCGTAAGCGAAGCCGAGAAAGGCCGGCAGACGATGAACGAGACGGAAGCCGCATTCGAACGGATTGCGGAAGCGGTGCGAAGCGCGGCTGGTCAAATGCAGGAAGTGTCGGCCGCATCCCGTCAGATGGCTGCCAGCACGCTATCGGTATCGGAGGCAATCGCGGACATGGTTCACGTCGCTTCCGAAGCCAAGTCGCATACGCACGCGGCGTCGGCTTCCTCGCAGGAGCAATTGGCTATCATGGAGGAGATCACGGCTTCTTCGGAGGATCTTCGCGCCACGGCGCACGAGCTGCAGCAGTTGATTGCTAGATTCAAGGTGTAATCATAGTGGTTGGTTAGCATGAAAGGCGCGCTCGCGATGAGCGCGCCTTTTTTTGCGCGCGTCTTTCTACCAAAAACGGTTCTATTGCTAGCGTTTGTCCCATAGGTTAGTAGTGCCAACAAGCGAAGGAGGATGCGCGACTATGAAACCACCTGTCCTGACATGGAATCTCGGTAAAGGAAGCCGGCGATTGAAGCAGCTGCTCGTGACCGGCCGGATGTTCGCGTTGTTGTCGGTCGGATCTATGGTCATGGTGCTCGTTATCGGGATCGGCCTGATGCTCCAGCAGAAATCCCAGACCTCGCCGGTTTCGTCCATGAAAGGCTTCGCGGCTTCGGTCTCGGACGGGACGTTCTCCGGCATGCTGGCGATGGAAGTGCCGGGAACGGAGACTTCGGCCGCGGCGGCGTCGTTCTCGACCAAGCAGATGGGCGCGTTCCTCGTGCGCGTGCTGACCGATATTAACCCCAATGATCCGAAAAGCCTGCTTGCCACGGAATATCCGGGCATGGCATCCGATAACACCGTGTTGATCCGTCCCGGCCAAGTCGCCGGCGCGGACGTGGAGCCGGAAGACAATCAGCCGATCCACGACGGCAGCGACGATCCGGGGACCGTAGAGCCGGATGCGCCGAGTGAAGAACTTCCGGGAGACGGTTCGGGGCGACCCGGGCCGGAAGGCGAGCTTCCTTCGGAGGAGACGCCGGGGGCGGATGAGGGCGCGGCCGGTCAATCGAACGGCGAGACGACGGTGCCGGACAAAGAAGGCGAGGCCGGAGAGGCGACGGATTCGAACGTTAACTCGGCTGCGCCAAAGCGCAATGCGGTATTCATCTACCACTCGCACGCGCGCGAATCGTGGAATCCGGTGCTGGGCAAGAACGTGACCGACCCGCAATCGACGGCGAAGAATATTTCGCTGCTCGGCAAGCGGCTGGAGCGGAAGCTGGAGGAGCAGGGAATTGGCGCAATCTCCTCTGCAACTGATTATCCGTCGGTGATTAAATCGTACAAATGGGTGCTATCCTATAAATATTCCAAAAAAACGGTGACCGAAGCGATGGCGCAGCATCGGGATCTCCAATATTTCTTCGACATTCACCGCGATTCGCAGAAACGGAAGTATACGACGGCGACGATTGGCGGCAAAGATTACGCGCAAGTGTTCTTCATCGTCGGTCACGGCAATCCGAACTGGGAGAAGAACGAAGCGTTCGCCAGTCAAATCCACGAGGCGCTGGAGAAAGCCTATCCGGGCATCTCGCGCGGCATATGGGGCAAGTCGAGCAAGAACGGCAACGGCGAATACAACCAGTCGCTCTCGCCCGAAAGCATGCTGATCGAGGTGGGCGGCATCGACAACACGCTGGAGGAATCGAACCGCACGATCGATGCGTTGGCCAAGGTGATCGCGGGGCTCTATTGGAAGGACGAGAAAGTCAACGCGAAAGTCGCGAGTTGATACATGCGAAAGCGGCCTTGCGGATGAGCGGGGCGACGATCGATAGATGAGGAGTGGATATTATGCGCAGGCAACCGTTGAAATGGGGGATCGTCGGGGGAATGATCGTCTTGATGGTCATGTTCGGCATCGACGTGGCGACGAGCGGAGTCGAGCGGATCTACGGGCCGGTGGAGCAGCAAGAGGCGTCGCCGGTCGCAAATCCGGCAGCGGCGGGGAGAGGCGCGGGGGCGACGACGGTGCAGCAGGAGGCCGAATACAGCACCCGCCAGACGGCGCAGCAGGAGGCCCAATACAGCACCCGCCAGACGGCGCAGCAATCGGCGGCGCAGATCGACCGTCCGACAGTCGGCGAGGCACAGCGTCATCCCGAACGGGCCGCGGCGGCGGATGCGCTCGCTTACGAGATGATGGAGCGCGAGAACGAGCGGCTGCCCGGCATTCCGGATTTGCGGGACGACACGACGGTCGACAAGCTGGCCGACGGCACGGCCGGGGCGCTGCAGGCGCTCTCGACGCAGGGCATCCGGTTCGTCGTCTCCCTCTTCGAATCCGTTACGGATTGATGGCCGCCACGTGAACTGATATACTGTATAGATGGCTAGCAATATCGTAATTTCTGGGGGTTAGGCATGGCTGACGTACGTGACCGACAAAAGAAAATCCGCAATTTTTCCATCATTGCCCATATTGACCACGGCAAATCGACGCTTGCGGATCGGATTCTGGAATACACCGGGGCGCTGACTTCCCGCGAAATGCAGGAGCAAGTGCTCGATCAAATGGATTTGGAGCGCGAACGCGGCATCACCATAAAGCTGCAAGCCGTTCGCCTCAATTACAAGGCGGACGACGGCGAGACGTATATTCTGAACCTGATCGATACGCCGGGACACGTCGACTTTACGTACGAGGTATCCCGAAGCATGGCGGCCTGCGAAGGCGCGCTGCTCGTCGTCGACGCGGCGCAGGGCATCGAAGCCCAGACGCTGGCGAACGTGTACTTGGCACTCGACAACAACCTCGAGGTGCTGCCGGTTATTAACAAAATCGATCTGCCGAGCGCGGAGCCAGAGCGGGTGAAGCAGGAAGTCGAGGACGTCATCGGGCTCGACGCGAGCGACGCCGTGCTGGCCTCGGCGAAGGCGGGCATCGGGATCAAAGAGATTCTCGAACAGGTCGTGGCGAAGGTGCCGGCGCCGAACGGCGATCCGGATCAGCCGCTCAAGGCGCTTATTTTCGACTCGCACTATGACCCGTACAAAGGCGTAATCGTGTACGTGCGCGTCATGGACGGCAGTATCAAGGCCGGCAAGAAGATCCGCTTCATGGCGACGGGAGCCGAATTCGAGGTCATCGAGGTCGGCGCGTTCAAGCCGCGGATGGGCATCGTGGACGAGCTGGCCGTCGGCGACGTCGGCTTCGTCGTCGCGGGCATCAAGAACGTGAAGGACACCCGCGTCGGCGATACGGTGACGGAAGCCAAGAATCCGGCGCCTGAGCCGCTGCCGGGTTACCGCAAGATCAACCCGATGGTATATTGCGGCTTATACCCGATCGAGACGCAGGACTACAACGATCTGCGCGAAGCGCTCGAGAAGCTGGAGCTGAACGACGCTTCGCTCAGCTACGAGCCGGAGACGTCCACCGCGCTCGGATTCGGCTTCCGCTGCGGCTTCCTGGGCTTGCTCCACATGGAGATCATCCAGGAGCGGATCGAGCGCGAATTCAATATTCCGCTCATCACGACCGCGCCGAGCGTTATTTACAAGGTCACGCTGACCAACGGCGACGTGCTATCGATCGACAACCCTTCGAATTACCCGGAGGTTGGCAAGATCGACTTCGTCGAAGAGCCGTACGTCAAAGCGGGCGTCATCGTCCCGAACGATTACGTCGGCGCGATCATGGAGCTTTGCCAGAGCAAGCGCGGCGAATTCGTGAACATGGAGTACCTGGATACGAACCGCGTCACGCTGACGTATAACATACCGCTGTCTGAGGTCGTCTACGACTTCTTCGATCAGCTCAAGTCGAGCACGAAGGGCTACGCCTCGTTCGATTACGAATTATCCGGCTACCGCCAATCGAAGCTCGTCAAGATGGACATCATGCTCAACAACGAGCAGGTGGACGCCTTGTCCGTCATCGTGCACCGCGATCGCGCTTATCAGCGCGGACGCATCATTTGCGAGAAAATGAAAGAATTGATTCCTCGCCAAATGTTCGAGGTGCCGATCCAAGCATCCATCGGCAACAAGGTTATCGCCCGCGAGACGGTCAAAGCGATGCGCAAGAACGTCTTGGCCAAGTGCTACGGCGGCGACATCAGCCGGAAGCGGAAGCTGCTCGAGAAGCAGAAGGAAGGCAAGAAGCGGATGAAGCAGGTCGGCAGCGTCGAAGTACCGCAGGAAGCGTTCATGGCCGTCCTGAAGATCGACGAATAAATTTGCCTCGCATATCCATATCAACCAGAGCTCTTACGAAAGGGTCACCGCCAGCGTGGCCCTTTTTTCAATGGAAAGGGGGCAGGAGGAATGCTGCTTCATGCGCCGCGCGCGTTATATATTCACATTCCGTTTTGCACGAATAAGTGTCACTATTGCGATTTCACATCTTATGTATTGAAAGGTCAACCTGTGGATGAATATTTGGAGGCGCTCGAGCGGGAAATGATCGCGACCGTGCAGGCGATGCCGCCGGAAGAGATCCGCACCGTATTCGTTGGGGGCGGGACGCCGACCGTGCTGACGCCTCCGCAGATGGAGCGTTTCTTGGCCATGGTCAAGCGGCACTTCCCGCTCGCCGCTGACGTCGAATTCTCGATGGAAGCGAACCCGGGGACGGTCGAGCCGGACAAGCTCGCGGCGATGCGCGAAGGCGGGGTCAACCGCATCAGCTTCGGCGTGCAGTCGTTCGACAACGCGCTGCTCGAGCGGATCGGCCGCATTCATAATGTGGACGATGTCTACCGGAGCATCGAGCAGGCGCGTACGGCGGGCTTCTCGAATTTGTCGATCGACCTCATGTTCGGCCTGCCAGGCCAGTCGGTGGAGACGTTGGCCGATAGCGTCACCCGTGCGCTGGCCCTTGAGCTGACGCATTATTCGCTATACGGGCTGAAGGTCGAGGAGAATACGCTGTTCCACAAGCTGTACGAGCGCAATGAGCTGTTGCTGCCGCCTGAAGAGGACGAGCTGGCGATGTACATGCATCTGATTGACAGGTTGACCGGCGCGGGCTACGGGCATTACGAGATTAGTAATTTCGCCAAGCCGGGTTACGAGAGCCGTCATAATATTACGTACTGGCGCAACGAGCCGTATTACGGCATCGGCGCGGGCGCGCATGGCTACGCGAAGGGCTTGCGTCACGTGAATGTGAAAGGCGTGCAGCCCTATATCGACGCCACGCTAACCCGCCTGCCTCGCCTTAGCACGGAGACAGTGGACGAGCGCGAAGCGATGGAGGACTTTATGATGGTTGGCCTTCGTCTGCTGGGTGGCGTCAAGAATGAAGACTTTATGGCGCAGTTCGAAGGCCGCCGGATCGAGGAGGCATTCGGGGAGACGATCAGCCGACTCGTGTCGGATGGCTTGCTGGAGCGCGTGACGGATACCGGTAACGGCGGTTATAAGCTATCGGCCAAAGGCGTGCCGCTCGGGAACGAAGTGTTCGGCGCTTTCCTTGGCGAATAGAAGCAACGGCCGATCGATGCCCGAAGCAGGGCTGCGGACAGAGAGAAAGCTTTTTTTGGCAATAGCTAGTAATAGTAAGACAACCTATCCCTCGCCAGAGAGATAGGTTGTCTTTTTGGCTTGCATGGAGGGAAGCATTGCAGACGACGATGGCGGCCTCCTCCTACTAAATGAGCTGTGTAAGGCAAGGCAAGGGCGATGGCTTGCCCATCTTCGTCGATTCTTGGATTAGCCTTATTGGCGTTCTGCGGCCTTCGCTTCTTTAGCGGCATTGAAGGCGTTCGAGCCGCCTTTGGGAATGCTCAGCGTCTGCCAGGCTGACGAGCGGTAGGCTTTAGCGACATAAACGAGCTGTCCAACGTGATAGCCATAGTGCGAGATCTGGCGGTGAATCGCTTGCACGACCGTATGTGCTTCGCCACGAATCGTGACCGTCTGCAGTAAGTCTTCGGGCGTTAGCGCTTCAAGCGCGCCGAGCAGCGCCGCCCACCCTTGTTCCCACCTCGCGAGCAGTTCGGCCGCGTCGGCGCCGTCGTCTTCGAACTCCGCGTCGCGGTTACGGCTCGGTTTCTCGCCGTCGGTGGTCAGAAAGTCGGTCCAACGGGAAAGCATATTGCCATGCAGGTGATTGATCATAATCGCGATGCTGTTCGATTCCGGCTCGGGCGTCCAGCGGAAGCCAGCCTCGGGCAGCTGCGAGAGCGATTTGTCGCCCAGCTTCTTCTGTCCTCTAAAGTCTTGGATCGACTGTGCCAGCACATGGCTGGCCAGATCGTGATTGGATTTAAGGTCCATCGCATCCACGCTCCCATCTATTTACCAATAGCATAACGCCTTTATCGCGTCATCGAATAGATAAAATTATTTATCGCCCTGATTACCTGCAGTTCGAATGCCTGAAAAAACGCGGGGCGCACGGCAAATTTATGCTTGTGTACTCATGCACCATGTTGTATATTTATTCATATTGAAAAGACGGAGCACCGGGTGGAGGCGAGCGGCGATGCAGGCAGTGGTCACATGCAGAAAAGCGGGAACGCAGGACGTAGAGGCGTTGTTTACATTAATCGAAGGATACGCACAACAGGGAATTATGCTGCCGCGGTCGCGCGCCGCCCTGGAGCGGATGATTCATACATTCGTCGTCGCTGAGGTGGACGGCGTCGTAGTCGGCTGCGGATCGCTGTTTAAATTAGGAACCGATTTGGTCGAGATCCGTTCGCTCGGGATGACAGACGGATATCGCGGCCTTGGCATAGGCAACAAGCTGGTCGAATTTCTGCTTCAAGAAGCGAAGGAGCAGGGGCTGCACAAAGTGATGGCGCTGACGTATGCGGTGAACTTTTTCGAACGCAACGGATTCCATGTCGTGAATAAAGAGATATTCCCCGAGAAGGTGTGGACCGATTGCGTTAACTGCGCGAAGCAGCACGCTTGCGACGAGATCGCAGTGTTGAAGGTATTGAATTAATAATGAAGACCACTTCAATCATGGCACGCGTCATGAGCGAGGTGGTCTTTTTTGATTGGCCGATCTGCGAGCAGAAGAGCCTCACGATGCAATTTTTCAACATCGTGCGACTTGACAATCCGCGAGCGGGTTTGGTATTTTTGTAATAGTGATTAGCACTCGACGACACTGAGTGCTAACGAAGTAGCAAGACGGTATGCCAGCAATGGAAGAGGGGGAGTATGGATGCTAACTGAACGCCAGAGAATGATTTTGAACGCCATCATCGACGATTACATCCGCTCCGCTGAGCCGGTCGGCTCGCGCAGCATTTCCAAACGGGGCGATGTCGGATTTAGCGCCGCCACGATTCGTAACGAAATGGCCGATCTGGAGGAGCTTGGTTTTCTCGAGCAGCCTCATACGTCGGCAGGGCGCGTCCCTTCCACCAAAGGCTATCGTTATTACGTCGACCACTTGGTGAAGCTCGGCGAAGTGAACGACTCCGACTTGACGAAGATCCGTTCTTTCTTTACCGAGAAAATGACGCAGATGGAAGAAGTCATTCAGCATGCGGCGACGATTTTATCGAGCTTGACCAAT
Organism: Paenibacillus aurantiacus; assembly: GCF_042431225.1. NCBI lineage: Bacteria > Bacillati > Bacillota > Bacilli > Caryophanales > Paenibacillaceae > Paenibacillus > Paenibacillus aurantiacus. The sequence continues at coordinate 260,732 of NZ_JBHMDO010000010.1, read as the reverse complement.
TATACGTCGATTGTACTGGGGCCTGAATCGTACGCGAACTCGCTCAAGCATTTTCAGCTCGTGCCAATCAGCGACGATGCCGCCGTGGCCATCATTGTCACGAATACGGGCCATGTGGAGAACCGGACGATCTCGATTCCGCCGGATATGTCCATGTCGGACATCGAGCGGGCGGTTAACATTTTGAACACGAAGCTGATCGGCGTCCCGCTGATCCGGCTGAAAGCCAAAATGCATACCGAAGTCGGTCAAGAGCTCGGCCGCTACGTCGACCAGTGCGAGCGTCTGCTTGGCGTATTGGACGATGCGTTTAATACGGAGGACGAGAACCGCGTGTTCTTGAGCGGGACGACGAACATGCTGACTCAACCGGAATTCAAGGACGTCGACAAGGTGAAGACGCTGCTCGACCTATTCGGGGAGACGCCGACACTTATGCGCATGTTCGCCGGACAGCCGGTCGGTATCCAAGTCCGTATCGGCAGCGAGAATTCCCACGAAGCCATTAGCAATTGCAGTTTGATTACGGCTACCTATTCGGTAGATGGCGTGTCTGCGGGCACAATAGGGATATTGGGTCCAACGCGAATGGATTACGCCAAAGTCATCGGACTGCTCGACGTCCTCTCCAAAGACATGGCGGTGCTCCTTGGCCGCTGGTACAAGTGATTCTATATGATTAACAGGAGGTGAAGCGACACGTGAGCGCGAATGAACAGCCAGTAGCTGAAGATCAAGTACAGAACGAGGACACGACGGTGGACGCTTCCGAGACCGCACAAGCCGCGGAAGAGCAAGAAGCTGCGACAAGCGGTGATCCGCGCATCGCCGAACTGACGAAGCAAGTGGAAGAGAGCCAACAGCGTTTTTTGCGCGCACAAGCGGACTTCGACAACTTCCGCCGCCGTACGCAGAAGGAGAAGGAAGACTTGGCCCGCTACGCTTCCGAACAGCTGATCAAGCAGCTGCTGCCGGTGGTCGATAATTTCGGCCGCGCGCTGGAAGCGTCGAAGAACGGCGGAGATGCCGAGTCGTTCGCCAAAGGCGTGGATATGATTTTCCGCCAGCTGGAGCAGACGCTCGAGTCGGAAGGGCTGAAGACGATGGAGACGGTCGGACAGCCGTTCAACCCCGATTTTCACCAGGCTATTATGCAGGTGGAATCGGACGAGCACGAGGAAGGCATCGTCGTCGAAGAAGTGCAGAAGGGCTACGTCCTGAAGGACCGCGTCCTGCGTCCCGCGATGGTTAAAGTGAGCGGCTAATCCGGCGCTTCATATATCGTACTACAACCAATACTTATCGAGATCATGAAGGAGGACACTTAGTATGAGTAAAGTTATCGGTATCGACTTGGGTACAACAAACTCCTGCGTAGCAGTTATGGAAGGCGGCGAGGCCGTCGTCATCCCGAATCCGGAGGGCAACCGCACGACGCCATCGGTCGTCGGCTTCAAGAAGGACGGCGAGCGCATCGTCGGCGAATCCGCGAAGCGTCAAGCAATCACGAATCCGGATCGCACGATCATCTCGATCAAGCGCCACATGGGTACGAACCACAAAGAAACGATCGACGGAAAAGACTACTCGCCGCAAGAGATTTCTGCCATCATCCTGCAAAAGCTGAAATCCGACGCCGAAGCTTACCTTGGCCAAACGGTAACGCAAGCGGTTATCACGGTCCCGGCTTATTTCAATGACAGCCAGCGCCAAGCGACGAAGGACGCAGGCAAAATCGCCGGTCTGGAAGTACTGCGTATTGTCAACGAGCCAACGGCGGCCGCGCTTGCATACGGTCTGGAGAAATCCGAAGACCAAACGATTCTCGTCTATGACCTTGGCGGCGGCACGTTCGACGTCTCCATCCTGGAGCTGGGCGACGGCTTCTTCGAAGTTAAAGCGACGAGCGGCGACAACAACCTCGGCGGCGACGACTTCGACCAAGTGATCATCGACTACTTGGCAACAGAATTCAACAAAGAGCACGGCATCGATCTGCGCAAAGACAAAGCAGCCGTTCAACGTCTGAAAGACGCAGCCGAGAAAGCGAAGAAAGAGCTATCCGGCGTCCTGACGTCGACAATCTCCCTTCCGTTCATCACGATGGTAGACGGCGTGCCTCAGCACTTGGAGACAACGCTCACGCGTGCCAAATTCGAAGAGCTGTCCGCTTCGCTCGTCGAGCGTACGCTCGGCCCGACTCGTCAAGCGCTTAGCGATGCTGGCATGACACCGTCCGATATCGACAAAATCGTACTGGTCGGCGGCTCCACGCGTATTCCTGCCGTGCAAGAAGCGATCAAGAAGCTGACGGGCAAAGAACCGCACAAAGGCGTAAACCCGGATGAAGTCGTTGCCCTCGGCGCAGCAGTTCAAGCCGGCGTCTTGACGGGCGACGTCAAAGACGTAGTCTTGCTCGACGTTACGCCTCTCTCCCTCGGCATCGAGACTGCAGGCGGCGTGTTCACGAAGATGATCGACCGCAACACGACAATCCCGACGAGCAAATCGCAGGTGTTCTCGACGTACGCGGACAACCAGCCTAGCGTAGAGATCCACGTGCTCCAAGGCGAACGCCAAATGGCAGCCGGCAACAAAACGCTCGGCAAGTTCACCCTGGGCGACATCCCGCTCGCGCCGCGCGGCGTACCGCAAATCGAAGTGACGTTCGACATCGACGCCAACGGCATCGTGAATGTATCGGCGCTGGATAAAGGTACAGGCAAGAGCCAGAAGATCACGATCACATCCTCCAGCGGTCTGTCCGACGAAGAGATCGAGCGCATGATGAAAGACGCCGAGCTGAACGCGGAAGAAGACCGCAAGCGCCGTGAACTGGTCGAAGCGAAGAACAACGCGGACCAACTCGTGTACTCGGTCGACAAAACGGTCAAAGACCTCGGCGACAAAGTAGACGCTGGCGAAATCGCCAAAGCCGAAGAAGCGAAAGAAAAAGTAAAAAAAGCGCTCGAGTCCGACAACCTCGAAGAGATCAACGCGGCTACGGCCGAGCTGACCGAGATCGTGCAGCAGCTGTCCGTGAAACTTTACGAGCAAGCGCAGCAAGGCGCGGAAGGTGCGGCTAACGCTGGCGGCGAAGCGAAAGGCAAAGACAATGTAGTTGACGCCGACTACGAAGTCGTGGACGATAAGAAGTAAACAAAGCGTGACCGGGGAGCCCGGAGGGGCTCCTCATCCGTTTTAATCAAGATCAGAGAGTGACGTTTTTTTTGCGTACACTCGTCTGATCTTTTTGGCGAGATGGCGAGAGAAGAAACCGCGGCTTTCTAGGGGACGCATGCGCGCAAGAGAGGCCGGCGGGTTAAACAAGTGGACGGGGTGAACGGGTTTTGGCAGACAAGCGGGATTATTACGAGGTGCTCGGGCTAGGCAAGAATGCCTCGGAGGACGAGATTAAGAAAGCATACCGGAAGCTGGCGCGTCAGTATCATCCGGACGTGAACAAGGCAGCGGACGCGGAATCGAAGTTCAAGGAAGTGAAGGAAGCCTACGACGTACTGAGCGACGATAGCAAGCGGGCAACCTACGACCAATACGGACACGTCGACCCGAATCAAGGGTTCGGCGGCGGCGGCGCGGGCGACTTCTCCGGAGGTTTTGGCGATATATTCGACATGTTCTTCGGTGGCGGCGGGGGTCGGCGCGATCCGAACGCGCCGCAGCGCGGGAACGATCTGCAATACACGATGACGATCGAGTTCAAGGAAGCGGTTTTCGGCAAGGAAACGGAGATCACGATTCCGCGCACCGAGTCGTGCGATACATGCCATGGATCGGGCGCGAAGCCGGGCACGAAGCCGGAGACCTGCTCGGTCTGTAAAGGGTCGGGTCAGCAGGAAGTCGTGCAGAACACGCCGTTCGGCCGCATGGTCAACCGCCGGGCCTGCACGAACTGCAGCGGCACGGGACGGATCATCAAGGACAAATGCGGCACGTGCCATGGCGCAGGCAAAGTGAAACGCCAGCGCAAAATCAACGTTCGCATCCCGGCCGGCGTAGACGAGGGCGCTCAAATCCGCCTCTCCGGCGAAGGCGAAGCGGGACTGCGCGGCGGTCCTGCCGGCGATCTGTACATCGTCATCCGCGTGAAATCGCACGAATTCTTCGAGCGCGAGGGCGATGATATTTATTGCGAGGTGCCGCTGACGTTCGCGCAGGCTGCGCTTGGCGATGAGATCGAGATTCCGACGCTGACCGAGAAGGTCAAGTTGAAGATTCCGGCAGGCACCCAGACGGGCACGTATTTCCGCCTGAAGGGCAAAGGCGTTCCGCGCCTTCGCGGCTACGGCCAAGGCGACCAGCATGTCAAGGTAACCGTCGTCACGCCGACCAGCCTGACCGAAGAACAGAAGGAGCTGCTGCGCCAATTCGCCGGCGTTGGGGGAGAATCGACGCAAGAGCATCATGAATCGATCTTCGAGAAAATGAAACGCGCGTTCCGCGGCGACTAAACCTTCGTCTGAGCGAAGCATACTTTGGCCCTCCCTGGTTCATCCTAGTTGTTGGTGTTCATTCCGATCGAGGAGGCGGCAACAATGGCGGAACAGGAATTCAAGGAAGGCAGCTACAGCAATCTGCCGATCGGCAGAAACGAAGACGTGGAATTCTCGGCCGAATTGGCGGACGAGGACGATATCGAAGCCCAGAAGCGCGCCGCGGCAGCGGATGCCCGCGCTGAGAAGGCGTAAGGGAGCGTGCTGGCAGTGGCGACACAGATTCAAGCCAACTTTCCCGCCGGAGGCGCAACGCGCGAGGCGGAGCTGAAGCTGCAGGCGCTCCGCGCCCGCGAAGTGACGTCCGGCGAGGAAGGCGTGCTTCGGGCCACCGTAGACGACGAACAAGTCGACCGCGTCCTGCACGTCATCGCGGAGCTGGGCGGCACGCCGCAGCTTAGCTAGCCATCAGCGCTCCGAAGCTTCATAGGAACGCGATACATTGCAGAATGCATTACGTTCAAGAATGGAAAGGCCATGTGCGAGCTGTCTTAAGCCGAAGAGGCTAGGCAGCGCGACACATGGCCTTTTTTGTACGCAAGGCGCGTTCTGTTGTAATATAGAGAAGATGGGTTGACGAGCTTACGGGCAATCGGACGCCACTACCATATTCGGGAGGCAGTACATAGATGAAATGGCATGAGATTACGGTCGAGACGACGGAAGAAGCGACCGAGATGATTTCGAATTTTTTGCATGAACTGGACGCCGGCGGCGTATCCATTGAAGAATCCGGCACGCTGAACAAGCCGCGCGATACGTCGCTTGGCCAATGGTACGAGCATCCGCTTAACGATATTCCGGAAGGCCAGGCGGTCATTAAAGCCTATTTCTATGAGGACGCCGATCCGCAGGAGATTATGGCGACGATCCGGCCGCGCATTGAGCAGCTGCGAGAGTTTGACATTGATCCAGGCGATTTCAAAATTTCGGCGGCCATGGTCGACGACGAAGACTGGGCGAACGCGTGGAAGCAATATTTCAAGCCGATCCGCGTCTCGGAGCGCCTGACGATCAAGCCAACGTGGGAAGACTATACACCGGGTCCCGATGAGCGCATTATCGAACTCGATCCCGGCATGGCGTTCGGGACGGGCACGCACCCGACGACAGCGCTTTGCCTGCGCACGCTGGAGTCCGTCATTCAAGGCGGCGAAGAAGTGATCGACGTGGGCACCGGATCCGGCGTCCTCGCGATTGGCGCAATGAGACTCGGCGCGAAGCGGGTGCTGGCGCTCGACCTCGACCCGGTCGCCGTGTCGTCGGCGACGGAGAACACGCGATTGAACGGTCTGGAAGACAGCATCCAAGTTCATCTGAGCGATCTGCTCGGCATTTTGCAAGCGAAGGAAGCGAGCGGGCCGGTGAACGTATCGGTTCCGGTCGACGTCGTCGTCGCGAACATTTTGGCGGAGATTATCCTGCTCTTCATCGATGACGTGTACGCGGCGCTGAAGCCGGGCGGCACCTATATCGCGTCTGGCATTTGGAAGAACAAAGAAGAAGACGTCGAGGCGGGCTTGCTGAAGGCTGGCTTCACGATCAAAGACCGTCAGCGGGATCAAGACTGGATTGCGTTCGTGGCGGTGCGTCCTTAGTTAAGTCGATAATTTGAGGCGGGAATGGGGAGGGCGACCTTCCCAAGCCGCCATATGGAGGTCGAGCATGAACTTTCTGTGGTATCCGCTGGAAGACTTGCCCTTTATTTTTATCGTGCTCGTGCTCGCATTCTCGATACACGAGTTCGCGCATGCTTACAGCGCGTATAAGTTTGGGGACCGCACCGCTTACGACGCGGGACGGGTGACGCTCAATCCGCGCGCGCATCTTGACGTGCTCGGCACGATCCTGATTCTGATCGCTGGGTTCGGCTGGGCCAAGCCAGTGCCGGTCAACCGGGGACGGTTCAAGTACCCGAGACTGATGGGGATCGTTGTATCAGCCGTCGGGCCGCTCAGCAATTTACTTCTGGCGGTGGTCGGCATCCTAGCGGTGTTCTTACTGAATGAATTCGGTGTTCTGGAATCGGCGTCGGTGGGCGTAAGGCAGGCAATCGGCCATTTTACGTATTATTTAATCACGATGAACATTCTGTTGTTCCTCTTCAATCTGTTGCCCCTTCCGCCGCTCGACGGTTACCGGATCATTCAGGATTTAGTGCCGCTGCGGGTGCGCTATACGATGGATCAGCACGCCCAATGGGGGATTTTTGTCTTCCTGCTCATTGTATTTATACCGCCGCTTCGCGAGCAGACACTGGATCCGTTGTTCGCGCTGTGGTTCGATATTTTCTATAATACTGTGCTTCTGTTCCAGCACGTATTTGATCCGGTTCCTTGGGGCCAGCTCTGGAGCGATTTCTTCGGTTTAAGCGGAGCAAGTCTGTAGCCAAATTTTACTCCTCGGTGCAGGGCAACGGATTTGAGTCCTGTCATGTTTAAAGTGGTAGCGTGGCGGGCATAAAACGTGTATGATGTAGGTTGAAGTTTTTATGCGGCTTATAGTTTACGATGAAGGGTACTTCGAACGATGCAGCGATACTTTGTAACGCCGGAGAGCATGACCGATCAGAACGTTGTGCTTACCGGCGACGATGCCCATCATGCGGCGCGCGTCATGCGCATGGAACCGGGCGATGAGATGTTCGTCAGCGATGGCCAGACGAGAACCGCGCGTGCGTCCGTACGTGCGGTTTCGCCTTCCCGGGTGGAAGCGGATATCGTTGAGTGGCTGCCGATGTCCGGCGAGCCGCGCTGGTCCGTAACGGTGGCGCAGAGCCTGCCGAAGGGCGATAAAATGGAGCTAGTTATTCAAAAAGGAACGGAAATCGGCGCGGCCGCTTTTCTTCCTTTCGAGTCGGAACGGATGATCGTCCAGTACGATGCGAAGAAAGAAGCGAAGCGGCTGGAGCGGTGGGGCAAGATTGCCAAGGAAGCCGCCGAGCAGGCGCACCGCAGCCGGATCCCGCAGGTGGAGCCGGTCCGTTCCTGGCGGAAGCTGATCGAAGCGGTCGGCGAGTACGACTTGGTGTTATTTTGTTACGAGAAGGAAGGCGGATCAGGCGGAGCGGGTATTCGCGACGCGGTGCAAGCTTACCGGGACGGAGAGCGGGCCGTGGTATCGCCGCGCGTGCTGCTAATCGTCGGACCCGAAGGCGGCTTTACCGAGCGGGAGGCCGAGGGGGCCGAAGCGGCGGGCGCCGTCATCGTTGGTTTGGGCAAGCGCATCTTGCGCACCGAGACGGCGGCCATGGTCGGGCTCGCCTGCCTGATGTATGAATCCGGAGAAATGGGAGGCGTTTAACAGACATGCCGTCAGTTGCTTTTTACACGCTGGGCTGCAAAGTAAACTTCTATGATACGGAAGCGATTTGGCAGCTGTTCAAGAACGAAGGGTACGAGCAGGTCGATTTCGAGACGACGACCGCGGATGTGTACCTGATCAATACATGCACGGTCACGAATACGGGCGACAAGAAGAGCCGCCAGATTATTCGCCGCGCGATTCGCCGCAATCCAGATGCCATAATCGCCGTAACGGGCTGCTATGCGCAGACGTCGCCAGCCGAGATCATGGCGATCGAAGGCGTGGACCTTGTCATCGGTACGCAGGACCGGGATAAGCTGATGGATTACGTTGCTCAGCTGCAAGCCGAGCGCAAGCCGGTTAACGCCGTGCGCAACATTATGAAGACGCGGGAATTCGAGGAGCTGGACGTGCCGGATTTCGCCGACCGTACCCGCGCGTTCCTCAAGATCCAAGAAGGCTGCAACAACTTCTGCACATTCTGCATCATTCCTTGGTCGCGCGGCCTCTCCCGCAGCCGTGAAGCGGAGAGCGTCTTGAATCAGGCGCGCCAGCTCGTCGCGGCCGGCTACAAGGAAATCGTCCTGACGGGTATTCATACCGGCGGTTACGGCGATGATATGGAGAATTACAAATTATCCGATCTGCTCTGGGATTTGGATAAGGTGGAGGGACTCGAGCGCATCCGCATCAGCTCCATCGAAGCGAGCCAGATCGACGCCGACATGATCGACGTACTGAATCGTTCGCCTAAGATGTGCCGACACCTTCATATTCCGCTTCAGGCGGGCGACGATTCCGTGCTCAAGCGGATGCGCCGTAAGTATACGACGGCTGAATTCGCGGAGAAGATTCGTCTGCTGCACGAGGCGATGCCGGGCGTCGCGATCACGACTGACGTCATCGTTGGCTTCCCCGGCGAGACGAACGAGATGTTCGAGACGGGCTACAAGTTTATGGAAGAGCTTGGTTTCGCCGAGATGCACGTCTTCCCTTATTCCAAGCGGACAGGCACGCCTGCGGCTCGCATGGAAGAACAGGTCGACGAAGAAGTGAAGAATGAGCGTGTACACAAGCTGATCGATTTGTCCGAGAAAATGCAGTTGGCCTACGCGCAGCAATTCGTCGGCGAGGTAGTCGACGTTATTCCGGAGCGTGACTACAAAGGCGCGCCGGGCAGCGGATTGGTCATGGGTTATTCCGGTAACTACCTGCAAGTTGTCTTCGAAGGCGCCGAGTCGCTTATCGGTCAGCTGTGCCGGGTAAAAATAACCGAAGCCGGCGTTAACGAATGCAAAGGCCAGCTCGTGCGCGTCCTCGACGAGCAGACAGCGGCCGTGCGCGGCAGCGAAGCTAGCTAATCGGTTGCGTTTGCGCCTGAAGGTGCAGGCACGCGGACGAACGACGTGAATAGCAGTACCCGAGTCTACAAGGATTCCGTCACCTCCTCGCGAGAAGGGCGGAATCCTTGCTCTACATACGCGCAAGTATCGGATGACAGGAGGCGAAGAACATGAAGGAAATTTCGGCGGGCGGCGTCGTATTCCGCCGCGAGGGCGGACGTCTGCAAGTGCAGTTAATTCAGGACCGATACGGCAAAATCTCGCTGCCCAAAGGCAAGATGGAACCGGGCGAAACCGTGGAGGAAACCGCGCTTCGCGAGATTGCCGAAGAGACCGGCCTGCAGGGAATGATCGTCGCGCCAATCGACCAAATTAAATACAAGTACAACCACGAGTCCAAAGGAACCGTCGACAAGGAGGTTCATTATTATCTCGTGGAAGCCATCGGCGGCAAGCTCCAGGCGCAAGTCGAAGAAATTCGCGGCGTGGAGTGGTTTGAGCCTATGGAGGCTTGGCGGCGCCAACGCCAGTCGGGGTACAGCAACAACGACCAAATTTTGTCGGGGGCGCTAAGGCTGCTCGGCCTGGAGGTTTAACGACGCATGTTAGAGAAGTGGGAACCGGGAACTCCGATCGCGAAGTTTATCGATCATACGCTGCTGAAGCCAGGCGCGACGGAGAAATATATCATCAAGCTTTGCGAAGAGGCGGCCATTCATCAGTTCTACAGCGTGTGCGTCAACGGGTCTTGGGTGTCGCTTTGCCGAGAGAAGCTTGCCGATACCGGTGTCCATATCGCGGCGGTTGTCGGATTCCCGTTGGGAGCGATGTCTACCAAAGCCAAAGTATACGAGGCGCAGGCGGCGGCTCAGGACGGAGCCGACGAGATCGACATGGTGCTTCCGATCGGCGCGGTCATCGAGGGTCGTTATGGCGTCGTCTCGCATGATATCTCGTCAGTCGTGCGGGCTGTGGAGGGCTCGGCGATCGTAAAGGTCATCCTCGAGACAGGTATGCTGAACCAGGAGCAGAAGGCAGAGGCATGCCGCGTAGCGGAAGCGGCGGGCGCGCATTATGTCAAGACGTCAACGGGCTTCGGGACAGGCGGAGCAACCGAAGCGGATATCCGGCTCATGCGGGCGTCCGTCACCTCGGGTATCGGCGTGAAGGCATCTGGCGGCATTCGCGATGCCGACACGGCGATCCGGATGCTGCAAGCCGGCGCGAACCGTCTGGGCACAAGCGCAGGCGTGGCGATCGTCAGCGGACAGTCATCCGCCGCAACAGCGGAAGATAACACAGCGGAAGAGCAAGCAGCGAGCACGCAATATTGAAGATCGTCTGTGCATGGGCGATTTGCGCGGCCGGCGAGGTGCCGAACCAGCTTGCGGCCGCTTGAAGCTCGCCGGTGAACGGGGCGAACAGAGCGGCGCCGCCCATATTCAGCAGGACATGCGACCAAGCGACGAATCGGCCGGATTTGGAGCCGCCGAGCGAGACGAGCAGCGCGGTCACGCAAGTGCCGACATTGGCGCCGAGCACAATCGCGATGCCGATCGGAACCGGCAAGGCGAGCGTAGTGGCAAGTCCCATCACGATCGCGATAACGGCCGCCCCGCTATGTACAGCCGCAGTCAGAATCGCGCCAGCCGCGATGCCCCATAGGACGCTATCTTCCGCGCGGCTTAGGAAGGTGCCGAACATGCCGCTCGCTTCGACCGCCGGACCGACGGACTGCATAAGGGCCATGCCGACGAGCAGAAGCGCGAAGCCGCCCGCGATGACGGAACCGCTGCGCAGAGGTCCGAACCAGCGGCCGCCGGGTAACGTACCAGCAGCGCCGCTCCCGATGCGGACGCTCCTTGCGCCGAACAACAGCTGGCCGAGGCCGATCTCTCGGAATAAAGCCGTGACAAGCCAGAGAGCGATGGAGGCTGCCAGCAGCGGCCAAGCCAACCGGCTTATGTTCAGGCCGATCAATTCCGTCGTCAGGCAGGTGCCGATATTCGTGCCCAGAATGATGCCGAGCGTTCGCGGGAACGTGAGCAGTCCGGCGTTGACCAGGCCGATCGTCATGACCGTAACGGCCGTGCTGCTCTGCAGAACGGCCGTTGTTGCTGTTCCGACGAGCAGCCCGTGCAGCGGCGTGGACGTCATCCGCTCCAGCACCGTATGCAGATGGCGGCCAACGGACTGATGGAGCGCCAATTCCATGGCTTTCAAGCCAAACAGGAATATGACGAAGCCAAGCGTCATCGGCAACAGAATTTCATGAAACATGGGGCTAGCCACTCCTTTGAACGGTAAAATCAACATTCATATCAATTTATGCGTATTGGGAAACAAGCATGACAAGCTCCGGGCGGTCTTGCGGCCGCATGGCGTCTTGTCGGGGGGATTTGAGGAGAGGACGGATGAAGGTAATGGAACGGGTTAGAGCGGTGTTGAAGAAGGAGCGCAAGAAACGGACCGAAGGCGGTCATCCTTGGGTATTCGCCAGCGAAATTGAACGGATGGACGGGGAAGGGCGGCCCGGCCAGCTTGTGGACGTCGTGAATCATCAAGGACGTTACCTTGCGACAGGGTATTGGAACCCTGCCTCTCAAATTACGGTTCGCATTATCAGCTACAAGCCGGTCGAGGCGATGGACGAAGCGTTCTTCGCTGAACGCTTCCGGCAATGCGCGCAGCATAGAAGCCGTTTCGTTAGCGGCGAAGACTGCCGGCTCGTATATGGCGAAGCGGATTTTCTTCCGGGTTTGATCGTCGACCGATTCGGCGGGGTTCTGGTCATTCAAGTGCTGACGCTCGGGATGGAGGCGCATCGCGAAGCGCTTGTGAACGCGCTCGTGAGCGTATTCGAGCCAAAGGGGATCTACGAGCGCAGCGACGTCTCCGTACGCAAGCTAGAAGGGCTCGAGGAACGGACGGGCGTGCTGTATGGGGATTGCCCGCGTATAATCGAAATCCGGGAGAACGGTCTTCTGATGGAAGTCGATATCGTAGAAGGCCAGAAGACCGGCTATTTCTTCGACCAGCGCGAGAACCGGGCTTCGATCGAGCCGCTCATGCGCGGCTGGGGCGGGCGCAGCGGCATTAAGCTTGCACGCCGCCAGCGTGAGGAGCTGCCGGCCGGAGCAGAAGCAGTCGAGCAAGAGCTTGGAGGGGCCGCAGGCAATGATACCGGAGCGGCGCAGGCGCCGGAAGTGCTGGTGCCGGTCAATGCGAACGGCAAAGTGGTCACGTTCCCGTATTGGGACGGCGCTACCGTGCTGGAGTGCTTCGCGCATACCGGGAGCTTCACGCTGCATGCCTGCAAATACGGGGCCAAGAAGGTAACTTGTCTGGACGTCTCCGAACATGCAATCGAGACGGCGCGCCGCAATGTCGCGCGCAATGGCTTCGAGGACCGCGTGGAGTTCGTCGTCGCGGACGCGTTCGAATATTTGCGGATGCAAGTCAAAGGGCAAGAGGAGCGCGCGGAACGCGCGCGCGCCGGAGCTGAGGGAGCGGCCAAGACCGATACGTCGAAGGCGCTTGGCGGCGGCGGACGCACGTGGGACGTCGTCATTCTCGACCCGCCTGCGTTCGCGAAGACGAAGGGCGCGGTGGCCGGCGCGGTACGCGGCTACAAGGATATTAACCTGCAAGGTCTCAAGCTGGTCAACGAAGGCGGCTACCTGGTCACGGCCAGCTGTTCCTACCATATGCAGCCGGATCTGTTCCTGGAGACGATTCAGGCAGCGGCGGCCGATGCGGGCAAAATTCTGCGGTTGATCGAGTGGCGCGCGGCGGGCAAGGACCACCCGCAGATTATGGGCGTAAGCGAAGGCCATTACTTGAAATTCGCCATATTCGAGGTGCGCAGTCGTTCTTAACGAATAAAAAGGCTTCCCAACCGGCGAAATCGATTTCGCAGGCGGGAAGCCTTTCTTTATGAGTAAGCGCCATGAGCGCTGGCCTGATGAATAGTAGTGCGGCGCATCTTCACGATGATTTTGCGGATGCTCTCGCCGGATAGGTGAAATTTACGCTCCAGTTCCGTGACGGATGTACCATCGGTGAAACAGCGGTAAATTTCTTGGTTACGGAGCGTCAATTGCTGGCGGGAGCCGCTCTTCTCGCCCCACGCCGCGCGCTGCTCGGTCTGTTTCGGGATATAGACTAGTTCCCCTTGTATGTAATGCTGCAGTTCTTTCAGTAAACTAGGGGGCAGCACATCTTTTCCATTTTTGTAGTTCAAGGTTAAGCTCCTCCTCGGATGGGTATCGAACTTGAGTGCCTACGATCGTTGTTAAGGTCCATACCATGCTTAGCCGCCTCCTTTAGTTTAGTGGTGTTACATACAAACGCAAAAATCACGATACGTATGGCGCATCGTGGCCAAGCAACGGCGCTGTACGCGTCCGTCCTTGTCATTATCGGGTATCGGTATATGGAAGGAGACGGGGATTAGCCGCCTCCTCCGGAACGATTTTCGCAATTAAGCGAAAATCACCTCAGCGCTTTTCAATGCAATCAGCTCCTTTCGCGCGGTATTCGTCGGGCCCGACATCTTTATTAACTCATATTTCCAAAAGGCTCGCAAGCGAAAAAACGGCTATAACCGTTCTTTGCACCGATCGTCCATTCCTGCAACGATTTACCGGGTATAAACACGAACGTTTGTTTGTTTTTCGGCGTGAAATGAAAGACTCCCTGTGATAGAATAGAACAATCGAATAGAATCGGCCGGCTTGCGGTCAGGCCAGCTAATAAGGACGGGGTGAGGGTATGACGCTACGATTTGTGACCGGACGGGCAGGCACGGGCAAGACCCATTTGTGCCTGAGGGAGATCAGGGAGCGCATTCAAGAGCGTCCTGACGGTGCTCCGTTGATCATGCTCGTGCCGGAGCAGGCGACGTTCCAGACGGAGTATGCGCTCCTAGGCGAGGGCGTCGCAGGGACGATTCGCGCGCAAGCGCTCAGCTTCAGACGGCTGTCGTTCCGCGTCATGCAGGAGACGGGCGGCACGGCGCTCGTGCCAATCAGCGAGAGCGGTAAGAACATGCTTTTATACAAGATCGTGAACCGGCTGCGGAACGACCTGCTGCTCTATCAAGGGAGCGAGAGTCAGCATGGCTTTATCGAACGGCTGGGCGAGCTGTTGACCGAATGGAAACGGTACGGCGTTGACGAGGACCGGCTGCGTCAATTCGCGGACGATGGACTGGCGGGACCGCAAAGCGCGCTGCTGAGCCGGAAGCTCCACGATCTCCAGCTCGTTGGCGTGCAGTTGGAGCAAGAGCTCGCGGGGTTGTATGTCGATTCGGAAGCTTATCTGGATTGGCTCGTGCGGGGATTCCCGGACTCGCCATCCATGAAGGAAGCGCAGTTCTGGATCGACGGCTTCCACGGTTTTACGCCGAAGGAGTACGAAGCGCTTGGCGCGATCCTACGCTATGGCGCGAACGTCACGATAACGTTATGTCTCGATCGGATTTACGGGAATGGTGAAGCGCCGCACGAGCTCGAGCTGTTCCGTCCGACGGCGGAGACGTATTTGAAGCTGCGGGAGATCGCGGAGAATGCCGGCATTGAGGTGTCGGAGCCCGTGCTGCTGCCGGATGAGCCGCCATATCGGTTCCGCGGCCGTCCGATGCTGGCGCATACGGAGCGCCATTATGCTGACCGCCGGCAGATGCGGCTTGCGCCAGGCGAGCATTACGACGGCAGCGTGTCGCTTCACGCCGCCGCCAACCGCCGGGCCGAAGTCGAGGCGGTAGCGCGAGATATTACGGAGCGGGTGCGCGTTGAAGGGCTGCGCTACTACGATTTCGCGGTCATGGTGCGTAATGCGCCGGACTATGCGGAATACTTGAAGGCCGTCTTCGACGATTACGACATCCCTGTCTTCATGGACCAGAAGGAAGCGGCGCTTCATCATCCGCTGTCCGAGTTTATCCGCTCGGCGCTCGAGATCGCGGTTCGCGGCTGGCGCTACGAAGCGGTATTCCGCTGCATCAAGACCGAGCTGCTTATGCCGGATGAGGAATCGGCCAGCAAGCTGACCCGCGAGACGTTCGACCTGCTCGAGAACTACGCGCTTGCGGCAGGCATTGACGGCAACCGGTGGTTGAACGCGGAGAAGTGGAAGCCGCTCGTGCGGGATACGCTCGACGGCGACCCGGTGCAGGCCGGAGAGCGGGATATGCGCCTTTTCCGGGCGATATTGGCTGCGCGCGAAGCGGTCGTCGAGCCGCTCCTTCGGTTCACGAAGCGGCTCAAGAAAGCGCCGGACGTTCGCGGTATGTGCGTTGCTTTATACAAGCTGTTGTCGGACATCGGCGCACCGGACCGGCTGGAGAAGTGGAGCCGCGAAGCGGCGATGATAGGCGACACGCAGCGGTCGCGCGAGCATCGACAGCTATGGGACGGCGTGATCGGCCTGCTGGATCAGCTGGCGGAGATGACCGGAGCCGAGAAGCTGCCGTTCGAGCTATTCGCAGGCATGGTCGATACAGGGCTTGAGAGCTTGAAGCTGGCAGCCGTGCCGCCTTCGCTGGACCAAGTGCTCGTCGGCAGCATGGACCGGACGCGCTCGGGCAAAGTCAAAGTCTGTTACTTGCTCGGGGCGAACGACGGCGTCATGCCGCAGCGGATGCAGGAAGACGGCGTCCTAACGGAGCAGGAACGCGAGACGCTGGAGCTCGGCGGGATCGCCATGGCGCCAGGCGTCCGCAGGAGGCTGCTCGACGAACGCTTTCTCATTTACAACGCGCTGTCGACGCCTAGCCGTCATTTGTGGATTAGCTATCCGCTCGCGGACGAGGAGGGGAAGAGTCTTCACGCGTCGGAAGTGATCCGACACGTGAAGAGCATGTTCCCGGGCATCGAAGAGCGTCAACTCGCCATCGAGCCTACCCCGGGAATGCCGGAAGAAGAGCAGCTTTCTTATATCGCGCACCCGCAGCGGACGTTGTCATACTTGACCGCACAGCTTCGGTCATGGAAGCAGGGAACGGCCATCGCGCCGACTTGGTGGCACGCGTTCGATTGGTTTGCCGTCCGTCCGCAATGGGAGAGCCGTCTCAAGCGACTCGTCGATTCACTGGATTATGCCAACGAAGCGGCGTTCCTCACGCGGGAAACAGCCGACCTGCTGTACGGCGAAGTGCTCCGCGGCAGCGTGTCGCGGATGGAACGTTTCGTAGCATGCCCTTTCCAGCATTTCGTCATCCACGGCCTGCGGCTGCGGGAGCGCGATATCTTCAAGCTGGCGGCACCTGATATCGGGCAGCTGTTCCATGCCGCCCTAAGCAAGCTGACCGAGACGCTGGGCGATCGGTTCGGCGAATTGGACGCGAGCGAGATTCGCGCCGCGGCTGCCGGCGTCGTCGACGAGCTGGCGCAGCGGCTTCAGTCGCAGATTCTGTTCAGCAGCCGGAGACACCAATACGTCGCGCGGAAGCTCAAGGAAATCATCGCGCAGGCGGCCGTCATTCTGGGCGAGCATGCCCGGCGTGCGGATTTCAAACCCGTAGGGCTTGAGATCGGCTTCGGCGGGGACGGTCCGCTGCCATCGCTGCGTATTCCGCTGATTCGCGATCGAACGCTGGAGATGGTCGGGCGAATCGACCGTGTGGACGCGGCGGAAGCGGAAGGCGGGCTGCTGCTGCGGGTCATCGATTACAAATCGAGCGCCAAGCAGCTGCGTCTGGAGGAAGTCGCCTACGGGCTCGCGCTTCAGATGCTCACTTATCTGGATGTGCTTGTCTCCTCTTCGGAGGATTGGCTTGGACAGCCGGCGAGAGCGGCGGGCGCGCTCTATTTCCATGTGCACAACCCGATGCTCGCCTCAAGCAATACGATATCGCCGGAGCGGGCGCGCGCGGACATTCTGAAGCGGTTCAAGTTGAAGGGGCTCATTCTTGCCGATGAGGATACCGTTCGGAAGATGGACGGCAGCTTAACGACCGGATATTCGGACATATTGCCGATCGCGCTTAAGAAAGACGGCGGCTTCTACAGCAGCTCGTCCGTCGCATCGGACGAGCAATGGGGCACGCTGCGGCGTTCCGTTCGGTCGACCTTGAAGCGTATCGGCGACCGGATCGTGGAAGGCGACATTTCGATTGCGCCTTATAGGCTCGGACCGCGGACGCCTTGCCAATTTTGCGCATATAAGCCGGTATGTCAATTCGATCCGCTTATCGAGGGCAACGCGTTCGCGAAGCTGGCCAAGCCGAAGAAGGACGAGGTATGGGACATGCTGGCGGCGGGCGCCGAAGAGACGGGTTCGAATGACTGGGCGGCAAGGACTGGCGAGAGCACGGACACGAACCGGAACGGTACGGACAGCAGGGCTAATTACGAGGAGGGAACGCCATGAGCGGCGGTATGGATTTGACCGCAAAACCGGTGGGCAGCACATGGACCGACGACCAGTGGAAAGCCATCGTCTCCGGCGGGCGCAACATTCTCGTCGCGGCGGCGGCGGGGTCGGGCAAGACCGCCGTGCTGGTCGAGCGGATCATTCGCAAAATTTCGGCCGATACCGACGTGGATCGTTTGCTCGTAGCGACCTTCACGAAGGCGGCGGCCGCGGAGATGAAGGAGCGCATCCGGATCGCGCTGGAGAAGGAGCTGGCCCGCAATCCGGAGTCCGAGCATTTGCGGCGTCAGCTGGCTCTGATGGGACGCGCGTCGATTACGACGCTTCACTCGTTCTGTCTGGATGTCATTCGCCGGTACTACTCCTTGATCGGACTTGACCCTGGCTTTCGCATCGCGAACGAGACCGAAGCCGAGCTGCTGCGGATCGACGTGCTTGACGCGTTATTCGAAGAGCGCTATGAAGCCGCGGAAGCGGGCGAGCCCGAAGGGTTCGCGTTCGCATCGCTAGTCGACCGATTCGGCGGCGAACGGGGCGACGAGCCGGTGTATGGCTTGGTTATGAAGCTGTATCATTTCGCGCAGAGCAATCCGTGGCCGGAAGCTTGGCTGCGGGATACGGCCGCGTCATTCGAGGTCGCGGACGCGGCGGCGCTCGGCGCTTCGCACTGGGTGGAAGGGCTGCGCGGCGTCGTGACGCTGGAACTGGAAGGTGCGCTTGCCCAGCTGAATCAGGCGCTTAATGCGGCAAGGCAGCCGGGTGGTCCCGATGCTTATGCGGCCACGTTCGATGAGGATATGATGCTGGTCCGCGGATTGTTGGCGAGCGTAGCAGGTAAACCGTGGGAGACCTGGCACGAAGCATTTGCATCCGCAACCTTCGGCAAGCTTAAGAGCCAGCGCGGCGACGACGTGGACAAGTCGATCCAGGAGCGGGCGAAAGAGCTTCGGGAGAACGCCAAGACGATCGTGGGCGAGCTGAAAGAGAAGCTGTTCGGACGCACGCCGGAAGCGTTCGCCGAGGAGCTGCTGGAGCTCGCTCCGTTCATGCGGGCGCTGGCCGAGCTTGTTATCTCCTTTGGCGCGCGGTTCGAAGCGGCCAAGCGGGAGCGCGGGCTGATTGATTTCGGGGATATGGAACATTACTGCCTGCGCATCCTGCGCGACCCCGCTTCCACGCCGAGTGCGACGGTTCCATCATCGGCGGCATTGGAGTACAGGCGGCAGTTCGATGAGATTTTGCTCGACGAATATCAGGATACGAACATGGTCCAGGAAGCAATCGTGGAGCTGATCGCGCAGCCGGGAGCGGGCAACCGATTCATGGTCGGCGACGTGAAGCAGAGCATCTACCGGTTCCGCTTGGCGGAGCCGAATTTGTTCCTGCGCAAGTATAGGGCGTACGGGACGGGAGATGCTGCCGCCGAACTGCCGGTTGCGAAGATTGAGGCTCTTGATTCGGGTGTGAACGATTTCGACGCTGCCGGCGCTCGTTCGTCATACGCGGCCGATTCGGCGATTGCGCATGCGCAATCCGAGGAAGGGGCGACACAGGCAGCCGAGATCGGGCTGCGCATCGATCTAGCCCGGAACTTCCGCAGCCGCCAGGAAGTCGTCGACGGTGTCAACGGCGTATTTCGCGCGATTATGCAAGAGAGCGTCGCGGAGATGGATTACGACACCCGCGCCGAGCTCGTCTGCGGGGCGTCGTACCCGCCAGCTTCCGATGGAGGCCCTCCGGAGCGCTACGCCATCGAATTCGCGCTGCTTGATCGGGGAGCGGGAACGGGCGATGAGACGGAGCGCGGCGATGCCGAAGATGGCGCAGAGGCGGATGCCGAGCGCGACGGCGGTGCCGAACCGGCCGAGGACTTGCAGGTTGTACAGCTGGAAGCGAGATATATTGCAGAGCAAATATTGCGATTGCGTGGTCAAGGCCAGGACGGGGATGAATCGGTTAGACCATTCATGCCGTTCGACGGCCGCAAGGGAGGCAAGCGCCCGCTCGCTTGGCGGGACATTGTCATTTTGCTCCGCGCGGATAAGCAGTGGGCGCCGGTACTCATCGAGGAGCTGCAGCTGCGCGGTATCCCTGCTTACGCGGAACTGGGCAGCGGGTACTTCGAGGCGACCGAAGTGGAGACGATGCTTTCGCTGCTGCGCGTTATCGACAACCCGTACCAGGATATTTCCCTTGCGGGCGCGCTAAGGTCTCCGCTTGCCGGTCTAACGGCGGAAGAGTTGGCGCTGATCCGGATCGCGGCTGGACATGGCGGATCGTTCTATGACGCGGTCCGAGTCGCGGAGGCTGGGAAATCTTTGCCGGAGGCTACGCGTTCCAAGCTGACCGAGTTTCTCGTCAGCCTGGAGCGGTGGCGGGAAGAAGCGAGAGCAGGAGCGCTTGCGGAGCTGCTGTGGCGCATTTACCGCGAGAGCGGTTATTACGATATGGTCGGCGGCATGCCAGGCGGGCTGCAGCGTCAAGCCAATCTGCGGGCGTTGTACGATCGGGCGCGCCAATACGAGGCGACTTCGTTCCGCGGCCTGTTCCGGTTCCTGCGCTTCGTGGATCGGATGCGGGAGAACGGCGGCGATCTGGGTACTGCCCGCGCGCTCGGCGAGCAGGAAGACGTCGTGCGTATCATGTCCATTCATAAGAGCAAAGGGCTCGAATTCCCTGTCGTCTTCGTGGCGGGACTGGGCAAGACGTTCAATCGGCAGGATTTGAATGCCTCGTTCCTGATGCACAAGCAGCTTGGCTTCGGACCGAAGTTCGTGGACACCGATCTGCGCGTGACGTATCCGACGCTGCCGTATTTGTCCATTCGCGAGCAGATTCGCAAGGAGACGCTCGCTGAAGAGATGCGGATTCTGTATGTGGCGCTTACGCGGCCCAAAGAGAAAATGTTCCTGGTAGGGACTGTCGCCGACGCGGCGAAGACGCTGGAACGCTGGCAGAGCGCCACGGCGGACGACGGCAGCTTGCCGGACTACATGCTGGCGCAGGCGAAACGGTTCATCGACTGGCTTGGACCGCTCGCGATGCGAAGCGGCGTACAGGTCGATCTCTATGACGGCGCCGATCTGCTCGGAGGCGGAGAATCCGTAATCGATCCGGCTAGGCTTACTGTAGAAGAGGCCGTCATGGACGTGCTTGGGAATGCGGTTGATGACCGAAGCCGTGATAAGGCGGATGGCCGCGGCGCCTCTTCTGTGGCTGCCGACAATGCGTCTGCCGCCAACGCGGAGATAGAGACAGATAGCGGAATTGCAGCCGTTAATGGCAACGTTCGGCGAGCGAGCGAATCGTTCGCCAGCTGGAGAAGCGGCGTCGTGCCGGCTTCCTTGCTCGGCTTCGAGGCGGCGGCTGCCGCCGAACCGGACGAAGAAGCCATCCGCGCATTCGAAGCGCGTCTTCAGGCGATACGAGAACTCATCCCTGTGCAGGAGACGAGCGGGGACCAGGTCGAGATTGAGCGCAGGCTGGAATGGGGTTATCCCTATCGCGGCGCCACGCTCATGGCGGCGAAGACCTCGGTCACCGAGATGAAGCGGCTGCACGTCGATTCGGCCGCGGACGAGGAATCGGTCCTGCTGCCGTCGCTTGCGGACCAATCGGTTCCGGAAGGCCTTGGTTCGGATACGGCTTCGTATGTAGAGGAGATCGGTCCGAGCATTCCGAACACAGGCGACGAGGCGCGTGGCGTCGAGACTTCGGCATCGCAGGCCATGCAAGTGGAATGGTCGTTCGGAGACGATTTCGAAACGGCAACCGAAGGAGCCGACCACGACGAGGAGTCGCTTGCAGTACCGGGGGAGAATCGAGATTTCACCTTCCGGCTGCGCCGGCCGAAGTTCATGGAAGAGGTGTCGCTTACGGCTGCCGAGCGCGGAACGGTCCATCACCTTGTCATGCAGCATATGCCGCTGGAAGGAACGCTGGACGAAGAGCGCGTGCGCGCTGTGCTGCATTCGCTAATCGACCGTCAAATGCTGACGGCGAAGCAGGCGGAAGCCGTCGATGCGGCGGCCGTCGCGGCCTTCTACAGGGAACCGGTCGGCGAGCGGCTGCTTCGAGCCAACTGGGTGAAGCGCGAGACGCCGTTCAGCTGCGCGTTCGCCGCTTCCCGGGTATACCCGGATGCCGCGGAAGGCGCGGGAGACGAGCCGATCATGATTCAAGGCGTCATCGATTGTCTGTTCGAAGACGGAGACGAGCTTGTGCTGCTGGATTACAAGACGGACCGGGTCGTCGGGGAGCGCTATGCCGAAGCTGCAGAGAAGCATCGCTTCCAGATGCGACTGTACGCCGAAGCGATCGGCACGATTTTGGGACGGCCGGTTGACGCCTGCTATCTATTTTTCTTAAACGGCGGAAGAGCCGTTCAATTGTTTTAAAGTCGGCGGGCCGCCCGAATGGGACGCGCGGTCTGCCTGGACGGAGGGGAAACGGTGCGAATATTGCATACGGCGGACTGGCACTTCGGGCGATCGCTCGAAGGGCGCAGCCGCATGGAGGAGCAGGAAGAGTTCGTGGACGAGCTCGTCGGCATCGTACGGGACGAGGCGATCGACCTCGTCATGATCGCAGGCGACGTGTACGATTCGGTGAACCCGCCGGCTGCGGCGGAGCAGTTATTCTACGAGGCGCTGTCCCGTCTGGCTGATGGCGGGAAGCGGACGGTGGCGGTTATCGCGGGTAATCACGACCATCCGGAACGCGTCGCCGCGTCATCGCCGCTCGCAGCCAAGAGCGGCATTCGACTGGTTGGACTGCCGACGGGCGAGCCGATTATCGCGGATATTAGCCGCACAGGCGAGCGGGCCGTCATTGCGGCGCTGCCGTACCCGTCGGAGTCGCGCTTGCGCGAGCTGCTGAGCGAAGAGACCGATGAAGCGGCGCTCAGAAGCGCTTATTCCGAGCGCGTCGGGCGATTAATGACGCGTCTGGCCGGACATTACAGGCCGGATACGGTCAATCTCGCCATGAGCCACATCTATGTGCTTGGCGGGCTGGAGACGGACTCTGAGCGTCCGATCCAGGTCGGCGGCGCGTACACGGTCGATCCGAGCGCGCTGCGGGTTGGTGCACAATACGTGGCGCTCGGCCATCTCCACCGCCCGCAGCAGACCGCGGGCGACCCGCGCATGCGTTACAGCGGTTCACCGCTCGCGTACAGCTTCTCGGAAGCGGGACAGGCCAAGTCGGTTACGGTGTTCGACGCGGCGCCCGGGATCGTTATCGAGCCGCGCGAAATATTGCTCAGCTGCGGCAGGCCGCTCGTGAAGTGGACGGCTCGAGGCGGATTGGATGAAGTGTACCGCTGGCTTGAAGAAGGAAGGGATGCCCGCGCGTGGGTCGATTTGGACATCTGGATGACGGAGTCGATGACAATCTCCCACATTCAGCAGCTGCGCAAGCAGCACGAGGGTCTTGTGCATATCCGTCCCGTCTATCCGGAGACAGCGGCGGCGGCCGAAGCGGATGCCAGGTCGCGCGAACAGCTGCCGGCTGAGGAGTTGTTCCGGCGCTTCTTCGCGAAGCAGACCGGCGGGGCCGAACCGGACGCGGATACGGTACAGCTGTTTCTTGAGCTGATCGCCGAAGACGAGGCGGATATCGGCCGCGAAGGCGCGGAAGGAGGCGATGCGGAATGAAACCGATTTTGCTTCGTTTAAGCGGTCTACAGAGTTACCGCGAGATGCAGGAGGTCGATTTCGCAAGGCTGTGCGAAGCAGGCGTGTTCGGCATATTCGGCTCGACCGGCAGCGGCAAGTCAAGCATCCTCGACGCGATGACGCTGGCCTTGTACGGCAAGGTCGAGCGCGCGGCGAACGGCACGCAGGGCATTATGAACCAGGCGGAGAAGCAGCTGTCCGTGGCGTTCACCTTCGAGCTGTCCGGCGGCGGCGAGCTGCGCCGCTACCGGGTCGAACGGCAGTTCAAGCGCGGTGGGGACGTCTCGGTTAGCAACACGCTGAGCCGGTTCGTCGAGATCACGGAGGAAGGCGAGATCGTGCATGCGGATAAATTGGCGGACGTGACCCGGATGGTCGAGTCGCGGATCGGCCTTAGCATGCAGGATTTCACCCGCGCGGTCGTCCTGCCGCAGGGCAAATTCGCTGAGTTCTTGTCGCTGACGGGCAAGGATCGTCGCCAGATGCTGCAGCGGCTGTTTCGGCTCGAACGCTTCGGCGACGGGCTGGCGCTCAAGCTGAATCAACGCATGAAGACGGCGGAAGCGGCACTGAACGAAGCGGCTGCGGAGCAGCTCGGCCTCGGCGATGCTTCCGAAGCGGCTATCAAGGCGGCTGAGGCCCGCCACCTGCAAGCGTCCGCCTCTTCGGCGCACGCCCGCGCGGCATTGACGGAAGCGGAGCGGCGTCATGCAGAGCAGCTTCACGTTCGCGAAAGGCAGGAGGAGTTGCGGGCCAAGGAGCAGCTGCAGTCCAACCTGCTTATCCAAGCGCCGCAAGTGGCAGCGTGGGAGAAAGAACTTGCGCGTCTGAGCGCGGCGGAGCGGCTGCTGCCGGTCCTGGACGCAATGGAGTCGGCCGAGGCGGCGCACGCCGCATCGACTGCGCGGTTGGCGGCGGCCGAAGCGAACTACCGGCAGTGCCAGCTGGCTGCCGCGGAGGCAGCCAAGATGGCAGCGGAAGCGGAAACGGCGTCGGCAGAAGCAGAACCGCGGCTGGCTCATCGCCTAGCCGAGCTGGCTGCCGCCCGCAAGACCGAAACGGAAGCCGCCGTGATCAAAAGCGAATTCGAGAACGGTCAGCGGCAATTGGGAGAGATCCGAAGACAGCGGCAAGATAGCGCTGATCAGGCGGCCAAAGCGGAGGAACTGCTCGTGCGCGCGGTCAACCGGCAGAATGAATTGAAGACGGAGCTTAAGACGGCCGAGCTTAACAAGGAGGAGCGCGAGCGGCGTGCCGATATGCAGAAGCGGCTCGTTCAGGCCGAGAGCGCCCGAGCACAGCTGGAAGCGGCGTCTACCGAAGCGAAGAAGGGAGCCGAAGCTGTTCGTCTCGCACGCGAAGCGCTCGGACGAGCGGAATCGCAGGTAAAGGCGAGCGCAGATGCGATCGTCGAAGTTCTTCACACTCTGGAACCAGTAGTCTCTGGATACAAGAAGATCTCGGATAGCCTCCAGATGCTAAGCGACCGGTTGCCAGAATGCACGGAGGCTGCGCGTGCCGCATATTGGCGGCAGCAGCGGAGCGAGTTGGCCGCACAGCTGGCGCATGGGCTGCGCGAGGGAGAAGCGTGTCCGGTCTGCGGTTCCTGCGCGCACCCGGCCAAGCATGAAGGGGCTGCGGCTGGCAGGCAAGCTGCCAGCGCGGAAGCCGAGCTTGCCGCGTGGGAGCAAGCGGCTAAGCAATGCCAGACGCTTGCGATGAAGGCTTCTGGCGGGCTTGCCAGGGTTGAGCGCGTCTACGAGCGTCTACGGGAATCGATTCCATCCGGCCGATCCGCGGCGTCGGCCTCGGGTGTCGAACCGCTGTTTGCGGGAATGAGTGAAGCGGCGGCAGCACTTCAGGCCGTTGAATGGACGGCAGAGACGACGCTCGCCGAATTGGCGGCATCCGCAGAGCGGATATCGGCGCTCGATCTGGCTTATGCGACGGCCGAGCATGGCAGCGAGGCGATGCGCATCGCGCTGTCGAATGCGGATAAGGCACGCGAGGCGGCGGCGAGCGAACTAACGGCGCTGACGTCGGTCGAAGCGAAGCTGAGCGCCAAGGATGCCGAATTATCTGCCGCTTATGAACGCGAGCGTGCGGAATGGTTGTCCCACTTCGGCTGGGAGCTGGACGCGGCAGCGGCTCGTCGCGAACTAGGCGTCTTCGACGAACGCGAGCAAGCGGCTGAAGATATCCGCGCGAAGCTAGAGAAGAGCGTCGGCTTCATCGAGGAGAAGACGGCGGCCAGAGAAGCGCATCGTCGCGCCGAACAAGAGACGCTTCTGGCAGCCGCGCAATTGGAAGCGAAGTTGGACGGGCTGCGTGACCAGCTGGCGCAGCGCAGCGAACAGCTGCTGGCTTGCACGGGCGGAGAGGCCGTCTCGGTGCTGACGGCTGCAGCCGAACGCGAGCTGAACGAGATCCGCGCGCACCTCAAAGCTGCTAAGACCGCAAACGAACGCGGGCAGGAGCTGCTTCGAGAGGAGGCCGAACAGCGCATCGCCGCGTCGGAGTCGGAGAAATCCCTCAAGCAGCGCGCGGAAGAGTGCCGTCTCGCTTGGCAAGACGCGCTAGAGCGTTCGCCGTTCGATAACTCGGACGAGACTCGTCATCTTCGATCCTTGCTGGGCCAGCAGGAGCGGATGGCTGCCCAAATCGCCGAGTACCGCGAGGCGGAGAAAGAGCTTGCGGCCCAAATCTCGCTGCTGAGCAGCCAGCTGGATGGCCGCTCCGTCTCGGACGAGGAATGGGAAGCGTGCGTGATCGAATTGCAGGCGGCGCGCGGCGTGGGCGAGACGGCTTTGGCGGAGCTGGCTAAGGCGGAACGCGACCTTGAAGATCTGCGGCAGAAGCAGGAGCGTTGGCTGAAGCTGGAAGAGAAGCGGGCGGCCATGGAGGCGCTCTGCGTCCGGCTGAAGTCGCTGCAATCCGTCTTCCGCGGCAACGCCTTCGTCGAATATGTCGCGGAAGAGCAGCTCGTTCAAGTATGCCGAGCGGCATCCGAGCGGCTTGGTTATTTGACGAAGCGGCGCTACGCGCTTGAGGTGGATTCCGGCGGGGGATTCGTCATTCGCGACGATGCCAACGGCGGTATCCGCAGACCAGTGTCGACACTCTCTGGCGGCGAGACCTTCCTTGCGTCCTTGGCGCTCGCGCTCGCGTTGTCCGGGCAAATTCAGCTGCGGGGCAAATACCCGCTTCAATTCTTCTTCTTGGACGAAGGATTCGGCACGCTTGACCCCGAGCTGCTCGATACGGTCATTACGGCGCTTGAGAAGCTGCATAACGACAGGTTGTCGGTCGGTGTGATTTCCCACGTGCCGGAGCTGCGCGCACGGCTGCCGAGAAGGCTGATCGTCACGGCTGCGGAGCCTTCCGGTCGCGGCAGCTCGGTAGCCTTGGAGACGATGTAACCGATTGTTCACAGCCTTCCCGTTGCAACTTGAGGGCGAACAAGGTAACGTAAACAGGAGAACGGCCGTCGCGGGAGGTCAAGAAGCTTGCCGCGGCGGCCATGAGACTGTGGAGGTATTCATCGTGGCCGAACGCAATTCCCCGAAACGTTCCTATTTCGTTCCGGTTCTGCTCCTTCTGCTTGTCGTTAGCTTGACGGGCAACGTCATTCTGTACACGAAGACGATCGTTCATGCGCAAGACGAGCGCGCGGAGCGAGGCGAGGCGATTATCAACGCGGGCTACCAAACGAAGCAGCATATCGCGGACGTGCTGCATACGATCGAACTGCTGACGAGTAATGCAGATATCGCAAGCCGTCTGCAGACGAAGAGCCGCTTGGCCGACGCGTTCGACGATCGTCCGGAAGTCGAATATTTCTTCACCGAGGCAGAGGTTTCCAATGGCAAGCCGCTTGCAACCGGAGTGCGTACGCCGAAGGATTTTCTCGCGAGCGTGGAGCAAGCGCTCGAGCAGGTCGGCAATCACGAAGGAGAGCTGACGGCTGGCGAGAAGGAGTACCTGGAGCAGCTCGGCGGCATATACGCCAAGCTGAAACAGACCGCTTCCGAACTGATCTACGACGGCGAAGTTCCCAAACGCGACGAAGCGTTGACCGCCCAAGCGGACAAGCGATGGATCGATATTGCAGCATCGCTAAGCGCGATCATGAATGAGCCGGCAAGTCTCGAGCTGCAGCCTTAACCCTTAACGAGCCTAGGAACATGAACGACCCGCATCAGGGCCGCTTGATACAAGCGGGCCAGATGCGGGTCGTTTTTTTAATCCGGTACCGCAAGTCCCCTTTCTTGACGGCGTTTGCGGTACGCTACGGGCGTCATGCCGTAATGCTGCTTGAACACGCCGATAAAATAACTCAAGTTGTTGAACCCTACATCGAGGGCGACTTCCATTGTTTTCTTGTCGGTCTCCGCCAGCAAGACGGCGGCTTGTCGAATTCGGTACTGATTCACGTATTCGAGCGGGCTCTTCGCCGTGATGGACTTGAAGAACCGGCAGAAGTACGCCTCGCTCATGGCGACCTGCGCGGCAAGATCGGCCAGCTTGACCGGTTCGGCGTAACGATCATGGATATACTGGAGCACCGTCTTAAGCCGTTCGATGCGGTAATCGTCCGTTTGCGGACGATTACCCTCGTCTGTGGCAGGCGACCCCAGCCGGTAAAGTTTGGCCATCATCATAAGCAGCAATCCTCGGGTAGTCAGTTCGAATACGGGTGGACGCGCGGTATTCAGCTCGATCAGCTGCCCCATCATGTCCAGCACGTCTGCGGCAAGCGGTTCGTCGCGCTTCAGGTGGACGGGGACAGACCATTTCTTGTGTACGATCGGCTGAATATACCGCTCTTGCGTGAGGTCAATCGTGCCGCCGCCAAGCAGGTCGGGGTGAAACACGATCGCGATGAAGGCACATGCCTCAGCACCTGCCACATACCCGGAGTGCAAGTCGCCCGAAGATACGAAGATTGCTTCTCCTGCATGCACCTCGTAATCGGTGACGTCCACGCGGAATACCGCTTTTCCGCTTGTGACCATGAGCAGTTCCAGCTCGTCATGCCAGTGCAAATCCAGCAGCGGCTGATCGGGCGGACATTCGATCGGATAGATGCTGAGCGGGTATAGCGCGTGGCCGTGTATTCTGGATTCCTTCAGCGTTGCTCTGTCCATTGCAGTCTCCGTTCCTTCCTAGAATGTCAAAATCCTGATATAAATAAGCAAAATCTTTAAAGATAACGCTTACCGAAGTCAATATGATTATAATATAAACAATACGCGGAGGGATACGACATGAAATTTACCGACGGTTATTGGATGGTCAAAGAAGGCACGACGATGCATCACCCGATCGAAGTCCGGGATATCCGCGAGACGGCGGATAGCGTCACGGTTCACGCGGCTTGCCGGAATGTGCAAATCAAAGGCGACACGCTCAACGCGCCGCTGCTTACGGTCGAGCTCAGCGCGCCGCGCAAGGATGTCATCCGCGTTCGCTGGACCCATCATGCAGGCGCGAAGGCAGCAGGGCCGAACTTCGAGCTGTTCCCCGAAGCAGGATTCGCGCCGGATATCGCAAGCGACGCCGAGGCGCTGACGCTCACGAGCGGCGGCTTAAGCTTGAAGCTTAGCAAGCAGGGCCCTTGGAACATGTCGTTCACCAACTACGGGAAGTATGCGACCGCTTCGAGCCAGAAGCGCACGGCTTATATTCAAACGAAAGAGAAGCAAGCGTTCTTCCGGGAACAGCTGGATCTCGGCGTGAGCGAGCGAATCTACGGTCTCGGCGAGCGATTCACGCCATTCGTGAAGAACGGGCAAGTGGTCGATATCTGGAACGAAGACGGCGGCACGTCCAGCGAGCAGGCGTATAAGAACGTCCCGTTCTATCTGTCGAGCGAAGGTTACGGCATTTTCGTCAATCATCCGGAGCGCGTCTCGTTCGAGATCGCCTCGGAGAACGTCTCCAAAGTGCAGTTCAGCGTGCCGGGCGAGTCGCTCGAGTATTTCGTCATCGGCGGCGAGACGCTGAAGGACGTGCTGAGCAACTACACGGCGCTGACCGGCAAGCCTGCGCTGCCGCCTGCATGGTCGTTCGGCTTGTGGCTGACAACCTCGTTCACGACCGATTACGATGAGGAGACGGTGAACAGCTTCATCCAAGGGATGGCGGACCGCGACCTGCCGCTGCATGTGTTCCACTTCGACTGTTTCTGGATGAAAGAGTACCAATGGTGCGACTTCGAATGGGATCCGTCGGTATTCCCGGAGCCGGTGCAGATGCTGACGCGCCTGAAAGACCGGGGATTGAAGATCTGCGTCTGGATCAACTCCTATATCGCGCAGAAGTCGCCTCTGTTCGCTGAAGGCATGGAGAAAGGTTTCCTGCTCAAAACACCGTCCGGCGACGTATGGCAGTGGGACATGTGGCAAGCCGGCATGGGTCTGGTCGATTTCACGAACCCGGCTGCGGTCGAATGGTATAAGGATCATCTGCGTCGTCTAGTGGACATGGGCGTAGACTGCTTCAAGACGGATTTCGGCGAGCGGATTCCGACAGATGTCGTATATTACGACGGCTCCGATCCGGTCAAAATGCACAACTACTATACACAGCTCTATAACAAAGCTGTATTCGAAGTGTTGGAAGAGAAGCTCGGCAAGAACGAAGCGATGCTGTTCGCCCGTTCGGCCACCGCCGGCGGCCAGCAGTTCCCTGTTCATTGGGGCGGCGATTGCTCGGCGACGTACGCGTCCATGGCGGAGACAATTCGCGGCGGCTTGTCGCTCGGCTTGTCCGGCTTCGGCTTCTGGAGCCATGATATAAGCGGCTTCGAAAGCACGGCATCCCCGGATATTTATAAGCGCTGGGTAGCCTTCGGCCTGCTGTCCTCGCACAGCCGCTTGCACGGCAACGAGTCGTACCGGGTGCCATGGCTGTTCGATGAGGAAGCGGTCGACGTACTGCGCCGCTTTACGAAGCTGAAGAGCGCGCTGATGCCGTATCTGTTCGGCGCGGCCGTGGAAGCGTCGACGCAAGGTTTGCCGATGATGCGCGCGATGGTGCTCGAGTTCCCGGAAGATCCTTCGACGCATGCGCTTGATCTCCAGTACATGCTTGGCGATCGCCTACTGGTTGCGCCGATCTTCCGTCCGGACGGACGCGTGCAATACTACGTGCCGGAAGGCCGCTGGACGAACTATCTGACCGGCGAGACGGTCGAAGGCGGCAAGTGGCACACGGAGGAGCACGGCTACATGACGCTGCCGCTGCTCGTCGCGCCGAACACGCTATTGGCCGTCGGCGCGAACGATCAGAAGCCGGATTACGATTATGCGGACGGTATCACGTTCGAGCTGTTCGAGCTCGCGGAAGGCGTCAGCGCGAAAGCGCCGGTCTATACGCTTGGCGGCGAACTGCTCTACACGGCCGAGGCCGTGCGCAGCGGCAACCGCATCGTCGTTACGGCGGAAGGCGCGGGCAAGCCTTGGAACGTGCGGCTGGCCGGCATCGCCGAGGCTTCCGGCGTGGAAGGCGGCCAGACGGCCGCGGGCGAGCAAGGGCTGCTCGTCAACGCTGCGGCAGGTTCGCAGCGCATCGTAATCACGTTGGCCGAGTAAACAAAAACAGGGTATCCCTCGCTTGGAGAGGGATACCCTGTTTGCGTTCGCGTATAACTACAGCTTGACGCGACGAGCCGTGACGTACGATTTTTGCCAATAGGACGTGTTCATGCTGGTCAGCACGACCCCTTTGCTGCTGGAGCTGTGCAGCATCTTGTTGTCGCCGGCATAGATGCCGACGTGACTGATGCTCTTGCCGTTCGTCTTGAAGAAGACAAGGTCGCCAACGCTGAGGCTGCCTTTGTCGACCTGAGTGCCGACCTTGGCTTGGGCGGTCGACGTGCGTGGAAGTTTGACGCCGTCGGATTTAAATACGAATTGGGTGAAGGAAGAGCAGTCGAAGGCGCTTGCCGTGCTGCTGCCGCCGATTTTATAGGGAGTTCCGATATATTCTTTGCCGAAGTCGATTAGTTCCAAGGATTCCGTCGTTGCCGCGTGGCCTTGCCCGGGAGCGCAAAAGGCCATCGCCACGAAGCCCGCTGCCGCGCACAATCCGGTTACTGCGTATTTGCGAAGCCGCCGAGTGTTATGCATCGTTCTTGTTGTCCCTCCGTCTGCTAATCTTTGGTCTTGTTGGCATTAGTATAACATCCTCGAAAAATGGATGATTTTGACATAGAACGTACAAACCAAGGATTCCCAACGATTCTGAGCCGTTTATGAGATTTTCGTGAGAATTTTCTCATTTCGTTTCGATAGAGATGAACGAAGTTTAATAATAGGGTCGAGCCCGCCTGACATAATTTGCATTATGCTTGGCGGGAAACTTGCTGTCGCATCAGCTCCTGCATGCGTCTTACCTCGCTGAGCAGCCCGCCCATTTTGCGCGCACCCAGTAGCCGATTGCCCACGGGCGAATATCATACAGCAGTGAGCAACACGAGCACACCAAGATATCCCCTGGGAGGTTCGTTCAAGAATGGAGAACACCGTTAATTCGCCTGAAGCCGCAGCGCCTGCCGCGCCGATGACCAAGATGCCGACGATGCCGATTGCCAAAGCTCCTACTGCGCCTATCACCAAAGCTCCAACAGCGCCGATTGCAAAGGTTCCAACAGCGCCGATCATGCCGCCAGTCATGCCGCCAGTCATGCCGCCGGCAGTTCAGGCGCCGGCGCCGGTCGCGCCTACTAAGCCGATGGAAATGCACGAAATGAAACATTTTTGCAAAAGCCATATGCACCGCTATGTGCTCGTCCACACGAAAGACGGTTTCTGCGTCGATGGCTTCGTCGAGCATATCGACGACGAAGTAGTGTGTATCGCGGTCATCCACGGCGGCGGTATGGATCCGCGCGCGTTTCTGCCGGGCTTCGGCTTTCCACCGCTTTATCCGTATCCATTCTTTCCTCGCCGCCGTTTCTATCGCCAAGTATTCCCGCTGGCGGCACTGCTGGGCTTGTCGCTGCTTCCGTTTTATTATTAAGCCGAATTCGGCGGAGCAAGGGACCGGGGACCGCTTAGTCGCCGGTTTTTTTTGGCGTTGATTGGACGAGCCGCCTTTTTTTCGCTATCATAGAAAGATAGGTCAAGAACGCTGCAACCAGCGAACAAGGGGGCAAGTGAGATGGATTGTATTTTCTGCAAAATCGTCGAAGGCAGCATTCCTTCCAAAAAAGTATTCGAGAACGAACGCATCCTCGCGTTTCACGATATACAACCCGCGGCGCCGGTCCACGTCCTGATCATTCCGAAGAAGCACATTCCGACGATGAACGACGTGTCGGGCGAGGATGACGCGTTAATGGCGGAAATTTTCGCAGTAGCCCGGCAGATCGCCAAGGAATTAGGCGTTGATGAGTCCGGTTACAGGCTGATCAACAACTGCAATCCCGACAGCGGACAACTCGTTTATCACCTGCATTTCCACCTGGTTGGCGGTCGGAATTTGGGTCCGCTTCTTGGTTCTTAGCATCTCCTGCGGAACCTTGGAACAGTCCAAGTTGACATCGGCTTTCGTTTTAGCCTATAATGTAGTTTGATAAACCGTGTATGTTCTTCTTGGACGGTCTGTTTCGGAGGGAGGGAAAACTGGTGTCTGAAACAAAAGTTCGCAAAAACGAGACAATTGATGCTGCACTGCGCCGCTTCAAACGTTCCATCGCTAAAGATGGCGTATTGGCAGAGGTGAAGAAACGCAAGCATTATGAGAAGCCTAGTGTGAAGCGCAAGAAAAAGTCCGAGGCTGCGCGCAAGAGAAAGTTTTAGGAGGATCCTTCCACAATGAACCTTAGCGAACGATTGAACGACGATATGAAACAAGCCATGCGAGCTCAAGAGAAGTTCAAACTGACGACGATCCGGATGCTTCGCGCATCGATCAAGAATCAGGAAATCGAACTGAAGCGTCCTCTTGAAGACAGCGAAGTGCTTGACATTCTAAGTCGTGAAGTCAAACAACGTAAAGATTCCCTCCAAGAATTTGAGAAAGCGGGCCGCGACGATCTTGCGAAAGACATCGCAGCAGAAATTGAAATTATTAGTGTATACCTGCCCAAGCAGCTTACCGAAGAAGAGATCAAAGTGATCGTTCAACAGACCATCCAGGAAACCGGTGCTTCTTCGAAAGCGGAAATGGGAAAAGTCATGACCGCCCTGATGCCGAAAGTCAAAGGGCTTGCAGACGGTAAACTAGTAAACTCGCTCGTGCAGCAATTTCTGCAATAACATAGGCTGACCGCCAAACACTCTCCCTCGCGGGAGGGTGTTTTTTCGTATGAGGCTTGTTCGGAATGAAACGCTTACGGGCATCTTATCGTATTAGTGGTCACATCAATCGCGAGGGGGAGGGAGCTATGACAGCAAACCGGGCGCTGCGTGCTTGCCGGCAGGCGTGCGTCTTCTTAATCGCTTCGGCGATGCTGCTTGCAGCCCTAATAATGACGGCATCGGCCAATGGCCAAGATGCTGAAGGCTCCGCCGTATTCGTCGTGCATGCCGAGCAGTCGGTAGAGAGTGGGCTGCAGTCGTATTTGGAGCGAGCCTATGCAGAAGCGGAGGACGCCCAAGCGGCGCGGGTAATTCTGGTGCTAAATACGTTCGGAGGTCGTGTGGACAGCGCGGAGGCGATCGGCCATCTCGTGCGTTCGAGCAAAGTGCCGACAATCGCATACGTGCAGGGAAAGGCCGTCTCGGCCGGCACCTATATCGCGCTGAACGCCAAAGAGCTGGTCATGCAGCCAGGAAGCACGATCGGCGCGGCGGCCGTGGTCGACGGGTCAGGCAAATTGATCGACAATCCTAAAGTCGTCTCCATGTGGAGAGAGGAGATGCGCGAAGCCGCGGCGCTGAACGGCCGAATGCCGGAGATTGCGGCGGCAATGGTTGATCCGAACGCTGAACTTGCGCTTGACGCGATCGGCAAAGTCAAGCGGCAAGGCGACGTGTTGACGCTTACGGCGTCTGAAGCCGTGAAAGTTGGATATGCGGAATATACGGCGGACACGCTGGACGACGTTCTGCGACAGAGCGGATTGGAAGGACGTGAGGTCGTGAACGTCTCGCCGACGTTCGCGGAGAAGCTGGCTCGATTCCTGATACAGCCGATCGTCATGACGCTATTGTTCATTATCGGCATTGCAGGCATCGCCATCGAATTTTTCATTCCCGGCTTCGGATTTCCGGGCTTGCTCGGAACGGCGGCGTTCGGGCTGTATTTCTTCGGGCATTACGTCGCGGGTTTTGCCGGAATGGAGGATGTGATGTTATTCATCATCGGAATCGTACTGCTCGTAATCGAGGTATTCGTGCCTAGCTTCGGCATTCTCGGCCTGCTCGGCTCGGGCGCGATCGTGGCGGGTATCGTCATGGCTTCGCCAGATATCGAGACGGCGATCATTTCGCTGGCCGTCGCGCTGCTGGTCTCGGTGGTGATCGTTTACTTCATCGCCAGACGCTTCAAGCATCGCGGAATCTGGAACAAACTGATTTTGCGCGACAGATTGACGACGGAAGAGGGCTATGTGTCGAACGCGAACCGGACCGACCTGGTCGGCCGTACTGGCGAAGCCTATACAACGCTGAGGCCGTCGGGTACAGCCGTTATCGACGGCAAGCGTTACGACGTTGTGACGTCAGGGGACTTCATCGATGCGGGGACGGGAATCGTCGTCGTGAAAGTCGAAGGTACGCGCATCGTCGTGCAGCAGCAAAGTACGGCCGTGTAGCTGCAGCGCCCTGCAGGCAAGTGTAAACATAAGGAGGAGTTTGTGTTGAATTTGGATCCAACAGTGTCCATTATCATTATCGCCGTACTGGCGATCATCGTGATCTCTGTGTTTCTTAGTTTCTTCCCGATTATGCTTTGGATCTCGGCGCTGGCATCCGGCGTACGCATCTCGATTATTACGCTCGTGGCGATGCGTCTTCGCCGGGTCATTCCGTCCCGGATCGTCAATCCGCTGATCAAGGCGACCAAGGCAGGGCTGGGGCTTACCATCAATCAGCTGGAAAGCCACTTCCTCGCGGGCGGCAACGTCGACCGCGTCGTCAATGCGCTGATCGCGGCACAGCGCGCCAACATCGAGCTCGTGTTCGAGCGTGCGGCGGCGATCGATCTAGCCGGACGAGATGTGCTGCAGGCCGTACAGATGAGCGTTAACCCGCGGGTGATCGAGACGCCGATCGTCGCTGCGGTCGCGAAAGACGGCATCGAAGTGAAGGTCAAAGCGCGCGTTACGGTCCGCGCGAATATCGAACGTCTCGTCGGCGGCGCCGGCGAAGAGACGATTATCGCCCGCGTCGGCGAAGGGATCGTCACGACGGTCGGTTCGTCCAATTCGCATAAGGACGTGTTGGAGAACCCGGATCTGATTTCCCGCACGGTGCTGGGCAAAGGCCTTGACGCCGGTACGGCGTTCGAAATTCTGTCGATCGATATCGCGGACGTGGACGTTGGCAAGAACATCGGGGCGCATCTGCAAACCGAACAGGCCGAGGCGGACAAACGGATCGCCCAGGCGAAGGCCGAGGAGCGCCGCGCCATGGCGGTCGCCCAAGAGCAAGAAATGAAAGCCCGCGTCGTCGAGATGCGCGCGCGGGTCGTCGAGTCGGAATCGGCGGTGCCGCTCGCCATGGCGGACGCGCTTCGCACCGGGAAGATCGGCGTGCTCGATTATATGAACCTCAAGAACTTGGAAGCCGACACCCAAATGCGCAATTCGATCGGCAAAACCGACGTCGCCCCAACGGACGAAGATGAGCGTTAGCAGCCCGGCGGCGAACGGAGGTGATGGCCGTCCATGAGAACGTTGATCGAACTGCTGCTGGAGAATATTTATATCGTAATCGTCGTCGTCGGGTTTCTGTTATCACTGCTCTCCAAAGCCCGGAAACAAGGGAGAGGCGGGCGTATGCCTAGCTTCGGCGGCGACCCTTCTTCTATGCGGCCGGAGCAGGCCGGAAGCGGCAGAAGCCGCGAGGAAGAGCCGCCGCGCATGTCCGATTGGGAAGAGGACAGCGCCGCCCGAACGTACGGCGCGCCTAGCGACGCACCGGAAGCGTCCATCCCGGAAGTCCGAAAACCGGTGCCGACGCCTCGAATCCCGCGCAAGACAACGATGCCGAAACCTGCGGTCGGGGGCAATCTTCCCTCGGGTACCAAGGCGCAATTTACAAGGCGTCAGGACGGCTCGTTTCCGATACCGAGTTCGGATGAACTGAAGCGAGCGGTGGTTCTGGCAGAGGTGCTTGGACCGCCGCGCTCCAAGCGGCCGCTGCGGCGGCCGTAGTGCATTGCGATTATGTGTAGTGCTTTGCCCCTCGATTAACCCGAGAACGGCTCC
Organism: Paenibacillus aurantiacus; assembly: GCF_042431225.1. Lineage (NCBI taxonomy): Bacteria > Bacillati > Bacillota > Bacilli > Caryophanales > Paenibacillaceae > Paenibacillus > Paenibacillus aurantiacus. Next base: position 224,134 of record NZ_JBHMDO010000010.1, on the reverse strand, counting down.
TGGGCCGTGTAGGGCGTCCTAGAGGGCTTCTCATAAGCAATGGCCAGCCTGGCGTTTGAAGGCTGGTCTTTTTTTGTTTTCATTGATGAAGTCCGTGGACTTAAATGGCCGACCAGGCGGGGGAAAAACGTCATGAAACGATACTCGTGCGCATAGGTTGGTACAGTACGGGAAGGGGGCGTAGAGCCAACTATGGGCCGCATCAACCGCAAACTCCGCAAAATGGCAGCCGATCTGCTCGATCTGCCGCAGGATGTCGTATTTGATTTGCCACGCGTAACCATGATCGGCGATCGCCAGCTCTATATCGAGAACCACCGCGGCGTCCTTCACTTCTCCAGCGATAAATTACGGCTTGCGTTGAGCAAAGGCGAACTGGAGGTAATCGGCGACGGCCTCGTCATCCGGACCATTTGGACGGAAGAGGTGTTCGTCGAAGGCCAAATCAAACATATATCTGTCCGAGAATAATTGGCTGGGCCATATCGAATACGAGCGATTAACGAGGAGGAGTAAAGATGAATGCCTCATGGTTGCAGTGGGTGCGCGGAAGCGTGACGATTCGCGTCCGCGGCGAAGGGCTGGAGCAGCTGGTTAACCGCGCTTTGGCAAGCGGACTGCAAATGTGGTCCATTAGTCGGACAAGCGGGGGGGAGCTCGTCTGCCAGGTGACGGTCGGGGATTTCTTCAAGCTGCGTCCGCTGCTGAAGGAAACGGGATGTCGCATTCACGTTGCCGGGCGCAAAGGGATGCCGTTCTGGCTGCGACGCGTGGAGAAGAGGCTTTTTTTTGGCGCAGGGCTCGTCCTGTTCTTTGTGGGCATGTATTTGCTCTCGTCACTCATTTGGACGATCGACGTGAAGGGCAACGAGAAAATATCGGAAGAGCATATTCTAAAAGTGGCCAAGCAGCAGGGCTTGTACCCGTTCCAATGGTCGTTCCGGCTGCCGGACACGAGCGAATTGCAGCGGGATTTGACGCGTAATTTGCCAGGAGCGGCGTGGGTCGGGGTCGAGAAGCGCGGCACCAAGATTACGATCCAGATCGTGGAGACGACGAAGCCGGCGCCATCGCCGCCCGTCGATCCGCGGCATATCATCGCGGCTGCCGACGCCGTCATCACCGACATCCAAGCCGAGACGGGAAGGCCGGTCGTCAACCGGAACCAGAAGGTGAAGCGGGGCGATATCCTCATCTCAGGCATTCTCGGCGACGAGAACCATCACATACTCGTCCCGGCTCATGGCAAAGTGAAGGGACTCGTATGGCACGAATACGACATCGCTTCGCCGCTGACGCGCAAAGTGCAGGTTTACACGGGGGAGACGCTGACACGCTGGTACGGGGTCGCGTTCGGACGCGCGCTCAAGGTTAGCGGCTATGGCAAAATCCCGTATCAATACTTTGAGACGATCCGCCACGAGGAGCAAGCGTCCTGGCGCACCTGGAATCTGCCTCTCGGCCGGATCAAGGAGACGATCCGCGAGGTTCGGCTCGACAAAATTCCGGTTACCGCGGCCGAGGCGAAGTCGATCGGCTTGAGTCAGGCACGCGCCGATATCCTGTCGAAAGCGGGCGCGGACGCGGTCGTGCGCGCGGAAAACATTTTGCATGAAAAGACGGAGAATGGTAAAGTTTATATGAAAGTGCTTTTTGAAGTCGAACAGTCAATAGCGGCGGAACAACCGTTAGTACAGATGCAAGGAGAATGAGCCTTTTTGCTGAATGAGACGAAGGTAGTGAAGATCCCGCTCGCGAACGCAGCGGAAGGGCTTGCGCTTTTTGGCCCGCAGGACAAGTATTTACGGTCTATTCAGGACCAGACGAGCGCGGACATCATGTCGCGCGATGCGGAGATCATCCTCTCCGGTTCCGCACCCGAGGTGGAGTCGCTCGAGCAGCTTTACACGGTTCTGCAGCAGCTATTCCGGGGCGGCTACACGCCGTCGGAGCGCGACATCGCGTATGCGTACGAGCTGGCGCGGACGCTGCAGGCGGATCAATTGCTGGATTTGTTCAAAGCAGAAATCACGACGACGTTCCGGGGTAAGCCGATCCGCGTGAAGACGATTGGCCAGCGCCATTATGTCAAAACCATTAAACGCAAGGACGTCGTCTTCGGCGTTGGTCCTGCGGGTACAGGTAAGACGTATTTGGCGGTCGTGCTCGCGGTCGCGGCGCTGAAGGAAGGTTCGGTCAAGAAGATCATGCTGACGCGCCCCGCCGTCGAAGCAGGCGAGAACCTCGGCTTCTTGCCAGGCGATCTGCAGGAGAAGGTGGATCCTTACCTAAGACCGCTCTATGACGCGCTTCACGACGTGCTCGGGCCAGACCAGACGGCCAAAGCGTTCGAACGCGGGTTGATCGAAGTGGCGCCGCTCGCGTACATGCGCGGCAGAACGCTCGACGATTCCTTCATCATTCTCGATGAAGCGCAGAATACGACGCCGGAGCAGATGAAGATGTTTCTGACCCGACTCGGCTTCGGCTCGAAGATGGTCGTCACGGGCGACGTGACGCAGATCGACTTGCCGCGCGGCAAAAACTCGGGATTGATCGAGGCGTCACGCATACTGAAGAACATAGAAGAAATCGGATTTATTTATTTCACCGATCAGGATGTCGTCCGGCATTCGCTCGTCCAGAAGATTATTATGGCGTACCAATCGGACGCGGAAGAGAAATAGGCGAGATTATCCCGCGCCAGCAGGCGCGGGATAACCTTCATTCGGCAGCGCTGGGCGTGCCGTGTCACATTCGATCCCCTCAAGCAGAGATGCATTACCGAACATATAAAGGGACGGGGGCCGGCCAGATCGGCTTCATTTCCCTAACTGGGGGATGTTCATCGCAGGAGGAGATCACCATGTTAAGCAGCTGGAAGCACAGCCCGGCGGTCCGTTGGGTGCTGCTGCTTCTGTTTGTCGTATTATTCTACTTTAGCCTTGCACCGCACGTTCTGCCGACGACGTACGACATCGAACCGGGCAAGCGCAGCGACCGGGACGTGATCGCCCCGAGCGCGAAGGAAGACAAGAAGCGGACCCTCGCCGCACAAGAGCTTGCCGCCGAACAGGTCGAGCCGATCTATACGGTCGTCAGCCTGAAGGGCGACGCCCTGCTGGAGCAGATCTTCAAGCGGGTCGAGCAGCTGAACCAGGACGACCAGGTCACCGAGCAGAACAAGGTGAACATATACCGCAGCGAGATTCCGCAATTTTACCTGGATTACGTCGATCGTTTCGTACAGCTCAACCGCGGCAACGATGCCTACAACGACACGCTGCTGGAGGATATGGCGCAGGGTGTCAAGGATCAGGCGTATCGATTGCCGGAGGAGACGTATTATAAGCTTCCGTCCTTAAGCGTCGAGCAGCTGACGGAGATGCGGGACGTCGCGGTCGTCATCGTGAAGAAACTGATGGGCGAAGGTTTTCGCGATGCGGAGACCGCCCGTTCGAAAGTGGCCGAGCTCGTGAACGCCAGCACGCTGACGGACCGCAAATCGCGGGAGATCGTGCAGGAATTGGCGCGCTTCGCGATCATGCCGAACCGGTTCCTGAACAAGGAAGCGACGAACGAAGCGAAGGTTGCGGCGAAGGAAGAGACACCGCCGGTCATGATTAAGCAAGGGGATATCGTCATCAAGAAGGGCGACATCGTCACGCTGGAGAATTACGAGATGTTCTCGGACTTCAACTGGCTGCAGGACAAGAAGTCCTATTGGCCGCAGCTTGGCCTTCTGCTGCTATCCCTGCTGTTCGTGATCGTCATCTACAGTTACATGGAGAAGGGCGTCTCGCCCGGCGGGGGCAAATACAGCAATACCCAATTCGTCATGCTATGGCTGATTTATCTGCTGAATCTGCTGGCGATGGAGATCGTGCAGCTGACGCAAACGGATACGATGCCGTATGTCGGATACTTGGCGCCGACCGCGATGGGAGCGATGCTGATTGCGATCTTGCTGGACGTGCCCCTTGCGGTCGTCAGCACGTTTTTGTTCGCGATTGCCGGCAGCGTCATATTCAACATTCGGACGGATACGATATTCGACTTCAATTTCGGTCTCGTTATTGCCGTCGTCTCGTTCGCGGCGATCTTCGGCATTCACCGCGCGGGTCAGCGATCGACGATTCTGAAGGCAGGCATCATGGCAAGCTTGTTCGGCTCGGCTTCGGTACTTGCGATCGTCATGCTCGGCGAGCTGCCGCAGAAGAGCGAGCTGGTGCTGACGGTAGCCTTCGCGTTCGCGAGCGGACTGCTCACTTCGATTCTCGTCATCGGACTCATGCCATTCTTCGAAGTGTCGTTCGGCATTCTCTCGGCGCTGAAGCTGGTCGAACTATCCAATCCGAATCATCCGCTGCTGCGCAAGCTGCTGACGGAGACGCCGGGCACGTACCACCACAGTGTCATGGTCGGCAATCTGTCGGAAGCGGCGGCCGAGGCGATCGGTGCCAATGGCCTGCTGTGCCGCGTCGGATCGTTCTACCACGATATCGGCAAGACGAAGCGGCCGAGTTATTTTATCGAGAACCAGTCCAATATGGAAAACCCGCATGACCACATCGAGCCGAAGCTGAGCAAATCGATCATTATCGCCCACGCGCGCGACGGGGTCGAGATGCTCAAGGCGCATAATATACCGAAGCCGATCCGGGATATCGCGGAGCAGCATCACGGCACGACGTTTCTTGCGTTCTTTTACCACAAGGCGGTCAAGCAAGCGGAGGAAGAAGGCGTCGAGCCCGATTTCACCGAGGATGATTTCCGCTATTCGGGGCCGAAGGCGCAGTCGAAGGAAGCGGCGATCGTCGGCATTGCCGACTCGGTCGAAGCGGCGGTTCGCAGCTTGCGCAGCCCTTCCGTGGATCAGGTGGAGACGATGATCGCCAAAATCATTAAAGGACGGCTGGACGACGGGCAGTTGAGCGATTGCGACTTGACGTTGAAGGAGCTGGACAAAATCGCGCAGACGCTTAAAGAAACGGTCATCGGCATATTCCATTCCCGGATCGAATATCCGGAAGAGGTCAAATCAAAGGAGCGACTAGCATGAGCATACAGCTGGATTGGAGCAACGAACAGGAGAAGGTCGTACTGCCGGAGGCATTGGTCGGCAAGCTGGAGGAGCTCCTGCGGCTCGCGGCTGAAGCGGAAGGAATCGAAGACGGCGAAGTGTCGCTGACATTCGTCACGGATGAGGAGATCCATTCGCTTAACCGCGAGTACCGGAACATTGACCGTCCGACCGACGTCCTCTCGTTCGCCATTCAGGAGGTAACGGACGAGGAGCTGGATATCGTCTACGAGGTGGAGAGCGAGGAGGAAGAGGTGCCGCTCGAAGGTATGTTGGGCGACATCATCATCTCCGTCGAACGCGCCGCTGCGCAGGCTGAAGAGTATGGCCACTCGCTGGAGCGGGAACTCGGCTTCCTGTTCGTTCACGGCTTCCTGCATCTGATCGGCTATGATCATCAGGACGACGAGAGCGAAGCGGTCATGACCCGGAAGCAGGAAGCGGTGCTTTCCCAGGTCGGTCTGACGCGCTAATGCGCCGTTTCTGGCAAAACGTCGGTTACGCCGTCGAGGGGTTACGTTATGCGACGCGGACGCAGCGCCATATGCGCATCCATTGGTGCGCCTCGGCGCTTGCGGTAGCCGCGGCCTTCTGGCTGGGCCTCACCGGCGTAGAGTGGGCGGTGCTCGCATTGCTGGTCGCCGCCGTGCTGGCGGCGGAGCTGCTGAACACGGCTATCGAATGCGTCGTGGATTTGGCGAGCCCGCAGCGGCACCCGCTGGCCAAAGCCGCCAAAGATACCGCAGCCGCCGCTGTCCTCGTGATCGCGGCGGCCGCCGTTGTTATTGGCGCAATCCTATTTTTGCCGCATCTGGCGGAAAAATTCGGATGGTAAACATACTCGGATGGAGAGATGGACATGAATCAACCTCAAGCCGGACATAAGGATAACCTCCCGGCCGAGTGGCGGGCACTCGCGGAGGCCGCGCTGGAAGCGCGCAAACGGGCCTATGTGCCGTATTCGAATTTTCAAGTGGGCGCGGCGCTGCTGGACGACCAAGGCGCCATTCATCTCGGCTGCAACGTCGAGAACGGCGCCTATAGCCCAACGAATTGCGCGGAGCGCACGGCGCTCCACCGCGCCATTGCCGACGGCCATCGGCCGCGCTCGTTCCGCGCGATCGCGGTGACGGGCGAGACGCAGCAGCCGATTACGCCGTGTGGCGTATGCCGCCAGGTGATCGCGGAGCTATGCGCGCCCGACATGCCGATTATTATGACCAATACGAAAGGCGACTGGCGGATCACCAATATCACGGAACTGCTGCCAGGGGCTTTCTCGTTGGAAAACGAAAGGAATCAAGCACAATCATGAATCAACCCTCCAAAAAAGAACCGTTCCGCTCCGGCTTTGTTGCGATTATCGGCCGGCCGAACGTAGGCAAATCCACGCTCATCAACGAGATGATCGGGCAGAAAATCGCGATTATGTCGGACAAGCCGCAGACGACGCGCAACAAGATCCACGGCGTCTATACGGCAGACAATTATCAGATCGTATTCTTGGATACGCCAGGTATTCATAAGCCGCAGCATAAGCTCGGGGACTTCATGAACAAGTCGGCCGTTGGCACCTTGGGCGAGGTCGACGCGGCGCTATTCCTGATCGATGCGGCCGAAGGCTTGGGTGGTGGAGACCGATTCATCATCGAGCAACTGAAGAAGGTGAAGACGCCGGTCTTCCTCGTCATGAATAAGATCGACAAGATCCAGCCGGAGGCGCTGCTTCCGCTGATAACGGAATACAAGGATCTCCATGATTTCGCCGAGATCGTGCCGATTTCTGCGCTGCAGGGCAACAATATTTCGACGCTGCTGCAGACGTTGACGAAGTATTTGCCGGAAGGACCGCAGTATTATCCGGCGGATCAAGTGACGGACCATCCGGAGCAATTCGTCGTCGCCGAGCTGATTCGCGAGAAAATCCTGCACATGACGCGCGAGGAAGTGCCCCATTCAATCGCGGTGGCAATCGAGGACATGAAAGTCCAGGAGAATGGCGTCGTCTATATCGGAGCCGTTATCTTCGTCGAGCGGGATTCGCAGAAGGGCATCGTGATCGGTAAGCAGGGCGCAGTGCTGAAGGAAGTCGGCAAGCAGGCGCGCAAGGATATCGAGCTGCTGCTCGGCTCTCGCACATTCCTGGAATTGTGGGTTAAGGTGAAGAAAGATTGGCGCAATCAAGATCGGATGTTGAAGGACCTCGGTTTCCGCAACGACTAATGCGGGGCGGCGTCGACGGTCCGGTGCGCGTAACCAATTTATGCTTGGCATAGTCCGCGAACAATTATCGCAATCTAAGACCCTAGATCATCGATCATTTCCATTGACGGAGGGGAATACGGGTGCGAGATTTTTCGTGGAAGTATTTTACACTGACCGGAGACGTAGACGCTTTTTTGCTCTATAAGGAAATGGATCAATTATCGGCTGCCGGCGCGGCGGAAAGCCAAGCGGAGCTGGATGCCGCGGCTGAAGCGGCGGAGGAACTTGCGCCGTAAGACGGCTAAGCCCTCTTCAGCCCATTCGGCTCGCGGCCGGTTAAGGGGAGAGGCTCATGCAGTATCGGGTCGAAGGCTTGGTTATTCGAAGCATCGATTACGGGGAAGGCAATAAAATCGTCACGCTGCTGACGAATACGCACGGCAAAGCGGGCGTCATCATCCGCGGAGCCAAGAAGGCGAAAAGCAGGCACGGCTCGCTGGCTCAGCTTTTCACGCACGGCGAATTTATCTTTTTCCGTAATACCGGCCTGGGCACGCTGACGCATGGTGAGATTATTGAATCTCACCATGTTTTGCGTGAAGGGCTGGAACTTGCCGCTTACGCGTCTTACGCGGCGGAGTTAACGGATCGCGCGTTGCAGGAAGAGGAAGCGGGCGCCTACATATTCGAACAGCTGAAGAGTTGCTTTACGGCGCTAGAGGAAGGCAAGGACCCGGAAATCATCATCCAGTTGTACGAGACCAAAATCTTGGAGTTAACCGGCTATGCTCCGGACTTCGAGACGTGCGCATCCTGCGGCAACGTCGTTGGCCCAATGGCGCTCAGCGCCCGGGCAGGCGGAGTGCTGTGCAGCCGCTGCGCATACCGGGACCCGCAAGCGCTGCAGCTGACGGACGGCGCTCTGAAGCTGCTTCGGCTGTACCGTCGAATGGATATGAGACGCATGGGGCAGGTGCAGGTGAAGCCTGAGACGAAGAAATTACTTAAGCAGGCTATGCGGCAGTTAATGGACACGCATGTCGGCTTAAACTTAAAATCCCGGTCGTTCCTCGATCAGCTCGACAAATACACGCTGGAGTAGCGAATGTACGCCAAGTTGACTTTTTGGCCGATTATGGCTATGATAAGGCATTATGAATATGGGCAATGAGGGAGAAAGTAATCGATTTGGTCGCATGGCCAGCGAGCCGGGGATAGTGCAAGCCCGGTCTAGATCAATCGGCGAAGGGCGCTCCGGAGTCCGGCAAGCAGGAACGAAAGCGGGTTCTGGGCAAGCTGCGAAGTTGCGGCTCGCAGAAGAACCAAGTAGGGTGGAACCGCGGGAGATATGCTCTCGTCCCTATGTCTGATCATCGGGCATAGAGACGGGAGCTTTTTTGCATGCCTGGGGCTAGCGCTTGGTGACAAGAAATACCAATACCAAGAAGAAGGGAAGTAACGCGAGAGATGAATTTTCAAAACATGATTTTGACGCTCCAGCAGTTCTGGGCGGAACAGAACTGTATTCTCGTTCAGCCGTACGACACCGAGAAAGGTGCCGGTACGATGAACCCGATGACATTCCTTCGCACGATCGGACCTGAGCCGTGGAACGTGGCGTACGTCGAGCCTTCGCGCCGCCCGGCCGACGGCCGCTACGGGGAGAACCCGAACCGCTTGTACCAGCATCATCAGTTCCAGGTCATCCTGAAGCCGTCCCCGGATAACATTCAAGAGCTGTACCTCGAGAGCCTGAAGCGTCTGGGCATCGATCCGCTCCATCATGATATCCGTTTCGTCGAGGACAACTGGGAATCGCCGACGCTCGGCGCTTGGGGACTTGGCTGGGAAGTATGGCTGGACGGCATGGAGATTACGCAGTTCACCTACTTCCAGCAGGTCGGCGGCATTGACGCGAACCCAGTCGCCGTCGAAATTACATACGGCATGGAGCGTCTGGCTTCCTACATCCAGGACAAAGAAAATGTGTTCGATCTGGAATGGGTCGACGGCGTAACGTACGGCGACGTGTTCAAACAGCCGGAATACGAGCATTCCAAGTATACGTTCGAGACGTCGGACGCGGCTATGCTCTTCCAGTTGTTCAACATGTACGAGGAAGAAGCGAAGAAGACCATGGATCAGAAACTGGTCTTCCCGGCTTACGACTACGTGCTTAAGTGCTCCCATACGTTCAACCTGCTGGATGCGCGCGGCGCGATCAGCGTCACAGAGCGCACGGGCTACATCATGCGAGTGCGCAATCTGGCACGCGCTTGCGCGGCGACATACTTGGAGGAGCGCGAGCGTCTCGGCTTCCCGCTGCTTAAGAAAGGAGTGAGCGCAAATGGCTAAAGATTTGCTGCTGGAGATTGGACTTGAGGAAGTGCCGGCGCGTTTCGTGCGCGGCGCGATGAACCAACTGAAAGAGAAGACGGTCAAATGGCTGGAGAACGCGCGCATTCCGCATGGTGAAGTGAAAGCCTTCGCGACGCCGCGGCGTCTGGCGGTGCTGATTCAAGGCGTCGAAGAGAAACAGGCCGACGTGAGCGAAGAAGTGAAAGGTCCTTCGCGCAAAATCGCGCAGGACGAGAGCGGTGCCTGGAGTAAAGCGGCGCTCGGCTTTGCTCGCAGCCAAGGCGTTGACCCGGCCGACTTCTACTTCAAAGAGCTGGGCGGTGTCGAGTATGTATACGCGAACAAGAGCAGCGTCGGCACGATTACGAGCGAAGTGCTGCCGGAAGGCTTGTCCGCGATCGTGACGTCGATGTCGTTCCCGAAGAACATGCGCTGGGGCGCGTATGATCTGAAATTCGTCCGTCCAATCAAGTGGATGATCGCCTTGTTCGGCGAAGAAGTGGTGCCGTTCGAAATCACGGGTGTACACACTGGCAAGACGACGCGCGGACATCGCTTCCTGGGCGGCGAGACGGTCGTGGGCGAGCCGCGGGAATACGAGGCGAAACTGAAAGAGCAGCAAGTGATCGTGGACGTCGAAGAGCGCGAGCGGCTCATTCTCAACCAGATCGAGACGCTTGCGGCCGACAAAGGCTGGAACATCGCGGTGAAGGAAGACCTGCTGGAGGAAGTTCTGTTCCTGGTCGAATATCCGAATGTACTGTTCGGCACCTTCGATCCGGCTTTCCTGAACATCCCGCAGGACGTGCTAATCACATCGATGCGCGAGCATCAGCGTTACTTCCCGGTGCTGGATGGCGAGGGCAAGCTGCTGCCGTTCTTCGTAACGGTTCGCAATGGCGACCGCACGTCCATCGAGCAAGTGGCCAAAGGAAACGAGAAGGTGCTGCGCGCCCGTCTGTCGGATGCGAAATTCTTCTACGAAGAAGACCAGAAGCTCGCCATTAAGGATGCCCTCGCGAAACTTGCAACGATCGTCTATCACGAAGAGCTTGGCACGGTAGCGGACAAGGTGCGGCGTATTCAATTGACGGCGAGCAAGCTGTCGGACGCGCTCGGAGTGCAGTCGCGCGTGCTGGACGACGTGAACCGCGCGGCGGCGATTTGCAAATTCGATCTCGTGACGCAGATGGTTTATGAGTTCCCGGAGCTGCAAGGGGTCATGGGCGAAGACTACGCCCGCAAGGCAGGCGAGCGCGACGAAGTCGCGCAGGCCATCAACGAACACTACCAGCCGCGTTTTGCGGGTGATCGCGCCCCGGCCTCGCTCGTCGGCGCCATCGTGAGCATCGCGGACAAAATCGACACGATTGTCGGCTGCTTCTCAATCGGGATTATTCCGACGGGCTCGCAAGATCCGTACGCGCTGCGCCGCCAAGCGGCGGGCATCGTCCAGATTATACTCGCGCACGGCTTGAAACTGCCGTTCGATACGCTGTTCAGTCTTTCGCTGGACGTACATCAAGGACGAGGAATGAAACGCGAAGCTGGCGACATTCGTAAAGATCTGCATGAATTTTTCGGCCTGCGCGTAAAGAATGTGCTTTCGGAGCAGGGTATCCGGTATGACGTCGTCGAAGCAGTTATGGCTGCAGGGTATGGCGATCTGCGCCATACGATCGATCGCGCATCCGCGCTCACAGCCGCGGCGGCTGGCGAACGTCAAGCCGAGTTCAAGCTCGTGGTCGACGCTCTGACGCGCGCCAGCAATTTGGCCGCGAAGGCGACGACGCGAGAAGTGAAGCCAGAGCTGTTCGCTGATGAGGCCGAGCATGCACTGTACCAAGCGTTCAATACCGTCAAGCCGGAAGTCGATGCCGCCCTGGAAGCGGGAGACTCGGCTTTGGCCATTCGGGAGCTGTCGGTTTTGAAGGATGCGATTAACGGTTACTTCGAACGTGTAATGGTAATGGCTGAAGAGGAGCATGTTCGCGCGAACCGGCTAGCCACACTGGCGTTGATCGCGGAGCAATCCGCGCGCATCGCCGATTTGTCCAAATTGGTTTGGTAGGAGGATAAGCTATGGCTGCCAGTACGCAAGCTGAAGTAATCATCTACGTGGTTTCGGATTCCGCCGGCGATACCGGGGAGCTCGTCGTACGGGCGGCCGTCGCCCAGTTCCATCCGATCTCGGCCGATATTCGCCGGGCACCCTTCGTTCAGGACGAAGCGGCCGCCGCGCGCATTGTCGAGCTGGCGAAGGAAGCAGGCGCCATCATACTTTATACGCTCGTCCTCCCGCAATTGCGGGAGTGCCTGAACAACTTGGCGCTGGAGCAAGGCGTGCCTGCTATCGATTTGCTCGGCACGCTTGTGGGCAGCCTCGAGCAGAAGACCGGACGCAAGTCTCGTCAAGAGCCTGGCCTTAACCACGTGCTCGACGAGGATTATTTCCGGAAGGTCGAAGCAGTCGAATTCGCCGTCAAGTATGACGATATGCGGGACACGACGGGCATAACCAAAGCCGATATCGTGCTGGTCGGCGTATCGCGTACGTCGAAGACGCCGCTGTCGATGTACTTGGCGCACAAGAAATTCAAGGTCGCGAACGTGCCGCTGATGCCGGAGCTTACGCCGCCGGATGAGCTGTTCCGCATTCCGAAGGAGAAGATCGTGGGTCTAACGATCGGCGTTCATTATTTGAACGTCATCCGCAAGGAACGCCTGAAAGCGCTCGGTCTTCCGGATAGCGCGGCTTACGCGACGCCGACCCGGATTGAACGGGAGCTCGCGCATGCGAACGAAATCATGACAAAGCTTGGCTGCGTCGTCATCGACGTGTCGCACCGGGCAGTAGAAGAAACGGCCAGTTTGATCATGGAAAGCATTGTGAAAACATCCTAACCTTTTCGCAAAGAAACTTTGCAAAGTACCCTTGACAAGCAGGATTTTTTTGTTCTTTGCCGTATATAATAGTACGGTACTTTACCAGAAAATGCGGTGAACCTAGAGTGGCGACAAGGTCTGAACCCTATATTGTCGTGGATGCGGATGCTTGTCCGGTCAAACGGGAAATCGTGCAGGTCGCGCGCAGTCTCGCAGTGGAGGTGCTGATGATCGCTTCGTTCGATCATCGGCTGGAAGCCGAGCCCGGGGTGCGCGTCGTTCAGGTCGACAGAAGCGATCAGTCTGTCGACCTTTACATAGCCAACCATGTCGGAAGGGGAGACATCGTGATTACGCAGGACTTCGGTCTTGCGGTCGTCGTGCTGGCGAAAGGCGCGATTGCGCTTTCACCGCGCGGGCAAGAGTATGACGAGCGGAACATCGATTTCTTGATGGAACGCCGCCATGAACTTGCCAAGCGACGCCGCAGCGGCGGCAAGACGAGAGGACCCAAGGCGATGACGGACGAGGACCGTTACCGGTTTCAGCAAAAGCTGACAAAAGTTTTGCTCCATCGGCAGGAGATTGGTGAACCATAGCGAATAGTATTACGTGTCATTTTGGATGAAGGTGAAGTTCATTGGCTTACGAGAAAATACCGGATTCCGTCATTGAAGCGGTACTTCGGCATCATGATATCGTAGATACGGTGGGCAAATACGTTCAGCTTTCCAAGCAGGGGAAATACATGAAAGGGCTTTGCCCGTTTCATTCCGAGCGTACGCCATCGTTCACGGTCACGCCGGAAAAACAAATATTTCACTGTTATGGATGCGGAACGGGCGGCAACGCTATCAAGTTTATTCAGGAAATCGAGGAATACTCGTTCCCTGAAGCCGTGAAGGTCATGGCGCAGGAAGCTGGCATCCCGTTCGATTGGACGGCTGCGGATGCGGCGCCCTCGCCGGCGGATCTCGAGCGAGAGAAGCTGATCGAAGCGCACGAACTGACCGCCAAATTGTATAACTACCTGTTGAAGAACACGACGCATGGCCAGCAGGCGATGGCCTATTTGCGGAATCGGGGCGTCACCGACAAGCAAATCGATCACTTCAACATCGGTTATGCGCCGCGGGAATGGGATACGCTCGTGCGTTTCCTCGACCAGCGCAAATTCGATCTGGCCCTTATGGAGAAGGGCGGATTGATCATTGCCAAGAATGACGGAAGCGGCTATGTCGACCGGTTCAGGGAGCGCATCATGTTCCCGCTCTGGAGCCGGGAAGGAAAGACGATCGCGCTCGCCGGGCGGCTCATGGGCGAAGGCCAGCCCAAGTATTTGAACTCGCCGGAGACGCGTTTGTTCAACAAAAGCAGGAACCTGTACAATTTTCATCATGCTCGCGTGGACATGCGCAAGCATCGGCGCGTTGTTTTATTCGAAGGGTATATGGACGTTATCAAAGCATGGAGCGCCGGCGTGAACAACGGCGTCGCCTCGATGGGCACCTCGCTGACGGAGGAACACGCCGCGCTCCTTCAACGGAACGTAGACGAGGCAATCATCTGTTACGATGGCGACAATGCGGGGATGGCCGCCGCGCTCAAGACGATCCCGCTGCTTGAGAAGACGGGGCTTAAAGTGCAAGTGGCGGTGCTCCCGCAAGGGATGGATCCGGACGAATACATCGAGAAGCATGGCGCGAACGCGTTTATGCGCGAGATGATCGAGCACCCGGTGTCGGCCACGAAATTTAAGCTAATATATGCCAAGAAAAACCATATACTCCTAGAAGAAGAAGGGCGCAAGGATTACCTGCTTGAAGCAGCCGGCATTATCGCCGCGCTGGACTCTCCAATTGAAAGGGAAATCTATCTCAAAGATTTGTCCCGGGAATTCGATATACCTATTGAGGTGCTCAAACAGGACGTCTTCCATCACCGGGAAAAGTCCTACAAAATGAAACCGCAAAGGGATAAGAACGACAATTGGTGGAATACTGGTAGGAATGAAAACCGTCGTGTGCCCAATACGCCCGCTATCCCGCAAGCTCCGCCGGTTTTGCCGGCTTACCAGTCCGCCGAACGCAGGCTGCTGGCCCGGATGCTGCAGGATGCCGAGGTCGCGCAGGCCGTGCACGACAAGCTCGGAGACGCATTTAACGTAGAGGATCACGCAGCGCTTGCTGCTTATTTATACGCTTATTATGCGCAAGGCCATGATCCCGATGTCAGCCGGTTTATCGCTTTGCTCCAAGACGACCGTCTGGAACGGACAGCCGCTTCGATCCTGATGACGGAGGATAACTTCCCTTTCGACGAGGGACTGCTGGAGGACTTTATCCGAGAAATCCGCAAAGTGCCGCTGCAGCGGGAGATCGAACGGAAAAGAGAAGAAATGGTGCGTGCAGAGCGCTCCGGCGACATGTTATTGGCTGCAAGAATTGGAATTGAGATCAATACCCTAGAACGCAATATAAAGCAACGGTAGGCTTATATTTCTAGGGGGGAGGGAGTCGTATTATGGCGAACGATCAACATACTGAATTGGATGCTGAACAGAAGCTGGATCTTGTCAAGGAACAGCTGATTGAACAGGGGAAGAAACGATCCACATTAACGTACAAAGATATCATGGAGAAGCTTTCCCCGTTCGATCAAGACCCGGAACAAATCGACGAGTTCTTCGAGCAGCTCGACGATCACGGCATTGAAGTGGTCAATGAAAGCGACGAAGATCACCGCCCGAGCATTGGGGGGGACGACCAGGAGCGCGAGCACGACGACTTCAATTTCGACGACGATTTGGCACTCCCGCCAGGCATCAAAATCAATGACCCGGTACGAATGTATTTGAAAGAAATCGGCCGCGTGCCGCTGCTCTCCGCCGATGACGAGGTTGAGCTTGCGAAGCGGATCGAGCATGGCGACGAAGAGGCGAAACGCCGTCTGGCCGAGGCGAACCTTCGTCTGGTGGTCAGTATCGCCAAGCGCTATGTTGGCCGTGGCATGCTGTTCCTTGACCTGATTCAGGAAGGCAATATGGGCCTGATCAAGGCGGTCGAGAAGTTCGACCATACGAAAGGCTATAAATTCAGTACGTATGCGACATGGTGGATTCGCCAAGCGATCACGCGCGCAATTGCAGACCAAGCGCGTACGATCCGGATTCCCGTTCACATGGTCGAGACGATCAATAAACTCGTGCGTGTGTCCAGACAACTGCTGCAAGAGCTCGGCCGCGAGCCAAGCCCGGAAGAGATCGCGCAGGAGATGGACCTGTCCACCGAGAAGGTTCGCGAGATTATGAAAATCGCGCAGGAGCCAGTATCGCTCGAGACGCCGATTGGTGAAGAAGACGATTCGCATCTGGGAGACTTCATTGAGGATCAGGAGGCGCTCGCGCCAGCTGATGCGGCTGCTTATGAGCTGTTGAAGGAACAATTGGAAGATGTGCTGGATACGCTCACTGAACGCGAGGAGAATGTGCTTCGTCTGCGTTTCGGTCTGGACGACGGCAGAACGCGCACGTTGGAGGAAGTCGGCAAAGTGTTCGGCGTTACGCGCGAGCGGATTCGTCAGATTGAAGCGAAAGCGCTGCGTAAGCTGCGTCATCCTAGCCGGAGCAAACGATTGAAAGATTTCTTGGAATAATCGAAAGGGGACCCTCTGCCATGCAAGCAGCGAGGTCCCTTTTCCTTCAAGGGCAGCGCTAACATGAGGGGAAGTCTTACATGGATCAGGAACGTCGTAAAACGATCATTCGGGAAATCGAGCATTGGCAGCGGAGCAAGCTGCTCCCGGAACATTACTGCGATTTTCTGCTCAACTTGTATCTAGAGACGGGCGAAGTCAGGGAACCCGTCTATTTGTCAGGCAAAGCGGTGAAAGCCATCAAGACGGCTTCCGGCCTCAGTTGGCTCCTTGCATTTGGCATTTTTTCCTTGATCTGCTTCGTTGTACTTCATTTTAACGCTTTTCACCCGCTATTGCAAATAGGGGTAACGGCTTCTGGCGTCGTCCTTTTGCTGCTGCTTGGACAACGTTTTCGGGATAAAAACGAGACCGTCGGCATCGGGTTGATCGGCATCGGCATGCTGCTGATGTTAGGCGCGGGCATCTATATGCTGCAGCTTCACGGCCTGGAGCAGTGGGGCTGGCAGGTAAGCTGGCTCGGCTTCTGTTCCCTGTTCTGGGTGGCGATTGGCATACTCGCGCGAATTCCGCTGCTCCATCTCGGCGGTTGGATCGCGTCCTTCCTCGTCTACGGGCTGCTCATCTCCCGCAACGCGAACGAACCACAGTGGTACGAGGTGCAAATTTTTTGGCTGCCGCTGTCGATCGTGTTCGGCTGGTGCAGCTGGTTCTTCCATCGCTGGTCCAAAAGCATTGCTGCCGTCCTGTTCGCCACGTCCGCTATCGTGTGGCTGATGCCGGAGCTGTATACCGCGGTGTTCATGGACGAGCAAGGGTGGTTTCAAGTTCAATTAATCGTTAAAATCGTGGTGGAAGGCGGATTGCTCTTCGCCTTGCGAAAAAAATGGATTGCGTGGGTTGCTTAAGTATGATGAAGTTATCGAAACGATTGCAAACAATCGCGGATCGGGTTACCCCTGGTTCGCGTACGGCGGATATCGGCTCCGATCATGCATTGCTGCCGGTCTACCTCGTTCAAAGCGGCCGTGTACCGTCCGCGATTGCGGGCGAGCTCAATACTGGACCTTATCAGGCGGCATGCAAAGCGGCGGCCAGCGCCGGACTGACGGCGGTTATTGCGGTGCGTCAAGGCGACGGCTTGTGCGTGCTTCATCCAGGTGAAGCGGATACCGTGACGATTGCGGGGATGGGCGGCAGTCTCATGGCCGATATTCTGGAGGCTGGCAGGCTTTCCGGCAAACTGGAGGGGGTTCGGGAGCTCGTGCTTCAGCCGAACGTGGGCGAGGAATTCGTCCGCCGCTGGCTGGTGCGTCATGGCTGGACGCTAACGGACGAGACGGTGTTGGAAGAAGACGGCCGGTTCTACGAAGTGCTGCATGCCGTGCTGATGCCATCCGAGGAGTCCGATAATGCGGGCTTGTATGATCCGTCGTTCCTGAACAAGCCGGCTTCCCAAACGGAGTTGTGGACGAACTGGCTTTATCGCATGGGGCCGCATTTGCTCCGTCAACCTACCTTAACGCTTCATAAGAAATGGGAGCATGAAATCGGGAAGTTGGAGCGGATCCTCGCGCAGATGGCCGGCTCTGATACGCCGGATGCCCGCGCGAAGGAAGCCGAATTCAGAATGGAAATCGCACAAATCCAGGAGGTGCTCGCATGTACGCCAACGGACAAACCGTCATCCAACTAATGGAGCAGCTGGCTCCGAAACATTACGCGGTGGAGAATGACCGGATTGGCCTTCAGCTGGGCACCCTGCAGAAGGACATCACGAAGGTGCTGATCGCGCTCGACGTGACCGACGACGTCGTGGAGGAAGCGATCCGGCTCGGTGCGGAATTGATCATCGCGCATCACGCGATTATTTACCGGCCGCTGGCGAAGCTCGACACATCTACGCCGGCGGGCAAATTGTACGAGAAGCTCATCAAACACGATATCGCCGTGTATATCTCGCATACGAATCTCGATGTAGCCGAAGGCGGCATCAACGATTGGATGGCGGATATGCTCGGGATTGATGGCGAGAAGCGGGCCGCGCTGGAAGACGTACATACCGACAAGCTGAATAAGCTCGTCGTGTTCGTGCCGCAGGATCATCACGAACAGGTGCTGCAGGCGCTGTGGAAGGCGGGCGCGGGCGAGATTGGAAACTACAGCTGCTGCAGCTTCAACATCGAAGGGACGGGCACATTCGTCCCCGGCGACGGAACCGATCCGTTCATCGGCGAGCAGGGCAAGCTTGCGCGCGTCCCGGAGATGCGCATCGAGACGATCGTGCCGCAAAGCGTCCAGAAACGCGTCGTGCAGGCGATGCTGAAGGCGCATCCTTACGAAGAAGTTGCCTATGATTTATATCCGATGGATCTGAAGGGCCGTACATTCGGTCTTGGACGAGTCGGCAAGCTGGCGGAGGCGACCACGCTCGGTGAGTTCGCAGAGCGCGTCAAGCAGGTATTCGACGTGCCGGCGGTCAGAATCGTAGGCGAGCAGGGGCAAGCGGTTCGCAAAGTGGCCGTATTGGGCGGCTCCGGCGCGCGTTACGTCCGTCATGCGCTGTTCGCCGGCGCAGACGTATTGGTCACCGGCGATATTGATTACCACACCGCGCATGACGCGCTTGCGGCAGGACTTGCAATCGTCGATGCCGGCCATAATATCGAGAAAATCATGAAACCTCGCGTGGCCGAATGGCTGGGCCAACAATTGGCGGAGCGCAAATACGCGACCGTTGCGGTGGCATCGGACATTTCGACCGAAGTGTTTCGGTTCGTGTAGCTGGCAGCGTTTTGGCGAAGCCGCCAAACGTTACCCGCTTGAGCTTGCGCCTCATTCCGTGTATACTAGCTAAGCACCGGAAAGTTTGACAGACAATCGCTGGCGGCTTCGGCCGCGAGAGGAAAGTCCGGGCTCCATAGGGCAGGATGCTGGATAACGTCCAGTCGGCGCGAGCCGAAGGATAGTGCCACAGAAATGGACCGCCGATGGCCGGCCGCAAGGCAGGCACAGGCAAGGGTGGAACCGTGGTGTAAGAGACCACGAGCGCCGTTGGCGACAACGGGGCTGGTAAACCCCATCTGGAGCAAGACCGAGAGAACGCAGCGCTTTAAGCGCGCCCTTGCCCGGGGAGCGTTCGGGTGTGTCGCTTGAGCCTGTTAGCAATGGCAGGCCTAGATAGATGATTGTCGCTTCAATGGTGGGAGGGTTGTTCCCGTTCGGACCACCGGAAGTACAGAACCCGGCTTACGGCAAACTTTCCGAACTTTTCTCTTGTTAACAAACAAAGGCCCTCCGCTTTCCGAAGGAACTCCTTCGGAATCGCGGAAGGCCTTTTTGCTTCACGCAAATTTAGCCGCAGCACTGCCCAATGCCATATCGAGACAGCCGATGCCCTGACATTTGCGAATGCTGAGATGTTACGGAGAGATCTTCGCTGATTTCGCCGCTTCAAGCGCACGGACAATATCGATCTGTCCGTAGCCGAAGTACGGGTCTTTCCCAGGCTTACCCAAGTCCCTCGCCGTATGGCGCATAATATCCATAACCTCTTTGTTCGAGAGTTTCGGATTGAGCGAGCGGATCAAGCCGGCAAGGGCTGCTACATGCGGGCTGGCCATCGATGTGCCGGACAGCGCCGCGTACTGGCTGCCTGGATAAGTGCTGGCGATGCTGGCGCCCGGGGCCGCGACGTCGATATAGTCGCCGTAGTTGGAGAAGGACGACTTCGCCCCGTCCGGGTCAGTCGATGCGACGGCGAGCACTTCCGGATAAGCGGCGGGAAAGCCCGGCCTTTCCGTATTGTCGTTGCCACTGGCCGCGATCAAGACAACATCGTGGTCGTAGGCGTATTTGACCGCATCGTGAAGAAATTCCGCCTGCGCATAGTTGCCTAGGCTCATATTAATGACTTTGGCCCCGTTATCGGTGGCCCAGATCAAGCCCTCGGCAACCGAATAAGTCGAGCCCGCGCCGCTCGCATCCAGCACCTTGACCGGTAAAACTTTGTTGTACCAAGAGATGCCGGCGACTCCTTCGTTATTATTCACATTGGCGGCGATGATCCCGGCTACATGGGTGCCGTGGCCGACGTCATCATCGGACGGCGAGTCCGGCGACACCATATTGTTGCCTTTAGCCAGCTTGCCTACCAAATCGGGATGATCCAGCTGTACGCCGGTATCGAGCACGCCGATCAGCACACCGGATCCTTTGGATACGCTCCAGCCTTTCTCGGTTTCAATGGAAGGCAAATTCCATTGATAATCCGAGTACAGCACGTCGTTCGGCACAATGGAACGGTTCGCGTTAACGGCCGTATCATTGGTTAAATACAAATAATGAGGCTCCACGTACAGCACATCCCAGTTCTTCTTCAAATACGCCATCATGTCTTCGGTCAGATGGTGCTGGGAACGGATGACATACGTATAGCCGAGCTTACGGACGAATTGAGCGGCCAGATCGCGCTTGATCTTCGCCAGGTCGGCGTCGGTTGGCGTCTGACGGAATTTCACGACAACCTCGTTAATGTGGTAATGGCTCGCGTTGCCGTTATCTTCACCGCTGTTGACTGTCGTGTCCTGCATCGTGTTCGGTTTGACCGATTCGATTTTATACTTGCCTTCAGCCGGATACGGAACCAGCCTTAGGTTCCGGCGCTGGTGCATGCCGATGTTATTGACCAAGTCCTGTCGGATGATGCCGACAACGCCGTCGCCTTTCATGCGGAGACTTGGGACGGTCATGACGACGTAACGATGTCCGCCTGGCTCGATTGTATTGGAGTGAAATTCTTTGCCTTGCTTGAGATTCGCGAGGGCGACGGCAAGCGCTTCGCTCATATCTGGGAATTGCGGATACGGCACGACGCCTTGCGTCGTTGTCTCGCCGTTTTGCAGCCATTGGACATAAACCATCTGTTTATGCTTATCCATCATTTGGCGCAGATGCTCAGATCTCGCTTTTCCTTTGGTCGAAGAGGTCATCAGCTTGCGGAAATTGATGCTGCATTCGCTCGAGCACAGCATGGCCGTCGCTTTCATGTCCTCCTGGACCGCCCGAATTTTCATCGTATGCTCATGGTGCGCATTCAGTGTCTTGGCTTGATCGGCCTGCAGTCTCTTCAAGTTGTGGTCGTTGTCCGTAGGCGCGCCAAACCAAGGCGTGATCGGAATGAGAAAAGCAACGGCTGCAGCCGCGGCGAACCAGCCTATCCATTTGCGTCGCATGCGTAATCAGGCTCCTTTATCCCTATAATGTGATGGAAAATGAAATCGAAGCCGTCCTGCTCGGTTTCGCTCACGCTTAAGATTCAGCCCTGGACATGAAATTATACGGTTTTCAGGTGTAATCGGGAGTACCATCCCCCAGCATTTTGTGGTACTATGTTGTTGCCTTGAAGTTTTGTTTTGGAGAATGAAAGGGGATCTACCTATGCCATCGACAAACGTGAAACCGCTCAGCGAATCAACCAGGGAGAAACTGAAGCAAGCGATTGGCCAACTGGAAACGTTTTTGAATGCATACGCGCTTCCACAGCTTGCTGCAGAAGATGAAAGCAATGAAGCAGAGCTTTTTTATAAAGGGTTGCTGTCCGATCTTCGTCATCTGCTCGTCTTTTCGGAAGTGGCCGTCGAGAAGCTCGGCGTTGCGCTGAGACGTCCAACGTTTGATATCGAGTTTGCCGAACGCGCGCTGTACGAAGTGTATCATCAATCCGTCAATGCCTTTTTCTATCCGAAGAACGAATGCTACTCCGAAGACGGACGCTACGCATATACGGGCCAAGACGCGATTCGCTTCCGCAGTAAACCAGTGCGGGCTGCGCGCGATATCGTGCTTTCCGTTTCCAAAATTTTCGAAGAGCTGCGTGACGATCTCGCTTATTACGAGAACGACTACATGACCGCGCGCAGAATGCAAGGGCAAAAATAAACAGTCATAATGCACCCCCGCATCAGGGCAACTTGATGACGGGGGTGATTGATTTATGCCGAATGGCGTAAGCTGCAGCGTATCCAACTGTTCGTTCTGGGGCCAGGGCAACCAGTGCAACGCGAAGGAGATCCACGTAGAGATCGATCGGCATGCGCATTCCGATTTTGGCGCGGAGATGGCGGAGGAAGGCTTCCTGCATCAAGACAAAGCAAAGGATTCCGCAACCACTTGCTGTCACACCTTTAAGCCAAAGGGGGAATAGCCGATGGATCGCGAACAGACACGGGAATACAGTCCCTATGACGACACGGAGACGTGTCCGGAAGTGGGACGGTGTAATCGCAAGGACGACGATGCGTTCAAGGAAGAGATGGCCGCGGAATTCGCCGTACCCGTTACCGGTCTGAACAGGCGCTCCCGAAGCCGGGAAGAAAGCGTACGCGCCACGCGTTCAGCCGGCAGAGCGGCGGGCTGGACGGGCTTGATCATCGCCATCATGTCGTGGTTCGTATGGCCGGTACTGCTTGGATTGTCGGCCGCATTCATCGGATTCGTCGCATTTCGTCAAGGCAGCCGCGGGCTTGGCGTTTGGTCCATGACGCTCGGGTTGATCGCAGCAGCATCTTATCTCGTTCTCATTCCTCTTTACTATGCGCTAACCTAGATCAGAGCCGGTGGGCATTCCCGCCGGCTTTTCCATATAAAAAACGACCGGCACGACTAGCGGACAAGCGCGAAAAAATGTAGAATAAGTACATACTTTGTCATCATCCATATCGCTGACATACCGATCAGAGGGGGCGAACTTATGAACATCGATCCGCGCGTACTCAAGACACTGCTTCAGCTTCAAATGTCTTCGAATCTTGGTTCAGCTGACTCCAACGCGAGCGGCGGCACCGATAATGCATCCATGTTTAATGCGGTGCTCCAGCAGCTGATGTCGGATCCCGACAGCAATGGCGCCGCGCTGTCCGCTTTGTCGAATGCGGGAGCGCTAAACAACGATTCGACCTCGGCGATGTTTCTTCAGCCGCTAGTAGCCGCGTCTTACGGTAGTTCGGCCGCGCAGCAGGGAATCTCGCAAGCTAGCGGCACGGAGCTAAGCTCGGCCCCGGTATCCGGTGGTTCGAATTCGTCGTATGACGAACTGATCAATCAGGCGGGTTCGAAATACGGCGTGTCGCCGTCGCTGATCAAAGCCGTCATCGACACCGAATCTTCGTTTAACGCCAATGCCGAGTCGGGTGCCGGGGCGAAAGGGCTAATGCAGCTCATGGACGGAACGGCGAGAGGACTCGGCGTGACAGACTCTTTCGATCCGCAGCAGAATATCGAAGGCGGCACGAAGTTTCTGGCTTATTTGCTGGACAAGTACGGCGGCAACGAGAAGGCGGCTTTGGCGGCGTACAATGCAGGTCCGGGCCGAGTCGACCGCGCCGGAATCAAGACGAACGAAGACTTTACGGCGCTGATGGGCAATTTGCCGAAGGAGACGCAGAAGTACGTCGGCAAAGTGCTTGGCGCTATGGGCGAATATACAGCGTAAGACGTTACGGTTTTAAGGGGGATCACGTCAGCCGCACAGCGCGCCGAGTTCGCGTCGTGCGCCGGATCGTGATCTTTCTTTTTGTTTGCATAAAGGAGGGGAATCCATGCATTACTTCGATCATTGTGCCTCCACGCCGCCGAAGAAGGAAGTCATCCGCGCGATGGCGGAAGTCATGGAGCGGCATTACGCGAATCCTTCCTCGCTGCACCGGGCGGGGCTCGAAGCAGCCAAGCTGCTGGCTCGCGCGCGTGCCGTAATCGCAGAGGCGTTCGCGACGGAAGCGGACGAATGGACGTTCACGTCCGGCGGGACGGAGAGCAACAGCATGGCCATCCTTGGCGCGGCGCGGCACTATAAGGGGAGGGGCCGGCATCTCATTACAACCCGCATGGAACATGCTTCGGTTTACGAAGCTTTCAGAGCGCTGGAAGCGGAAGGTTTCCAGGTGACGTATTTGCCGGCGAACGGGGAAGGACGCATAGAGCCGGAACAGGTCGAGGCAGCTTTAACGGACGATACCATTCTGGTCAGCGTCATGCACGTCAACAACGAGACGGGGGCGGTTCAGCCGATCGAGGCGATCGGGAAGATGCTGCGCGGCCGCCGTCAGACGTTATTCCATGTGGATGGCGTACAAAGCGCAGGCAAACTCCCGATCCGTCTCCGGGATTGGGGCATCGATCTCTTCAGCGCCTCGGCTCATAAAATCGGGGGTCCCCGCGGATGCGGATTGTTGTACGCCAAAGAAGGCACGTCGCTCGCTCCGCTGCTCACGGGCGGGGGCCAGGAGGCTGGACGACGGCCGGGAACGGAAAATGTGCCAGCGATCGTCGCGACGGCCAAAGCATTCCGTCTGGCGCTGGAAGAGCAGCCGGAGCGGATCCGCAGCATGAGCGCGCTGCGCGAGCAGTTGGTCGGCGTCATAGCGGAGATGCCCCAGCTTCGGCCAAATGGCGGCAAGGCGGTCCAGGACGAGCAGGGCAGAATCGTCATGGCGCCGCATATCGTACACTTCTCCTACCCGGGGATGAAGCCTGAAGTCGTCATTCATATGCTGGAGGAGCGGGGGTTCCTCGTATCGACCCAATCAGCTTGCTCCTCCAAGAGCAGCAAGCCAAGCCGTGTACTCGAAGCGATGGGGCTGCCCCACGCCATCGCCTCAAGCGGCATTCGGGTCAGCTTCGGCGACGAGCATGACGTGCATGCGGTCGCCAGCTTGGGTCAGGCGCTGCGGGATACCGTGGCGGCGCTCTCGCACCTGGAACGCAAGGAAGGAAGGAACGAGACCACATGATAGCACCAGACATGATATTGATTCGATTTGGCGAATTTACCATCAAAGGACGCAACCGTAAACATTTTGAGAGGAAAATGGTGGAGCAGGTAAAGCGCGTCATGACGCCTTTCCCGGCGGCCAAACTGATCCAGACGTTCGGTCGGCTGTACATTCAGCTGAACGGAGAGTCTTACGAGGCGGCAGCGGCCAAACTGAAGCACGTGTTCGGGATCGTCTCCTTCTCGCCGGTGCGGCACACGGAGCTGGATTTGGAAGCCATTCGCGCCGCAGCGCTGGAAGTCATGCGCGAGCAGCCGTCCGAGCCCCGCACATTCAAGGTGTCCGTCCGCCGTGTCGTGAAGACGTTCCCGCACGATTCTCAGGAGATGAATCGTCTCGTCGGCGGCCATGTGCTTCGTGCCATGGCGGAGCTCAAGGTCGACGTACGCAAGCCGGAAGTTCATTTGCGCGTCGAGCTTCAGCCGGAAGGGGCGTTCGTGTTCAGCGACGTGATTCCCGCGGCGGGCGGCTTCCCTTACGGGACGAACGGCAAGGCGATGCTCATGTTGTCCGGCGGCATCGACAGTCCGGTAGCCGGGTACTTGGCTATGCGCAAAGGGCTGGAAATCGAAGCGATCCATTTTCACAGCTATCCGTTCACAAGCGAGCAGGCCAAAGACAAGGTCATTACGCTTGCCCGCAGGTTATCGGAGATTAGCGGCGCGAAGCTGAAGCTGCACCTGGTGTCGTTTACGGACATCCAGACCTCCTTCACGCAGTGCAACCAAGACCATCTGATCATTACGCTGATGAGGCGATCGATGCTGCGGATCGGTCAGCTGCTCGCGGAGAGGTCCGAAGCGCTCGGCATCGTGACGGGGGATAGCTTGGGACAGGTCGCAAGCCAGACGCTCGGCAGCATGAACGTCATCGGTCGCGATATCGACCTGCCGCTGCTTCGGCCGCTCATTATGACGGACAAGCAGGAGATCATTAATCTCGCTGAGGAAATCGGTACGTACGAGACGTCCATTCTGCCTTACGAGGACTGCTGCACGTTATTCGTGCCGAGATCGCCAAGCACGAATCCGAACTTGAACGTGGTGCGGAAAGTCGAATCGTTCGTGCCGAATTTGGCGGGGATGATCGAAGAGGCTGTACGAACGACGGAGACCATCGTAATCAAGCCGGATGAGCTGTCGCAGGTGCACAAGGCGGGCGAGGATGAATGGTTCTAATCTAGAGGAAATAAGGATGAACTAGCAAAAAAGCAGAGGACCTAGTGGGTCTCTCTGCTTTTTTCGGTTACGTGTTTGGCTTTCGCGTTATTCTTCCACAGACCTGCCGCGACGATAACGATGACGATCAGAATCATGAACGACCAGCGGAAAAGCTCGTTCTCGTCGAAGAACGACGCAATCTTCTGTTCGTGCGTAATCATCTTCGCCGCCGTGTAAGCGAGGACGGCCGAGCCGACGTACACGATCCAAGGGAAGCGGCCGATCAGCTTGATGAAAAGCGTGCTGCCCCACACGACGATCGGAATGCTGATAATGAGGCCCAAGATAACGAGCAGGTAATCGCCATGCGCGGCGCCCGCGACGGCAATGACGTTGTCAAGACCCATCGCCGCGTCGGCGATGATGATCGTGCGCACCGATTGCCACAGCGTATTGCCGGCTTTGATGTTGTCGCCGTGGTTGTTATCGTCCACCAACAATTTGTAGGCGATCCAGAGAAGCAGTATGCCGCCCGCGAGCAACAGCCAAGGGATATCGAGCAGATATACGACCAGCATCGTCGCCACGGCGCGTATGGCGACCGCGCCTACCGTGCCCCAGATGACCGCTTTCTTCTGCTGGTGCTTCGGCAAGTTCCGCGCAGCCAGGCCGATGACGATCGCGTTATCGCCCGCAAGGATCAGGTCGATGAACACGATGGTGAGCAAGGCTGAGAAAAACTCGAGTGAGAATAGTTCCAACTTCTATTGCCCCTTTCTTCTACATCTCCATAGACTACATTAATTACGGCGGAAGTCCAAGATGGATTCAAAAAAATTTGGGACATATCCCTCCCCGGATGAACATACAAGTTACATATAATCCATTTATGCGGGAGGATCCCTTGGACAGCCTTGTAACGTTTATTGAGATTGTGTTTATCAACGTCCTGTTGAGCGGCGATAACGCGGTCGTCATCGCGCTTGCCGCCCAGCAGCTGCCGAAGGAACAACGCAAGAAAGCGGTGTGGTGGGGAGCGGGAGCCGCAGTCGCGCTGCGCTGCTTGCTGACCTTGGTCGCCATAACGCTCTTGGAACTGCCGTTCATCCAGATTGCCGGCGCGCTTATGCTGTTCATCATTGCTGTCAAGCTGGTGACGGACGCGGCAGGCGGACAACATGAAGATGACGCCAAACAGGTTCGGAGGGCAGGCTCGCTCGGACAGGCTGTACGCACGATCATTGCGGCGGATTTCATTATGAGTTTGGATAACGTACTGGCCGTCGCGGCCGTTGCGGACGGCGAGCCGATTCTAATTCTGCTCGGCATCGCGCTCAGCATACCGATGATCATCTGGGGAAGCCAGCTGCTCAGCAAGCTGCTCGTCAAATTCCCGCTCCTCGTATATCTAGGCGGTGGGCTGCTTGGATTCGCCGCGGGGGAGATGCTCGTTCATGACCCGCTACTTGTTCCTCATCTCGCCTCGCTGCACACGCTAGAGCATGCGATCCCGGTTCTGTGCGTGCCGCTTGTCATCGTTGTCGCATTGCTTCGTCTTCGCAGATGAGGCTGTGCGTCTTTTTTTATGGCGAAAAAGATCGAACCGTACTGGTTTTTTGCCTTCCATTCCATTAAACTATAGGAATGACAAGAAGAAACGGCTTACGACCGGTACTTGCATAGGTTTGGATGTTTCTGCCTTTGGGGAATATAAGCCGTGTATAAGCAGCCGCCTTATACGTTCTTATATTGTTAATATCGCGTCGAGAGAAGGGAAGCTTGCATGTCGAGAAATAATTACGCGATCGGCATCGTCTTTTTGATCGCCGGAGCGGTTATTTTGCTCGGGAAGCTGGGGTTGTTCGCGTTTATCGGAACGAATTTCTGGCCGCTGTTCGTTTTGATCCCCGGGATACTGCTGCACGTGCTGTTCTTCGGCCGCATGCTGCCGACAGTCGCGCTCATACCCGGGGCTATTCTTACGGTCAGCGCCTTGATCTTTTTCTTCTGCATCGCATTGGGATGGCACCACATGCAGGTCCTGTGGCCGCTGCTGGTGTTCGGGGTCGCCATCGGCTTGTACGAGTATCACCTATTTGAAATGTCCCATCCCAAGGTGCCGCTTACAGCGGCCATCATTTTGGCGCTCGTATCGATCTCGTTCTTCGTCATCATGCTGTTCTGGGGCTGGGGGCTTTACCTGATTGCGGCCGCGCTGATTCTGGTCGGCGCATGGCTTGTCGCAGGTCGGAGAACGCGCTGGTAGTCGGATTTATGAAGTAAGCAAAACTTAAACATTTGGAGTGGATAAGAACATGCAAGCAAGAGAAAACATTCGGAACATCGCCATCATCGCCCACGTCGACCATGGCAAAACGACCCTCGTCGACAAGCTGCTTCAACAGTCCGGTACGTACCGGGACAACGAAGCGGTGCAAGAGAGAGCGATGGATTCGAATGACCTCGAACGCGAACGCGGCATTACGATTCTCGCGAAGAACACGGCGATCACGTATAAGGATTACCTGATCAACATCGTTGATACGCCAGGACATGCCGACTTCGGCGGCGAAGTTGAACGGATCATGAAAATGGTCGACGGCGTTCTGCTCGTGGTCGATGCGTTCGAAGGCTGTATGCCGCAAACGAAATTCGTCCTTCGCAAGGCGCTTGAGCACCAGCTGACGCCGATCGTCGTCCTGAACAAAATCGACCGCCCGAACGCGCGTCCGACTGAAGTGGTCGACGAAGTGCTGGACCTGTTCATCGAGCTCGGCGCGAACGACGAGCAGCTCGAATTCCCGGTCGTCTACGCATCCGCGCTGATGGGTACGTCGAGCCTGGATCCGGAGAAACAAGACGAGAACATGCAGGCGCTGTACGAGACGATCGTCAGCCACATCCCATCGCCGACAGAGAGCGTGGACGAGCCGCTGCAATACCTCGTCACGCTGCTTGACTATAATGAATATCTCGGCCGTATCGCCATCGGCCGCGTCAACCGCGGCAAGATCCGTCAAGGCCAGTCGGTTGCGGTCATGACCCGCGAAGGCGCGACCAAGCAAGCGCGGATCGAGAAGCTGTTCGGCTTCCAAGGCTTGAAGCGGATCGAGATCGAAGAAGCGGGCGCGGGCGACATCGTCGCTGTCGCGGGCATCAAGGAAATCAACATCGGCGAGACCATTGCCGATCCGGCTAACCCGGAGGCGCTGCCGGTTCTGAAGATCGACGAGCCGACCCTCCAGATGACGTTCCTCGTCAACAACAGCCCGTTCGCGGGACGCGAAGGCAAGTGGGTTACATCCCGCAAGCTGCGCGAGCGTCTCTTCAAGGAGCTGGAGACAGACGTTGCGCTCCGCGTTGAAGAAACCGAGAGCCCGGACGCTTTCATCGTCTCTGGCCGCGGCGAGCTTCACCTGGGTATTCTCATCGAGAACATGCGCCGCGAAGGCTACGAGCTGCAAGTATCGAAGCCTGAAGTTATCATCAAAGAAATCGACGGTTCCAAAATGGAGCCTTACGAGCGTCTGATCATCGACGTGCCAGAAGAGAGCACGGGCTCCGTTATGGAGAGCCTCGGAACCCGCAAAGCCGAGATGGTCAACATGATCAACAACGGCACGGGCCAAGTCCGCTTGGAGTTCATCATTCCAGCGCGCGGCCTGATCGGCTACCGCACGCACTTCTTGACGCTGACGCGCGGCTACGGCATCATGAACCACGCGTTCGACAGCTACGGTCCGCTTGCAGGCGCATCGGTCGGCGGACGTCACCAAGGCGTACTCGTCTCCAGTGAGAATGGCACATCGACATTCTACGGCATGATGTCCGTGGAAGACCGCGGCATCCTCTTCATGGAGCCGGGAACGGAAGTGTACGAAGGCATGATCGTCGGCGAGCACAACCGCGATTCCGACATCATCGTCAACATTTGCAAAGAGAAACAGCTGACGAACATCCGTTCCGCGACGAAAGACGACACCGTTCGTCTGAAGACGCCAGTGCTGTTCTCCCTCGAACAAGCGCTGGAGTACTTGAACGACGACGAGTATTGCGAAGTGACGCCGAAATCCATCCGTCTTCGCAAGAAGCTGTTGAATAAGTCCGAGCGCGAGCGTGCCGAGAAACAGCGCAAGATGGCACAATCCAACGCATAAGCATTGAAACTTTTGGCCTCGGGCCGTCGTCTAACAGATGGCAGCCCGGGGCCGATCAAATTTTCGCTGCGGCTTGATCCGCCGTGGTTGAAGACCCGAGAGGAGCGTCCATTATGCAACAGTGGCTGCATGACCATCCCGTCATCTCTTATATTTTGATTTTCTGCTTCGTCGTGTATATCTTCAATAGCGTATTCCGCGCTCAGAAGCGGCTGCCGATTCTGAAGGAAATTCTCGTTCATGTCATCATGGCATTCGGTTCGTTCGTCCTGTGGATCCTGCAGTACGACTTGCTGCCGATCATTCAGTGCATGGCGGTGGCAGTCGGCATGATGCTCATGCTGCGGGGGCGTCAGCTTTACGACAAGTGGAAAGGCAATGGCAAGACGGAAGCGAAGCCGGAAGCGCAAGCGAGCGCCACGGCGGAGAATAAACTTGGCTAGTACGAGCGTTTAGGCGATCAAGAGCAAGGGAATTCTTCATGTCAGGGGGCTTAACATCCCATGAGGTTCGAAGATGCGGTGTTTAACTGGCTTCAAATTCAAATGGTAGCGCAGGCGCGCCCGGACGATCGAGCCGCCGCCGATACGCTGGACTTCTTTCGCCAGCTGCTGAAGGAAGATCATGAAGTCTCGGAAATACGGGTCGAGCGCGTCGATGATTCGATGATACATATCCGAATTGAACAAGGCGGACGTTCGAAGCTGCAGATGATCGATCGGTCGGCCGGGGAGCAGCTGTTGGCCGACATCAACTCGAACCCGAAATACAACTAACAAGGTGAAACGTACATGAGCGGTCAAAAAACGATGGATTCGCGGGGCTCCCGCAAACCGGCAAAATCCCGAAAACGGCGCGGTGCGTCATGGTTCAAACGATTCATGATACTCGTACTGCTGGTGCTGGTCGGCATCGCGGGGTACTTGTACTATTTGTTCGACAAATCCAAAGATGCCTTGACGATGGCCACAGCGGATGCCGAACCGGGCATAGTCGTACCGGAAGAGGAGTCAGTAAAGGTCAAGCCGGTGGGTATCATGCTGATGGGCATGGATACGCGGAAGGAGACCGGAAGTCTCAATACGGACGTCATGATGGTGGCCGTCTTGAACCCGAACACGAAATCGGCGTCAGTCGTCACCATTCCGCGCGATTCCCGCATCGAGCTGGATGGCTATAAGAGCCGCAAGGCGAATTCGTACTACGCGAAATTTCGCGCACTCGCGATTGACGACGGATTGAGCGTCAAGGAAGCGGAGAAGAAGGCGAAGCGTCAAGTGCGCGAGATGCTGGGCAAATATTTCGGCATTAACATCGCGTATACGGCGACAATCAATTTCCAAGGCTTCGTCGACGTCGTCGATGCGCTCGGCGGGGTGGAAGTGGACGTCGACATGGATATGCATTATATCGATAATGCGGATGGCACAAAGATCGATCTGAAGAAAGGCCATCAGAAAGTGGATGGCGATCAGGCGCTCGATTTCGTCCGTTACCGCAAATCAAACGACGGCACCAACATGTCGAGCGATTTCGACCGCAATAAGCGGCAGAGCGAGGTCATCGGCGCGATCGCCGATCGAATGAAGTCGTTCTCCGGCGTGGCGAAGCTCGGTAACGTCATCGAAGCAGTGGGCAATAACATGCGCATGGACATGCCGTCCAGCGAAGTGCAGAACATGATCGAGACGTACTTCAAGATGGGCAAAAGCGACATTCAGTTTACCGCCCTGGAAGGAACGTGGCGAAGCCCGTATGTATATGTCGACGATGAAAGCTTGCGCAAAGCAAAACAAATTCTTCAAGCGAAGATGGCGGAATGACTGTATTCGCCCGTTAGTCGCATATGCTATAATAAGCTCACCGTAGTATCCATGCTAATTCGCGCAAGGGGGCCACGCGGATGACAGTAGCCATCACGGCATTGATCGACGCTCTGCATAGCGATATGGATCGTTCTCTATCGATGGCGGCTGCCGGCTCCGTGTACGGCACTCCGGAGGCAGTTGCATGGGCTGCTTCGGCCAGCGACATCCTGCTGTGCTCTGATTGCGATGGTGCCAAGCTTGTCTTGTCCGGTGTTAATGGTGCGTCCGCCGGAGCGGCACACGTCGATTGCGGCAGCGCAAGCCTCGGCTTGTCCGCGGGCGGCGATGGAGCGACAACTGAAGAGAAGACGGCTGCAGACAAGCGTCCGGCAGCCATGATGAAAAAGCCTAGTGAGCGTTCACTAGGCTTTTTGTGTCTATCATGCGGAAATTTTCGACGCAATCGATCATACTTTTCCGCATCGGACGATAGGATAAAACTTACAGCGCTTGTCTGAGTGAGCCTACAGAGGCTTGTTGATCTTCGGGGTCGCTTCGTCCTGGCCCCGCGTTTTCTCGGGCATCGTATTACGAGGCAGCTGCGGCACGATCCGGCCGATAATATCGGCCATCTCCTCGGCAAAACCGGCTATAGGGCGGCCGCGGTTCCAATCCGCGCGTACCTCCCTCAGCCGGTGGGCGAGATCCATATCCGCGGTGACGATCGCGTCAACGC
The DNA here is from genome assembly GCF_042431225.1 of Paenibacillus aurantiacus. Classification (NCBI taxonomy): domain Bacteria; kingdom Bacillati; phylum Bacillota; class Bacilli; order Caryophanales; family Paenibacillaceae; genus Paenibacillus; species Paenibacillus aurantiacus. The sequence goes on along the minus strand of NZ_JBHMDO010000010.1, from coordinate 191,256 downwards.
CGTAAGGATCTTTGCGGAACGCCTCGGCTACCGCATATTTGAGCGTTCCGACGCGGGAGCGTTCCAGCTTGCCGTCCACGTCGATGCCGACGACGGCGGTATTGCCCATGACGATGCAATGAGCGCCTTTCACACCGGGAATCTGCTTCGCGAGCAGCTCCAAGTGCGCGGCCACCTGCTTCGGACTGCGGATTTCTTTTTTTCGCGGCGCGGTCTGCTGCGCACGGACGCGGTTATCATTTTGCGGAGAGGGTGATGTCTCATTGCGGGCGACCGTACCGCATCCTGTCGCCAGCAAGCAAAGGAGCATAGCCGCTACCAGCCATTTGCCCATAATCGCCACCTGACCTTTCCTTTTGCGTAAGAGCTAGTTCCCGTATAGTTTGCCACACGGCAGGTTCTGCTATGTACGCCTTTGAATGCAAATTCCAACGCCGGGAGGGCTTACGATGAAAAAAATATTCGTGCTCGATACCAACGTGCTGCTGCACGATCCGCAAGCCATTTATGCGTTTGACGATAATGAGGTTGTTATCCCCGCGGTGGTGTTGGAAGAAATCGATTCAAAGAAAAGGCTAGCCGACGAAATCGGCCGCAATGCGCGTTCCGTCTCCAGGCTGCTGGACGGCATGCGGGAGGACGGACATTTGCACGAAGGCATCGCGCTGCGGGGAGGAGGCGTCCTGCGCGTGGAGCTGAATCATCGCAGCTTCGTCCGGGTGCAGGAGATGTTCGGCGAGATGTCGAACGATAACCGGATTTTGGCGGTGGCGCTGAATTATTCGCTGGAGGAGCAAGAGAAGACGGAGCCGCGGGACGTCGTGCTCGTCAGCAAGGACGTGCTCGTTCGGATCAAAGCCGACGTGCTCGGCCTGGATGCGCAAGATTATTTGTCCGATCGGTTGGTCCAGCATTCCGAAGTGTACGGCGGCTATGCAACGCTGTTCGTCCACCCGTCGGTGATCGACGAGTTTTATACCTACCGGTTCTTGACGATCAAGACGCTGCAGCTGACGACGAAGCTGCATCCGAACGAATTCATCATTCTGCGGGATGAGATGGGCACGAGCAAGTCGGCGCTGCTCAAAGTGAGTCAGGACGGCTCAAGACTCGAACCGCTCTATCTGAGCAACGATCCCGTGTGGGGGATCACCGCCCGCAACGCCCAGCAGCGTATGGCGCTGGAGCTGCTCCTTAACGACGACATTCCGCTCGTCACGCTGACGGGGAAAGCCGGTACGGGCAAGACGCTGCTTGCGCTGGCGGCCGGACTCTCCAAAGTCGAGGATGAGCATAAGTATAAAAAACTGCTGATCGCGCGGCCCGTCGTCCCGATGGGCAAAGATATCGGGTATTTGCCCGGCGAGAAGGAAGAGAAGCTGCGCCCGTGGATGCAGCCGATATATGATAACCTGGAGTATTTGTTCGATACGAAGAAATCCGGCGACATCGATAAAATCTTGATGGGACTGGGCAGCATCCAGGTGGAGGCGCTCACTTATATCCGCGGCCGCTCGATTCCGGGCCAGTTCATCATCATCGACGAAGCGCAGAACTTAAGCCGCCACGAAGTGAAGACGATCGTCTCGCGCGTCGGCGAAGGCAGCAAAATCGTCCTGATGGGCGATCCCGAACAGATCGACCACCCATATTTGGATGCGGTCAGCAACGGGTTGACCCATATCGTGGAGCGCTTCAAACAAGAGAGCAGCAGCGGCCATATGACGCTCGAGAAAGGCGAACGTTCGAAGCTGGCGCAGCTGGCAGCAGATTTGCTTTAGAGCCGCACATGTGCCGACCGTCGATCATTACCCTGCTTCAAGCCGATTGAATCGGGGTAATTCTTGTCTTATCGACATCGTTTGCCGCGGCTTGTCAGGTATCGGGTTTTATAAGAGGGCTGCCGGCTTGGCCGGCGGCCTTTTCATTCAACTGCCGATGCAAGGCAAGCGGTAAGGGGCGCGGACACAATTCGCAGGCGACAACGTAGGCAAATGTTGTTACAATACGGGTATGCCAAAAGTGGGAAAGGAAGGAAAAAGTGTCACGCAGAAAAGTAGTGATCATGCTTCTCGGCGTATTTACTGCCTCTGTAGCACTCTTATTTCCGATGTTCGCCGAGCAGGGACTTCGAGATGAACCCAATCAGGACGAACCGAATGCCAAGCAGCAAGCGCAATTGGACAAGACGTGGACACCCGTCGTACGCATACGCATCGAAGTTTCGATGTCCGAAGCGGAATTCCAGGCATGGGCGGCGCGCAACGACAGGTTCAACGCCTCGCAGCGGGAGATCGAAGCAGAACTCGTTAATCAGGCGCACGAGTCGCTGCCAACATGGCAGAAGCAAGCCCAGCTTGGGACTGCGAGCGATATTTATGTGATGGATAACGGCATGGTGGAGGCGTTCGCCGTACAAGGCTATTTGCGTCCGATGGACGATTATTATACGGGAGAACGTGCGGGTGAAATTATGAAAGCGTTCACAGGGCCGTTGCTATGGAATAGCTCGTTGTGGGGCGTCCCGCTCGATGGCGATCCAGCTCTGCTCATATGGAACAAGGAGCTGCTGCAGCGCGGAGGCATGCATGAACCGCCGAAGCAGTGGTCGGCGTTCGCGGAATTGGCTGAGAAGCTGGCCGACGCGGATCCGGGGCTAGTGCCGGTTCGTGTGCCGATTCAAGACGGCAGGCTGATGCTGGCATGGCTGAGCGCGTTCGAGATGGGTCGGCACGGTGTGGAGCTGCTGCAGCCGTTGAACGCAGAGGAAGCCAATCTCGTGCGTTATCTGGCCGCGATCTCTCCGGCCGATGTTCTCCCTTACAGCATAAGCGAGCTGGAGAAGCGCTTCCGGTCGAACGAGCTGCTTGCCGCCGCGATGACCTGGTCGGAATACGTAAAGCTGGCGCCGGATGTTCGGAAGAAGCTCGAGCCAGGCCAAGGGAGAAGTCCGGCATGGACGGGAGGCAGAAGCTTCGTCGTCTCTTCGCTGACGGCGCAACCGGAGGCGGCTCTCGCCTGGATTAAAGCGATGACCGAGCCGAGCGGTCAGTTGAGCAGCTATACGGCGGGCGGCAGGCTGCCGGCCGAGAAGACGCTGTACCGGTCTCCGTACGATACCGGCGATGCCGCGATTCGACCGCCGCAAGAAGCGTTGTTATGGCTGAACCGCGAGGTGGCAGAATCGCCGGACCCGTCATGGTGGGCGCGTCTGGAACGCTGGCTACGGCATTGGTCGCACGCGCAAACAGCCCCGTTCACGGCGAACGAGGCGGAGCGGTTGATTCAATTCTGGAATCAGAACGTCGAATAAGCGTTAGAGATGAATCGAGAGTTTAATAATGAGATTGCCGTCTTTCACTTGCACGGAGTCGGCTCTCAGGAACGAGACGATTTTCTGCGGATAGAAGCCCAAATCGAATTCCTTCTGAAGCGACTGACGCGTCGTGTCGGGCAGCGCGAGTCCATTGAACAGCAATTCGTCGACGTGGAAATAGATGCCGTTCTTCGGCTCGTTCTCGACCGTGTAATGGCCGCTGAGCTCCACTTCGAGCCCGTCGCGCCGACCAGCCACGGTGACGACGTCGTCCCCGAAACGAAAGTCGAGCGATTGAAAGATGTCGTTCTGCTCGCGCAGAAATTCGTTCAGCTTCTCCTCCGGAATCGTCATCGTGTAGTTGAAGCCGTCGATGGACAGCATCTCTTTGTTATCCTGCACCCAGGACGGGATGTTCTTCATCGCCTGCGACAACGCTTTGAAATAACGCTTCACCTCATAGAAACCGACGCTCTTCCAGAAGTTCGTCATTTCGTCGATGAGAAGGCGCAGCCTCTCTTCGTCAGATCGGCCGCTTAAGCTGGCGTCCACGTCCTGCTGAAGCGCCGTCAGACGCGCACGTTGGGCGCGAAGCTGAGACTCGATGGCGGCAAGCTGGCTCGTCTCGTGTTCGAGCGCGCCGACCGTCATTTTGATTTGGTCGTATTGTTCGGCATACGTTCGCAGCGACTTGCGGTCGCTAGTGAAGATCACATCGAAATAATCGAGCATCGCAAGTAAGTTGTCCAATGTATTGGTGGAGACGAGCGCGGTCAGCAGGAAATCGCGGTCGCCCATATAATAGGCGCGCAGGACGCGTCCGGCTTCGTCCCGGCGGGAGGCGATCGACGCTTCCTGTTTGGCGAGCGCTTGACGCGAAGCGCTTAGCTTCCCGTCGACGGCCGTCTTTTGTTCGGCGATTCGGGCGATTTCCTTGTCGAGTTCGACGACCGACAAGCTTTTCTCCAGCAATTGACGGACATCCTCTTCCTCTTGAGGCGCCGCGAAGATCGGAAAGACGGATAACCATAGAGCGGTGCCGACCGCGACTGCGCACAGTCCACGCCGGATAGTTCCACTAGGCACTGAAGAAGGATCTCCTTTCTATAAATAGAAGCGTTTATTTATAGCCGAACATTATGGCGGCAATGAACCAGGTCATGTTGGACTACTATATGCTTGCAATCTTTCTATTATATCTTGATTTGGGATTTTTGTCCGGTTGAGAATGGGGAGGCGGGCTAGGATGGGAATCGCGGAACGAATCGAGGCGGCCATGAAGAAGATAGACGGCCTGCAGCGGGGATGCATGACCTTTCACGATTATATGGCACTCTGCTTGTACGATCCCGATTACGGCTATTATCAGCAAGGCTCAGTCCGGGTAGGACGGGATGGTGATTTCTATACAAGCTCGGCGATTGGCACGATCATGGGCGAGAAGCTGGCTGCCTGCATGGCGCAATGGCATCGCCGTTTAGGCAGGCGCTCGGACACCGCCGAATGGGGAGCGGGTACGGGCGAGCTTTCCAAGCAAATCCTCCAGGCATGGGCGGCGCAATCTCCGATGCGTCGGGAAGAGGCGAGTTATGCGATCGTCGATAACTCGCCCGCGCATTTGGCAGCGGCAAGAAGACTGCTCGAACCGGCTGAGGGCATGCTTCCATTGCATTTCCTCACGGAAGATCAAGCATGGGATGGTGCTTGGCGCCGAGGCGGGCCGCTCATCGTCGTTGCCAACGAGCTGCTGGACGCCATGCCGGTTCATCGCATCGTAATGAAGGACGGGGGGTTGCGAGAGATTGGCGTCACGCTGACGGATGATCCTGACGCGCCGTATGTAGAGACGCACTTGCCGCCGAGCGATCCGCGGATCGTCCAGTCGCTGGAGAGAGATGGCATCGCGCTGCGCGAAGGGCAGCAGGCCGAAGTCAACTTGAACGCCGAGCGATGGATCGCGAGAGTCGGGGCGATGATGCAGACTGGCGTCTTAATTCTGATCGATTACGGACACGAAGCGGAGGAGTTGACCGCCGCGCACCGGATGAACGGAACGCTCCTCTGTTACGCGAACCATCTGGCCCACGACGATCCTTATGCGCGGCCGGGCATGCAGGATATCACCGCCCACGTTAATTTCACCGCTTGCCGTCGTGCAGCCGAGGCAGCTGGTTTCCGGGAGCAATATTATGCGACCCAGAAGCAGTTTCTGCTTGATTACGGGGTCTTGGATGACTTGATGAACCATGATGGCACCGACCCGTTCGGAGCGGCCGCCAAGCGGAATCGCGCCATCCGGCAGCTGCTGCTCAGTGACGAAATGAGCGAAATCTTTAAAGTGATGGTCCTGCAAAAGGAAGAGGAAGAATAAAAAAAGGCTGTCCCGGGAGGCTTGTCTGCCCGGAACAGCCTTTTTATGTATGCCGATCTTAGAACGGATTACCCATCACGAAGATGGTCCAATAGGAGAAGCCTACGAACGTAACCACCATATATCCCCAGAACATCAATACGTATGTTCGTTCGGAAAAGTTCAAGTAGCCTAAAAGGACGAAAACGGCTGTTTGGATAAAGAACAAAAGCGCCATCTCCATCATGTCGCCAGCGAACGCCATCAGACCGATGACCAGCGTCCAGAAGCCGAGCACCCGAAACATGCGTGCCATGTGATACAAATCCCCCTCTCGTCAATCTCGACCAGATTTCTATTGCCCATTATAACGTTTCGTCAAACCAGTGTAAACATTCATCCACGAAGAAATGGCAAATTTTTTGGCTTGTTTTGGATGCTTCCTTTGTCCTAGATCAAGTTTGCGCAAGGTCGGACGAAAATATGTATGAGCCCTCAAAAAAATGGATATACAAATTAGTATCCGATAGATTCTATGAACTCTACCAAGGGCATAGTGATAAGTAAGCGATAAGTTAGCGCCTAACGTTAGGAGGTTTTCATTGCATGACAGCAGTCAGACAAGATGCGTGGAGCCCGGATGATGACCTCATTCTTGCAGAGGTGACATTGCGGCATATCCGCGAGGGGAGTACCCAGCTGGCCGCGTTCGAGGAGGTCGGCGAGAAAATTGGCCGGACGTCCGCGGCATGCGGCTTCCGGTGGAACAGCTGCGTCCGCAAGCGGTATGAAGATGCGATCCAGATCGCGAAGCAGCAGCGCCAGAAACGCAACTATTTGAAAAAGCAGTCGTTCGTCGCGACTTCGCATGTTTCGTCCATCGGCACGGCCGAGACGGAAGAAAGGTCTTATAAGCATGATCCGGTTACAGAAGAATCGTTATCCGTCGATTCCGTTATCCGCTTCCTTCGCCAGTGGAAAACGACATACCAGGAGCTTAACCGGCAAATCAAGTCACTGGAACGCGATTTGAGGGACCGCGAGGAAGAGCTCTACCTGCTGCGAGAGCAGAACGAGAAGCTATCACATGAAGTGAGCAATGTCCAGACTGATTACCGGGCCGTAAACGACGATTACAAGACGCTCATTCAAATTATGGACCGTGCTAGACGGCTGACCGTGCTGAATGAAGATGACGAAGCCAAGCCTCGTTTCAAAATGGATGCCAACGGCAATCTGGAACGTATCGAATAACCGGGGCGATGCCCCACGAAAGTCATGTCCCGCCGCCTCTTTAGATAAGGGGAACGGGACATTTTTATTTTTCCGGACCGTTTGGAATTTGATACGATATGAAGTAGTTGCGATTAGAGCGGAGGAGGAAGTGATCGAAGTGCGGATTATCATCGTAGGCGCCGGCTCGCTCGGCATGATGTACGGGCTGCGTCTGGCAAGAGGCGGCACCGGCGTCACGTTCGTGACGAGGAGCGGCGAGCAGGCGAGTCTGCTGGCGGAGAAGGGCGGGATTCTGGTTGAGAACGGCGAAGACTGCCATGTCAGTGTGAACGCCGTGTCCATGGCGAGCTGCGCGGCGTTAGGGGAGGAGGAGCTTCCATCGGAAGGCGATTGGATCTGGCTAACCGTCAAGCAGGCGCAGCTAACCGAGGAGCTGCTGGCGGCCGTCTCGTCATTATGCGCGCGTGGCGCCGCCGTGCTGTGTCTGCAGAACGGCATTGGCCATCTTACCCGGATTGCCCGCGGGCTGCCGGCTGGTACACGCATTGTACCCGCAATCTCGACGGAGGGCGCGCTGCGGGAATCTCCGGGCAAAGTCCGATATACCGGTCGCGGTTCGCTGACGTTCGGCGCGCTGCGGCCGGACATGCCAGGCGCGGAAGAAGAGGAAATAACGCAAAAAATGTTAGTAGATGTTCTGTCGGTGGCAGGAATTTCCGCGGAGTTGTCGAATCAAATGGAGAATCGCATCTATGAGAAGCTTCTCATAAATGCCGTCATAAATCCGTTAACCGCGATATATGGCGTCAAGAACGGCGAACTTCCGCTCCATCCAGTCCGCTTGCGGCTGATGTCGGCGTTGTTCATAGAAAGCAGGGCGATTCTTGCGCGTGTCGGTCTGAACGAGGATGCCGGTTCGTGGGAGAAGGTGCTGGCCGTGTGCGAGGCAACGGCGGCGAACGAATCGTCTATGCTGCGGGACGTGCAGGCAGGACGCGCAACGGAGATCGATTGGATCAACGGCGGGATCGCTGCCCTTGCGCGCGAGGCGGAGCTGCCTTCGCCGCTAAACGATGCCGTCGCCGTCATGGTGAGGGCGCTTCACTAAATGACCATCCGCGAGAGGGGCAGTCTGTCGTGCAGTGGATTTGGGAGATCATTAAACATGTCTATGCGGTGTTGGCGCTCGTTCCGGTCGTCCCGTTTTTGCTCGTTTATTTTGGGCTCGGCGCGTTCACCGGTGATCGTAATCGGGCCTTTCGAACGGCGATGGATGTCACGACGATCCTCTTGGTCGGCTGCGTGGCCGTGCTGTTCAACGTGATCTTCGGCAGCAACTTCGGGCTGTTTGGCATATTACTTGTGCTGCTGCTTGGCGGCGGGTTATTAGGCAATGTGCAATATCGCAAACGTGGCGCGGTGGATGTAAAGCGAATCGCGCGTGCGATTTGGCGGATCGGTTTTTTCGTCATGGGTGTTTTCTACGTGCTGCTCATGTGCATAGGCATTGGCAAGAGCGTATTCGCGATCTAGCGATCCGGCACGTCATATATCGAAGAGCGGCAATCGGTTTCTCGAGACGGGGGACCGATTGCTTGTCATTTTGACGCTCAAGGCGTTGGCGTGTAAAATGAGAAAAATGACTTACAGGCGATCTGAAAGAAGGTTGACGCTACATATGGATATCGTATCATTCCCTTTGCCTTCGAGTCAGCCGCTGGCGGAGGCTTACTGCGCGCAATCGGACTCCCGCGTCTCAGCCTTGTTCGGCAGGCATCCTTCCGAAGAAGGAGCCTGGCAGGCGCGATATGCTTACTTGCAAGAGAAGTCTGGTCAGCGCGTCCCCGCGGAGCAGCTAGCTCGCGTGCTGCTCGACTACAACCGAAGGTTCGGAGCCGATGAAGTCGTCTCGCGGAACATCGAGGCGATCGCGCAAGGCGCGCCCGTCATCGTCGGAGGTCAGCAGGCTGGCTTATGGACAGGCCCGCTGCTTGTCATTCACAAGGCCGTCACCATCATTCAAGCGGCGAAACACGCGGAATCTCGTATTGGACGACCGGTCGTGCCGGTGTTCTGGATCGCCGGCGAAGATCACGATTGGGATGAAGCCAATCATGCTTACCTGCAAGGGGCAGGAGAGGAGCCGCGCAAAATCGCGGTAGCGCATCCAGGCGGCTCGAAGACATCCGTCAGCCGGACGCTGCTTGCGGAAGCGGATCTGAAGGCGGCCATCCAGGAACTGGCGGCCGTTTTGTCCGACTCGCCGAATAAGCAGCAGCTGCTCGCGATGCTGCAAGCGGCAGCCGATAAGTCGGAGACGTTGACGGACTGGTTCTCGCACGTGCTGGCGCATCTGTTCGGCGAGTACGGGCTCGTCCTGCTGGATGCCGACGACCCGGCGCTGCGCATGCTGGAAGCAGATATGTTCCGGACGCTGATCAAGCGGGGCGATGAACTCGAACGTGCTTATCGCCATGCAGGCGAGGCGATTCGGACGCTCGGCTACAGGGAGCAAGCGGAAGCGGCGGAAGGCTGCGCGAACCTGTTTCTATACCACGGGGAAACGGCTGGCGGCGGACAAGAACGGACACTGCTCTTCCGGCAGGGAGACGAGTTCGTCAATCGGAGAGGCACCGTTCGCATCGCCGCGGAGGAACTGCTCGAGGTCGCCGTCCAATCGCCGGAGCGGCTGAGCAATAACGTTCTCACACGGCCGCTCATGCAGGATCATGTGCTGCCCGTGCTGGCGGCCGTGCTCGGCCAAGGCGAGATTGCGTACTGGGCGCAGACGTCCGAAGCGTTCCGGCTGCTCGGGATGGAGATGCCGATTATCGTGCCGCGGATGTCCTTCACGCTCGTCGAGCCGCAGCTTCCCAAACAAATGGAGAAATACGGCCTTAGCTTTGGCGATGTGATCGAGCGCTACCCCGCTAAACGACAGGCATGGCTGGATGAGCGCGAAGAATGGGCGATCGGGGAGAAATTCGATCAGACAAGAGCGCAGTTCGAGCAGCTGTACACGCCGCTCGTCGAGCTCCTCTCGACCTTAGAATCGGGTCTTAGCCGTCTAGGCGACGTCAACCGGGAGCGCATATTACGGGAGATCGCGTATCTTGAGCGGCGGGCTAAGGATGCGCATGCCAGACGGTTCGATGCCGCCCTTCGCCAGATGGACCGCGTGGCACAATCGCTTTGGCCTAGCGGCAAGCCGCAGGAACGCGTCCTGAACGCGATGCAATTTTACAATCAATACGGGACCGATTGGGTCAAGCAGCTGCTTGATGTGCCATTTGCTACGGATGGCGGTCATCGACTTGTTTATCTTTAATCGGCATTGTCCCATTGGCGTACATATTAAGGAGGAATGAATATCGTGAGCGCAAGAGAGAACAGCATTGTCGCCGATATGGCGCTAGCGCCCGAAGGGCATCTGAAAATCGACTGGGCGTCGGCCCACATGCCGGTGCTGAACCGGATTCGCGCACAGTTCGAGCAGGAGCAGCCGTTTAAGGGGCTGAAAGTGTCGATCTGCCTGCATCTGGAAGCAAAGACGGCTTATTTGGCCAAAGTGGTGCAAGCCGGCGGCGCAGAAGTGACGATTACGGGCAGCAACCCGCTGTCGACGCAGGATGACGTCTGCGCGGCTTTGGTGGAAGACGGCATTACGGTATTCGCCAAATACAATCCGGATCCGGAGGAGTTCAAGTCGCTGATCGTGCGTGCGCTTGAATCGAAGCCGGATCTCATCATCGACGATGGCGGCGATTTCGCGACGATTCTCCACGGCGAGCGCCCAGATTTGCTGCCGCAAATTCGCGGCGGCGCGGAGGAGACGACGACCGGCATTACGCGGTTGAAGGCGCTGGAGAAGGAAGGTACGCTCAAGCTGCCGATGGTAGCGGTCAACGATGCATACTGCAAATATTTGTTCGACAATCGTTACGGAACGGGCCAATCGGCATTCGACGGCATTATGCGCACGACCAACCTGATCATCTCTGGCAAAAACGTCGTCGTCGTCGGCTACGGCTGGTGCGGCAAAGGCGTGGCCATGCGCGCTAGAGGACTCGGAGCGAACGTCATCGTGACCGAAGTGGACGCGATCAAAGCGGTTGAAGCGCATATGGACGGCTTCACGGTACTGCCGATGCTGGAAGCGGCCAAAGTCGGCGAGCTGTTCATCACGGTCACCGGCGTGAAGGACGTCATCCGCGGCGAGCATTACGATGTCATGCGCAGCGGCGCGATTCTGTGCAACGCCGGCCACTTCGACGTCGAGTGCAACAAGCCGGAGCTCGCTGCGCGCGCGGTGGAGAAGCGCACGGTACGCAAGAATATCGAGGAATATCGTCTGGAGGATGGCCGCAGCATCTACCTGCTGGCAGAAGGCCGACTGGTCAATCTGGCCGCAGGCGACGGACATCCGGCAGAAATTATGGATACGACGTTCGCGCTGCAGGCGTTGTCGCTGAAATATGTGAACGACAACTACCAATCGATCGGCGCGAAAGTCATCAACGTGCCGTACGAGCTGGACGATCAGGTTGCTCGCTACAAACTCGAATCGCTCGGCATCTCGATCGATTCGCTGACGGACGAACAGAAGAAATATCAGGAGAGCTGGACGTAACAACGGCTAGATCGACGATAGGCTGCCTGCGGGCGGCATGCTCTCTTAGGGAGCATGCTGCTTACGCGGGCAGCTTTTTGGTTTTTATCATTTTCGCACCATTTGAAACATTTCCTGGAAGTTGGCGTCTATGAAGGTGGAAGCCAATAGAAAAAGGGGTGCTTATGGCATGCGAAAAAGAAAATGGCTCACGGCAATGGGGTATACGGGATTGCTAATGCTGCTTATGGCGTTCGCGAGCGGCTGCAGCAGCGCGAATAACTCGGATAGCGGCAATTCGGCCAAAGCCGTGGCGAATGCGCCAATGAACGCCGCGGCCGGCAGCGAAGCGGAAAGTCCAGCCGCGATGGAGGGCGCGGCGGACCAGACAGCCGCGACGCAAAGCGCTTCGACTGACGCGGGATCGGGCGGAGGCGAGGCTAGTGCGGGAGGGCAGGCGGGCTCATCGCTCGGCGCGATCGCCGATTCGGACGGATTCAATCGCAAGATCGTCTACAGGGGCAACGTTTCGATGGAAGTGGAAGACTACAAAGCGGCTCAACAATCGGTTACCGGTGCGATTGCGAACTCGGGCGGCTACATTTTGCAATTTACCGATCAGCAGACGTCATCCGAGCTCGGCGGCACCTATACGATCAAAGTGCCAGCGAATGGATTTATGTCGTTCTTGGCGGGAATTGAGAAGCTGCCGCATCTCGCGTTCGAGAAGAGTATGGAGGGAACCGACGTGACGGAGGAATACGTCGACCTGGAATCGCGGCTGAAGGCGCGGGGCGTCGTCGAGGCAAGATTGCTGGCGTTCATGGAGAAGGCGGAGTCTGCCACGGCGCTGCTCCAATTCTCGAAAGAGCTCGGCGAGGTGCAGACGGAGATCGAACGGATTAAAGGACGGATGCGGTATTTGGATCAAAATGTCGCGTATTCCACGATCGAGCTGCGTATCTACCAGAAGTCGGCCGAGCCGATCCGGACGCTGTCGGAAGAGAAGAAATTCGGAGCCCGAATCGCCGGCGCATGGAGTGGAAGCTTGTCGTTTCTGGCCGAAGCCGCGCAGGTGATCGTCATCGTCTTGACCGCGATTCTGCCGGTTGCCGTCGTACTGGGGATTATTGCTGTGCCGGCCTATGCGGTCTACCGAAGGAAGAGGAAGCATGCCATTCGCGAGCCGCGCGAGGAGGGGATACCCGCGTCGGTCGGGCTGCCGGCCGAACAGATGGAGTCGCCCCAATCCGTCGCGGACCAGGAGCGGGATAGAGTGGACGAATAAGTTAACCGTAGCCACGATGCGCGTAAACAAATAACAAGAGCCGGATCGCGCCTTCAGATGAGGGTAGGCGATACCGGCTCTTTATGTTTGAGGCAGCAGGATAGTGCCAGCGAACAGCGAATCGCTTCCGCGCGCGCCATGCGTCTTCTCTCTTCGTCCGACGTCCGTACGAATCGGGGCTGTTGATAAAGCGCAAGCAGCGCTTCTTCGCTGGCGGCCGCCGCGTCCTTCGCGTTGCCGAGCAAATAATGGGCAATCTCATAGCACAGCTGCTCGACAGGGCGGAGGAGCTCGATTCTTAAACTGGCGGCCTCTTCGCTGGGCAGTAGGAACTGATCGCTCGAAGCACCGCTCATCATTTTATTCATGCACCGTCACTCTTCTCCTTCTCTTGCGTCAGGTTCTAGCTTACACGAAAGAAACGTCCAAAAGGTTTCAAAACCGTAACAAAGTTTTTACACGTTTAAGCACATAAAATATTTTTAAAAACGTTTCTTACAAGCAGGAATTGCAAAAGGGGTGGCGAATAGAACAAACCAAGTGGTGAAAAGTGGTGGCAAGTGGAGGGTTTGGGGGAAGGGGTGGAGCGGCCGCATGTTTATGGGGGAGTATCAGCACAGCATCGACGATAAGGGCCGTCTCATCATTCCCGCCAAATTCCGCGAAGGTCTCGGGGAACGATTCGTCGTCACTCGGGGCTTGGACAACTGCCTGTTCGTTTATCCGATGAGCGAGTGGGGGCTGCTGGAGCAGAAGCTGAAGTCGCTGCCGCTCATGAAGTCCGACGCCCGCGCGTTCTCGCGCTTCTTCTTTTCGGGGGCGACGGAATGTGAGCTGGACAAACAGGGAAGGGTAAATTTACCGAACATATTATGCGAATACGCCAAGCTGGACAAGGAATGCGTCGTGCTGGGCGTTTCGAATCGGGTGGAAGTGTGGAGCAAGCCGATTTGGGAGGGCTACTTCAAGCAATCGGAAGAGACGTTCAACGAAATCGCCGAGAAGCTGGTTGATTTCGATTTTAATTTTTAGGAGGCGGCCCCCGGGAGACCGGATCGGCCGACCTATCCTTAGAGCCAGGAGGGCTGCAGCTTGTTTCAACATATAACGGTGCTCAAGGAAGAGGCGGTCGATGGCCTCGCCATTAAGCAGGATGGCATTTACGTAGATTGCACGCTCGGTGGAGCGGGGCACAGCGAATTGATCGCGTCACGACTCGGTCCGCAAGGACGATTAATCGCGTTCGACCAAGATGATTGGGCGCATGATAACGCCCGCGTCAGACTTGCGCCATATATGGACCGCGTTACGCTGGTCCGGCGGAATTTTCGTTACTTGGAAGAAGAATTAGCGAAGCTCGGCATTGCCGGCGTTGATGGCGTGCTGTTCGACCTCGGCGTATCCAGCCCGCAGCTGGATGAAGCGGACCGGGGGTTCAGCTACAATCACGATGCGCCGCTCGACATGCGGATGGATCAGCACGGCATGTTAACAGCAGAGATGATCGTGAATGAATGGGAGGAGCGGGAGATCTCGCGGATTATCGCCGATTACGGCGAAGAGAAGTTCGCCCGCCAGATCGCGCGCAAAATCGTGAACGCCCGGGCGGAGAAGCCGATTGAGACGACCGGCGAGCTGGTTGAACTCATTAAGGCCGGTATTCCGGCTGCGGCGCGCAGAACGGGACCGCATCCAGCCAAACGCACATTCCAGGCATTGCGCATCGCGGTGAATGACGAGTTAGGCGCGGAGGAGACGGGGCTGGAGCAGACAGTGCGCGTACTCAACCCGGGCGGGCGCGCATCGGTCATTACGTTCCACTCGCTGGAGGACCGGATCTGCAAGCAGCTGTTCGCCAAGTATGTCGAGCGCTGCACGTGCCCGCCCGATTTTCCGATGTGCGTCTGCGGCGGAACCGGTCTGCTGAAGCTGGTCAACCGCAAGCCGATTCTGCCGAGCGAGGAGGAGCTGGAGCTGAATCCGCGCTCCCGTTCAGCGAAGCTGCGCGTCGCCGAGAAACTATAACGAATCTACTTTAAACATACATGGAACCAACCATCAAAACTTAATTAGGAGGGGACACGAATTGGCTTACACGAATGGCAACCTGGCGCTTCAGCCCAAACGCAAACCGGAGCAGCTGCCGTCTTACCGGGAGAAGAAGACGAAAGTCACGAAGCGCAAGTCGTTGCCAACGCGGGACAAGCTGATCATTCTCATGACGATCGTGCTTGTCTTCTCTACGCTGGCTTTCATCAATTACCGGTATAATCAAATCTATGCAGTGAACTACCAAGCCAAGGAAGCTTCGAAGGCGCTTAGTCAACTTGAAGTGGAGATCGGAGAACTGCGCAAAGTCGTCGAGACCGAGAGCAGCCCCGACAAAATTGCGCAGAAGGCGAAGGAACTCGGCATGATCCCATCGCCCGGCAATGACATCATCGTGGAAAACTCGGCAGCCGGAACGAAAGAATAGGTGAGCTTATGACAAAGCGAATCAAATTACGGACGTTATTGGTCGGAGGGGTAATCACCCTCCTTTTTGCTGTCCTGTTCTCGAAGATCTATTGGGTGCAAGTGGTCGAGGCCGACTTCTGGTCCGACAAGGCGCGCAAAGTATGGTCCAGCTCACAGACGCTCAAGCCGGTACGCGGTACAATCACCGACCGCGACGGCAACGTGCTGGCCATGGATTCGGCGGCTTATATCGTCGCGGTCAATCCGGAGATCATACATAAGCTGGGCACCGAGGATTTCGTGGTCAGCAAGCTGCATCTGATTCTCGGCAAGAAGGAATCGGAGCTTCGCGACATCATCACCGCTAAGAAGGAAGACGGCAATTATTATACGCAGCGCGAAGTGCGGCCGGAAGGGTTCAAGATTGACAAGGCGACCAAAGACCGGGTCGTGGGGTTGACCGAAGAGCTGAAGAAGATGAAGCCGAAGGCTAATGATGTCGGTATATATTTGCTGCCTGAGACGAAGCGGTATTATCCGAAGGATTCGATGGCTGCTCACGTGCTTGGTTATATCAATAAGGACGGCAAAGCAGTCGGCGGCATCGAGTCGTATTTGAACAAGGAATTAGGCGGCACGGAAGGCAAAATCAAATACGAGCGCGACGGCAACGGCATTATCCTCGAGGATGGAACCGTCGAATTCGTTCCCTCGAAGGACGGCAGCAATGTCAAGTTGACGATCGACGCCGACATTCAGCATTACGTGGAGGAAGCGATCCAGGAGGTGTACGACAAGTACCAGCCGCACAGCATCTCGGCGATCGCGGCCGATCCGCAGACGATGGAAATCCTGGGGATGGCGAATTTGCCGACGTACAATCCGAACGAATATTGGAAATCGTCGCAGGCCGGCTTCTTCAACCATATCGTCCAGTCGCAATACGAGCCGGGCTCGACGTTCAAGATCGTGACATTGTCAGGCGCGGTGCAGGAAGGATATTTCAACCCGAACGATTCCTATATGTCCGGCTCGATTAAAGTCGGCGGCAAAATTATTAATGATATAAAGCGCGGAGGCTGGGGCGAAATCACCTATTTGGAAGGTTTGAAGAAGTCTTCTAACGTTGCTTTCGTCAAGCTCGGTTATGAAATGCTCAAGACCGACAAGCTGCTGCAGTATATCCAGGATTTCGGCTTCGGCGTGAAGACCGGCATCGAGCTGCCGGGCGAGATCAAAGGGGACGTCGACATCGACCGCAATATTCCGCGTGACGTGGCGACCGTGACGTTCGGACAGAACGTGGCCGTCAGCCCCATACAGCAGGTAGCCGCGATCGCGGCCGCCGCCAACGGTGGGCGCCTGCTCGAGCCTCATATCGTCAAGGAAATCGAAGATCCGACGACGAACAAGACGGTCGTCAAGCAGCCGAAGATGATTCGTCAGGTCATCTCCAAAGAAGCATCGAAGAAGGTCAGCGAATATTTGGAGCAGGTCGTCTCCGACGGTACCGGCAAGAACGCCTATATCCCGGGATATCGGGTGGCGGGTAAGACCGGTACGGCGCAGAAGGTCGTGAACGGCGTATATTCCAAAGACGAATTCGTCGTCTCCTTCATCGGCTACGCGCCGGCGGACAATCCGAAGATCATCGTCTACGTCGTCGTCGACAGCCCGAATGACAAGGACCTGGGCGGCGGCGCGGTCGCGGCACCTGTGTTCAAGAATATCGTGCAGAACAGTCTGCGCCACATGGGCATCGCCCCGCAGCTGCCCGAGACGGACGAAGGCGGAGACGCGAAGCAGAAGGATCCGATGATCAGCGTGCCCGACTTGAACGGCAGTTCGCCGGAACAGGCGAAGACGAAGCTGCAAGCGAAAGCGCTGAAAGCCGAGATCGTCGGCAAAGGGACGACCATCAAGCAGCAAATCCCGGCCTCGGGCACGAAGATCGCGCTCAATCAGACCGTCTATCTGCTGACGGAAGAGCGTTCCGAGTTAGCGGTCCCTAATATGAGAGGCAGCTCCTTGCGCGAAGCGCTCGAGATCTGTTCGCTGCTCGGCATTCAGGCCGTCGCCGTAGGCGAAGGGTTCGTCACGGACCAGACGCTTGCGAAACTGAACGGAGAGCGGGTCGTCAAATTGACGCTGGCGCCTCCGAATCCCGATGAATCCGCGAATGATGCGCAAACGGAGGAAGGAAGCGAAGACGCTACGGAAGATGCCCCTGACGCAAACGCGCCTAGCGGCGATTAGGCTTGAATGAAACGCCGCGCCGCCTATGAAGACGAAGCCGTTTGACCGTGAATTCTAAGAGTGTGTAAGCTTCGCGTATATAAATGAGCTTAGAATTCGCCGGAATCAAACTCGTCTCGCCACAAGAGCCGGCGGCACTGGTTTCACCGTGTTCTAACCGTTACCCGCTTCGAATAGGCTTGGATTAGGATAAGCAGTCACTGCTGCCTGATTTTGTACGCCGATCGGAGGGGAAGTAAGGTTGAAAGTTTCGAATGTCACGGTCCGCAGGCGTTTGTTTGTCGCGCTGATCATTTCCATATTGGCCTTCTCGGCGCTGATAGCAAGGCTTAGCTACGTGCAGTTGATGAAAGGCGAGGAGCTAGCGGCCAAGGCGGAGGAGTCGTGGCGGCGCGAAATCCCGTTCACCGCCAAGCGCGGCGAGATTTGGGACCGAAACGGCGTCAAGCTTGCGTACAATATAAGCTCGCCTACGATTATGGCGCTGCCCGTGCAGATCAAGGATGCGAAGGGAACGGCGGCCAAGCTGGCCAATGTACTCGGCATGACGCAGGAGAAGGTGTACGCCTTGCTCAAGAAGAAAGCGATGATCGTCAATATTCAACCAGGCGGACGCCAGATCACGACGGAGAAGGCGCAGTTGATCAAGAACATGAATTTGGACGGCATCGTCGTGGCGGAGGACAACAAACGGTATTACCCGTACGAAGACCTCGCCTCGCATATTTTGGGCATTGTGGGCTATGACGGCGGGCTAACCGGCGTCGAAGCGAAGTACAACAAGTATTTGGCCGGCATGAACGGGAACGTGGCGTTTCTGTCGGACGCGGCGGGACGGACGATGCCAGGGTCCTCGGACACCTACGAGAAACCGAGGGACGGGCTCAACATGGAGCTGACTATCGATAAGCATATTCAGACGATCATGGAGCGCGAACTCGACCAGGCCATGGTCAAGACGCAGGCGGATAACATTATCGCCATCGCGATGGATCCGGACAACGGCGAGATTCTCGGCATGGCGAGTCGGCCGGCGTTCGAGCCCGATAAGTTCCGGGACGTGGATGCCTCGGTGTATAACCGGATATTGCCGATTTGGAAGACGTACGAGCCTGGCTCGACCTTCAAGATCATTACGCTCGCGGCGGCGCTCGAAGAGGGCAAGGTCGATCTGAAGAAGGAGACCTTCTACGACAAGGGCGCGGTCATGGTCGGCGGCGCTCGGCTTCGGTGCTGGAAGCGCGGCGGCCACGGAAGTCAGACGTTCTTGGAAGTCGTGCAGAATTCCTGCAACCCGGGGTTTGTCGAGCTCGGCAACCGGCTTGGCAAAGAGACGCTGTTCCAATATATCCGGGATTTCGGCTTCGGCAAGAAAACCGGCATCGACTTGGGCGGCGAAGAGAACGGCATCATGTTCAAATTGAACCAGGTCGGCCCGGTGGAACTGGCGACGACGGCGTTCGGGCAGGGCGTGTCGGTTACCCCGATCCAGCAGATCACAGCCGTGTCGGCCGCCATCAATGGCGGTACGCTGTACAAGCCGCATGTGGCGAAAGCTTGGATCAACCCTGAGACGGGCGAGACGGTGGAGACCGTCAAACCGGAAGCGGTGCGCAAGGTGATCTCTGAGCAGACGAGCGCGCAAGTGCGCGAAGCGCTAGAGAGCGTCGTAGCTCTCGGCTCCGGACGCAATGCGTTCCTCGACGGTTATCGCGTCGGCGGCAAGACGGGTACCGCGCAGAAGGTCGTTAACGGCCGCTACTCTCCGAATGAACACATCGTCTCGTTCGTCGGATTCGCGCCGGCGGATGATCCGGAGATCGTCGTGTATGTCGCGGTCGACAATCCGCAGGGCATACAGTTCGGCGGTGTCGTTGCCGCTCCGATCGTGCACAACATCTTGGAGGACGTGCTTCCGTACATGGGCGTAAAGCCGCGTGCGGAGCAAATTCCGAAGACGTATAAATATGGCGACTTGCAGCAGCCGATCGTCACCGTGCCGAACTTGGTCGGCAAGACGGTCAGCGAGATTTACGAGGATTTGAACATGAATTTCACGCTGGCTTCGGCCGGCACGGGCAATACCGTCATACGGCAGGCGCCCGCCGCGGGGACGCGCGTAGAGCAGGGCTCGACGATCCGGATATATTTGGCACAAGATGGGGACTAAAAGGCGGAGGCCAAATTAGCGTATAATGGTAAGAAGCGTGTGAAAGACAGGAATGGCCGCGGCGCCTGGCCGCCTTCCGCATGAAGGCTGCCAGGCGCTAGGCTCATCCAAGCTTAGGAGGAAATGCAGCATGAAATTAGAACGATTGGCCAGCTTGCTTCGGACGGCTCGCCTGACGGGCGGCGCCGACACCGAGATAACGGATATGCAGACCGATTCCCGCGCGGTGAAGATAGGCGACCTCTTTATCTGTTTGCCGGGCCATACACAAGATGGCCATCTCTACGCGCCGCAAGCGGTAGAGAGGGGAGCCGCGGCGCTCGTGGTGGAACGTAAGCTCGATCTTCCGGTGCCGCAGCTGATCGTGAAGAGCGCCAGACTCGCGATGGCGGTGCTGGCCGACGCGTTCTTCGCCAGACCAAGCCAATCGGTCAAGCTGATCGGCATTACCGGCACGAACGGGAAGACGACGACGACCTATTTGATCGAACGCATTTTGCAAGACGCGGGTCACGCGCCGGGCGTCATCGGCACGGTGGAGCGCCGCTTCGCCGGCCAATCCCATCCGATGGCGCGCACGACGCCGGAAGCGCTGGAGCTGCAGCGATATTTGGCTCAGATGCGGGATGCCGGCACGGATTATTGCGCGATGGAAGTATCGTCGCACGCGCTGGAGCAGGGGCGCGTGAAGGGCTGCAGGTTCCGCACCGCGGTGTTCACGAACCTGACGCAGGATCATCTCGATTATCATGGGTCGATGGAGCGCTACGCGCAGGCGAAAGGACTGCTCTTCAGTCGGTTAGGCAATGAATACGGCACGGAAGAGAGTGATCGCGCCTACGCGGTGCTGAATGCCGACGACGCCGCATCCGAGACGTTCGCCAAGATGACGGCGGCCGAAGTCATTACATACGGCGTGGATTCGCCGGCCGACGTGCGGGCGACCGACATCCGCATTACAGCCCATGGCACGTCCTTCCGTGTGGAGACGTTCCAAGGTTCGTCCGACATCACATTGCAGATGGCAGGCAAATTCAACGTCTATAACGCGCTTGCCGCGATCGCGGCAGCGCTGCTCGAGAACGTCGCGCTGCCTCAGATCAAAGCAAGCCTCGAATCGCTGCCGGGCGTACCCGGACGCGTCGAAGCCGTGCAGGCGGGACAGCCATTCGCGGTCATCGTCGATTACGCGCATACGCCGGACGGCTTGGAGAATGTGCTGAAGGCGGTGAAGGAATTCGCCGCGGGCAAAGTGATTTGCGTGTTCGGCTGCGGTGGCGACCGCGACCGGACGAAACGGCCGATTATGGGGCAAATTTCGGCGAGATACGCGGATTATTCCTTCGTCACGTCGGACAACCCGAGGACGGAGGAGCCGCTGCAGATATTGGCCGATATCGAGGCGGGCTTACACGCGGATTCCGTGTCTACCGAGCGTTATGAGCTCATCGAGGACCGCCGCGAAGCGATCCAAAAAGCGGTTGAAATGGCCAGCCCCGACGATGTAGTATTGATTGCGGGGAAGGGCCATGAGACCTATCAGACGATCGGGACCGTCAATTATGATTTCGACGACCGGGAAGTAGCCAAAGAAGCGATAAGGAGTCTTGCATAGTGATAAAACGAACGTTAGCCGATATAGCGGCCATGAGCGGCGGGACGCTGCGGCATGAGAGCCGCCAAGGCGAGGAGATTGCCGGGGTGACCACGGATTCCCGGAAGGTCGGCGCGGGGCAATTATTCGTGCCGCTTGCCGGCGAGAACTTCGACGGACATGATTACGTCCTCGGCGCGCTCGCCGCCGGCGCGAACGCCGCCTTCTGGCAAGCATCCAGGCCGATACCGTCCGAACTAGCGGACGCGACGCTCGTGCTCGTGGACGACACGCTCGAAGCGCTGCAGCGTCTAGCCTCCGCCTACCGCGAGCAGCTGAACGTGCGCGTCGTAGGCGTAACGGGCAGCAACGGCAAGACGACGACCAAAGATATGATCGCGGCCGTGCTCGCGAGCACGTTCAAGGTACATAAGACGGCCGGCAATTACAATAACCACATTGGTTTGCCGCTGACGGTACTAGACATGGAAGAGGACGTCGAGGCCGCCGTGCTTGAGATGGGGATGAGCGGCTTCGGCGAGATCGATCTGCTGACCCGAATCGGCCGACCTGACGTGGCGATTATTACGAATATCGGGGATGCTCACCTGCTTCAGCTGGGATCCCGCGAAGGCATCGCGAAGGCCAAGCTCGAAATTGCGGCGGGTATTCGCGAAGGCGGCCTGCTGCTGTTCAATGGCGACGAGCCGCTGCTCCATGCGGGAGTGGCGGCTTTGCCGTCGACCTTCGAGAAGGAGACGTTCGGACTCGGGGAGGCGAACGATTGGCGGGCGGATAACGTGGACGTGGATGCTGTTTCCTCCGCGTTCGACGCGCACGGGAAGAATGGCGTCGGCATTCCGGACATCTCGATTCCGGTGCCGGGCCGGCACAACGTGTCGAACGCGCTGGCAGCCATTGCCGCAGGTCTTCGACTGGGCGTACCTATCGGGCGTATCGCGGGTAGCTTAGCAGCCTTATCGCTTACGGGAATGCGGATCGAGCCCGTGCGCGCCTATAACAATGCCCTGGTGCTCAGCGACGCTTACAACGCCAATCCGACGGCCGTGCGGGCAGCTATCGATCTGGTCGCCCAGCTGTCTGGATACCGCCGGAAGTGGCTCGTGCTCGGCGATATGCTCGAGCTTGGACCGGAGGAAGAAGGGCTTCACGCCGGCATCGGCGATTACGTCACGGCGGCTAAGGCCGACCGGTTGCTGACGTTCGGCCCGCTGTCGAAGCATACGGCGGCGGCCGCTTCGCGCAACCTTGCGGATGACGGCGCGGTGCGCGCCTTCGAAGCGAAGGACGAACTGATCGGATGGCTGCTTGCAAGACTTGAGCCGGAAGATCTGGTATTAGTGAAAGGGTCGCGCGGCATGCGCATGGAAGAAGTCGTTCATGCGCTCCAGCGCGGATAAGAGGTGAGAATCAGGTCATGGACATCAAGGTCATTCTACTGTCAATCGGCGCTTCCTTTTTGCTTGCGGTTCTGCTCGGACCTTTGTTCATCCCGCTGCTGCGCAGAATGAAATTCGGCCAGCAAATCCGGACGGACGGCCCCCAGAGCCACTTGAAGAAGAAGGGAACGCCGACGATGGGCGGCATCATCATCATGTTGGCCGTTCTGCTCGCTTTCTTGAAGTTTTCCGATAAGACCGCGGAGTTCTGGGTGCTGCTCGTCTCCTCGCTCGGTTTCGGGCTCGTCGGTTTTCTCGACGACTATATTAAGATCGTATTCAAACGCTCGCTCGGCCTGACCGCGCTGCAGAAGCTGATCGGACAGCTTGTATTCGCCATTATCGTATGCGTCCTGCTGATCCAAATGCATCACAGCACGGCGGTGTCGATACCGGGAACCGGCACGGTAATCGAACTGGGCTGGCTGTATTATGTGCTCGTCGTCATCATGCTGTTCGGTACGACCAATGCCGTGAACTTCACAGACGGCGTTGACGGGTTGTTGTCCGGCACCGGCGCCGTGGCGTTCGGCGCTTTCACGCTGCTTGCCATGCATGCCAGCGAGCACGAATCGGCCGTGTTCTCGGCGGCGATGATCGGGGGGTTGCTCGGCTTCCTTGTCTTCAATGCCCATCCGGCTAAAGTATTCATGGGCGACACCGGATCGCTTGGCATTGGAGGCGGCATGGCGGCCGTGGCTATTTTGACCAAGACCGAATTACTGCTCGTCATTATCGGCGGTGTGTTCGTCATCGAGATGCTGTCGGTTATTCTGCAGGTCGGCTCGTTCAAGCTGCGCGGTAAGCGTATCTTCAAAATGAGCCCTATCCATCATCATTTCGAACTCTCGGGCTGGAATGAGTGGCGGGTCGTGACGACGTTCTGGGCGGTTGGCATTGTGCTCGCGGTTATTGGCGTCCTGCTCGGCAGATAATGGGTTTAAGCTGTTTCGCGAAGAGGCGCGGCGGGTGAATAGGTAAAGGAAACTGTCCTTTACGAACCTGCAGCCTCTTTGCTTTTACGTGCCAAACATAAACGATGTCATAGAAATCGGGGGTACATCATGGAACATCCTTCCGCATACAAAGGCCGGCGCGTCGTCGTGCTGGGCCTGGCCAAGAGCGGCGTTAGCGTCGCCAAGCTATTCCATAAACTAGGCGCAATTGTCACGGTCAATGATCAAAAAGAACGTCAATTATGCCCCGAAGCGGACGAGCTGGACGCTTTGGGCGTTTCTGTTATCTGCGGGGGACATCCCGTTGACCTGATTACGGCGGAGACGGCTTTGGTCGTCAAGAACCCGGGAATCCCGTATACCGCGCCGCCCGTCAAGCAGGCGCTTGCCCTTGGATTGGACGTGGTGACCGAGGTGGAAGTCGCGTATCTGCTCTCTTCCGCGCAGCTGATCGGCATTACCGGCTCGAATGGCAAGACAACGACGACGACGTGGATCGGCGAAATGCTGGAGGCATGCGACATGAATGCCATCGTCGCGGGCAATATCGGTACGCCGCTCAGCGAGGTTGCGCTGTCCGCGCGGCCTGACGACTGGATAGTCGCCGAGCTAAGTTCGTTCCAGCTGAAAGGGACGCAGGCGTTCCGTCCACACGTCGCGGTGCTGCTTAACGTCTCGGAGACGCATCTGGATTATCATGGCGGCATGGACGACTACGTGGCATCCAAAACCAAACTGTTCGCCAACCAGACGTTCAAGGATACGGCCGTGCTGAACGCGGATGATCCGTTATGCCGTCAATTGATGGAGAGCGGAACGCTGCGTGCAAGGGTGCTGCCGTTCTCGGTGACGCAGCGGCTTGATTACGGCGTATTCGTCGATCCCCCGTTCCCGGCCGATCTTGCCGAGCCTGCGGGAGATCAGAAGCGCAGCATTCGGTACATAGACCAAAGCGGCGGCGACCAGACGATCGTCGGCGTCGACGAGTTGGGTATACCTGGCCGCCACAACGCCGCTAACGCGGCAGCGGCCGTGGCCGCTTGCATCGCGGCCGGCGCGGAGCCGGACCTTCTAGCGTCACCGCTGCGCGGTTTCCGGGGCGTCGAACACCGGCTTGAATTCGTCCGCGAGAAGGACGGCGTGAAGTTCTACAATAATGCGAAGGCAACCAACGCGGCCGCGACGATCATCTCCTTGCACTCCTTCCCGGGAAATATCGTCTTGATAGCCGGCGGGCTCGATCGCGGATCTGACTATGAGGAGCTCGTGCCGCACTTGAAGACGCAGGTGAAGGGCGTTGTCGCGCTAGGCCAGACGCGGGGCAAAATCGCGCATGCCGCAGAGCTGGCGGGTTTAGCGGCGATCAAAATCGTCGAACCTGAGGAGGACGCCGAAGCCACGCTGCGCCTAGCGGTGCGCGAGGCCGCCTCCATGGCGGAGCCGGGGGATATCGTGCTGCTATCTCCGGCCTGCGCCAGCTGGGATATGTTTCAATCCTACGAGACCCGGGGGCGCATTTTTAAACAAACGGCGCATACGTTGTAAGTAGGGGGCTTGTCCCTACTCACGCATGCAGAGGTGTTTGCGCTATGGCAAAAGCCAGGTCCGCACCGGACGTCTGGATGATCGTCTCCATTTTTCTTATTCTTGCGCTGGGACTCATCATGGTCTACAGCGCGAGCGCCGTGCTCGCCTTTCATGAGTTCGGCGACCGGTTCTACTATGTCAAGCGGCAGTCGCTATTCGCCGCTCTTGGCATCGGGGCTATGTTCCTGACGATGAATGCCGATTACTGGGTGTGGAAGAAGTGGGCGAAGCTCGGTCTGATTATCTGCTTCGGCTTGCTTGTCATCGTCCTCATTCCAGGCGTCGGCGTCGTGCGCGGCGGCGCGCGAAGTTGGCTCGGCATCAGCTCATTCGGCATTCAGCCATCGGAATTCATGAAACTCGCGATGGTGCTGTTTATGGCGAAGCTGTTGTCGGAACGGCAGCAGATGGTCACAAGTTTCACCAAAGGGCTGCTTCCGCCGCTCGGCATTCTCGGCCTTGCGTTCGGTCTAATCATGATGCAGCCGGACTTGGGATCGGCCGCAGTAATGGTCGGCGCGACGCTGATTGTTATTTATACTTCGGGCGCGCGGACGCGGCACTTGGGATCGCTCGCGATGATCGGTGTCGTCGGTCTGGTCGGGCTAATCCTGGCCGCGCCGTATCGGATGAAGCGGATAACCGGCTTCCTTGATCCTTGGTCGGATCCGCTCGGAACCGGATACCAAATCATTCAATCCTTGTATGCGATTGGTCCCGGCGGATTAGTCGGCCTGGGACTCGGGATGAGCCGGCAGAAATTCAGTTATTTGCCCGAACCGCAGACGGACTTCATCTTCGCGATCGTAGCCGAGGAGCTGGGCTTCCTAGGAGGCGCGACGATTATTCTGCTCTTCGCAATTCTCGTCTGGCGGGGGATGCGCACGGCTATGGCCGCGCCCGATTCGTTCGGCAGCCTGCTCGCCGTCGGCATCGTCGGCATCATCGCGGTGCAAGTCTTTATTAACGTGGGCGTCGTCATAGGTATGATGCCAGTTACCGGCATTACGCTGCCGCTCGTCAGCTATGGCGGTTCCTCGCTGACGCTGCTGCTCACGGCGCTGGGCATTTTGCTCAATATTTCCCGATACTCGAGGTGACGAAAAGCGCATGCGAATCGTACTGACTGGCGGGGGGACGGGTGGTCATGTTTATCCGGCGCTGGCCATCGGCAGACTGCTGCTGGAAGAAGAGCGGGGCAGCGAGATTTTATACATAGGCTCGAAGACGGGCGCGGAGGCCGCCATCGTGCCGCCTGCGCCCATGCGGTTCGAATCGGTAGATGACGTTCGTCTCGGACGAAAGCTTTCGTTCGATCATGCGCGAGGCGTAATCAGGTTTCTCCGCGGTGTCAGGCGTTCAAGAAGCCTGCTGCGCGACTTCAAGCCCGACGTCGTCGTCGGCACGGGCGGCTTCGTGAGCGGCCCGGTAATCTATGCGGCAGCCAAGCTAGGCATTCCAATTCTTATACACGAGCAGAACGCCGAGCCGGGACGGGCGAACGCCATTTTGTCCCGGTATGCGGACGTGGTGGCGGTCAGCTTCAAAGGCTCGGCAGATTCGTTCAAGCGCGCGCGGAGGGTGCTCGCCACCGGCAATCCCTGTGCGGCGGACGTGCTGCGCGCAAGCCGGGTCAGAGGATACGCTTCGCTCGGCATCCCTTCGGGCAGCGTGATCGCGCTGGTTTACGGAGGGCGACGGGGATCGAAAGCGATGAACGACGCGATGGTGGACATGGCACCGCTGGTTACGCGGCTGCCGAACGTCCATTTTGTATTTGTAACGGGAGAAAGCTATTACGACGGCACGATGGGGCGTATGAAGAAGGTGTTGCCCGTCCTTTCCAATTATATCCATGTGCTGCCGTATTTGCATAATATGCCCGACGTGCTGGCGGCGACGACGGTTGCCGTTAGCCGATCGGGCGCTTCTGCGCTGGCGGAGCTGACGGCGCTCGGCATTCCGTCCATTCTGATTCCTTCGCCGAATACGGCGAACCGGCGCCAAGAAGCGAATGCCAGCACCCTGGTCGAGGCGGGGGCCGCCGAGATGATCGTCGAACGGGAGTTGACAGGGGCGGTCCTGTTCGACCGTTTGCATGCCTTACTGGAGAACGGCGATAGGCTCGCGCGCATGGGGGCGGCATCGCTGGATATGGGCGAGCCGCGTTCGGCCGCGCTCCTCGCCCGCGAGATTCGCAAGCTAGCGGGCAAACGATGATAGCAACAGATATGGGCGATTGTCACACACGCGTGTGAGAGGGCATAGAATACTCCATAATCGTGACCGTCACCCGGCAAGATGCCGCATCGGCAAGCTTGGCGCCTCTCGCCTTGGGTGGACGATTCGCGAAGTCCTCGCGACAATCGCCGGAGCATAAGGAGGTACGACAGATGGAGCAGTTCATAACGGAACTTGGGCAGACGGAAGCCGGTGACGTGTATTTCAATAAACCGCTGGCCAGCTATACCACGTGGAAAATCGGCGGTCCGGCCGACGTACTTATCGTTCCGCATACGACGGAGCAGCTGATTCGGGTCATCAAGCTGCTGCGCAAATACGACATGACATGGACCAACCTCGGAAGAGGCTCCAACATGCTCGTCAGCGATAAGGGGATCCGCGGGGTCGTCATCCAGCCGGGCAAAGAATTCGATTATGCGAAATTCGATGGAACGCGGGTTCATGCGGGAGCCGCCTTTTCCTTTATCAAGCTGTCCGTCCTGGCGGGCAAAGAGGGATTGTCGGGCCTGGAATTTGCAGGGGGGATTCCAGGGTCGGTCGGCGGCGCCGTCTATATGAATGCGGGAGCACACGGGTCGGATGTGTCACGTATCTTTCAATCAGCCGAGATCGTGCTCGAGACTGGGGAATTGGTGCATTACGGAGCGGAGGACATGAAGTTCTCCTATCGCCACACGGTGCTTCAGGAGCGCCCGGGAATCGTCGTATCGGCGACATTCGAGCTGGCGCACGGCGACCGCAAGGAGATCGCCGCTGCGCTGGCGGCGCACAAGGATCGCAGGCGGCGCACGCAGCCACTGCAGCTGCCTAGTGCTGGGAGCGTATTCCGCAACCCGCCGGGCGATCACGCGGCAAGGCTGATCGAGGAGGCAGGGCTTAAGGGCTGCCGCGTCGGCGGGGCCGAAGTATCCACGCAGCATGCCAATTTCATCGTCAACATCGGGAAGGCGACGGCTGAGGACGTTCTCACCCTCATCGCGCAAGTTCAGTCCACGGTTGAAGCGCGCTTTGGCATTCAACTCAAACCTGAAGTATTGGTGGTGGGTGAGCGGTAACTCGGAGGTGATAAATTGGACAAATTGGTGATTGAAGGCGGGAGACCCCTGTCAGGATCCATTGCAATCCAAGGGGCGAAGAATGCCGCTTTGCCGATTTTGGCTGCCAGCATGCTGGTAGAGGGAAAAGTAACGATCGATCAAGTACCGCGGTTGCTCGATATCGAAGTGATGCTTAATATTTTGCGCGATCTCGGATGCAGGGCGGAGCACGAAGACCAGACGGTCATATTGGATACGACAGGAGCGAACTCCTCGCATATTCCGGAGACATTAATGCGGCAGATGCGCTCTTCTATCTTTCTAATGGGCCCGCTGCTAGCCCGCTATGGAGAAGTGACGATCTATCAGCCTGGGGGCTGCGCGATCGGCGAACGCAAAATAGACCTGCATCTGCAGGGGCTAGCGGCGCTCGGCGCCGAAATCGAAGAAGAAGGCAGCCGAATCGTATGCTATGCCAAGCGTCTGAAGGGAGCCGACGTGCATCTGGACTTTCCGAGCGTCGGGGCGACGGAGAATATTATGATGGCCGCCGTACTGGCCGAAGGCGTGACGACGATTACGAATGCCGCGCGCGAGCCGGAAATTCAGGATTTGCAGCGTTTCCTGAACGCGCTGGGCGCCAAAGTGATCGGGGCTGGCACGGATACCATTACGGTAGAAGGCGTGGATAAGCTGACGCCATGCCGGTATACCGTTATACCCGATCGGATCGTCACAGGCACCCTCATGGTGGCCGCAGCGGCGACAAAGGGCAGCGTGGTGCTGCGTAACACCTACCCGGCTCATCTGACCTCGCTTATACACGTGCTCCGGCGCGCAGGTGTTCAAATCGCGGTCGACGGTGATATAATTAAGGTCGGAAGCGCGAGTCGGCCAAAGTCGATCGACCGGGTCGTGACGAGCCCGTATCCGGCATTCCCGACCGATCTGCAGTCCCAGGTCATGGTGCTCTTGGCGCTGGCCGAAGGCGTCAGCGTGATGAAAGAGACGATCTTCGAAGGCCGTTTCAAGCACGTTGACGAGCTCGCCCGTATGGGAGCGGATATTCGCGTCGATCTGAATTCGGCGATTATCCGAGGGGTGCCGCGGCTGTACGGGGCTACGGTGGAGGCGACCGATCTCAGAGCCGGAGCTGCGCTTGTCATTGCGGGGCTGGCCGCGCAAGGCAGAACGGTCGTCGAGCAGGTCCATCATATTGACCGGGGTTATGATGGCATCGAGACGATGTTACAGCAGCTCGGAGCCCGGATTACACGCGCGAGTGCAATTGCGAATAACCCGGTACTGCCCTAAGCAGTCCGTTTACTAAACGAATAATCACGGTCGGCGGGGAAGTCGCCGCCGTCGCCTCTCGAAGGACGGGAGGGCGGCGGTGGCGCTTCCGTCCGTTTCCCGTTTTCCGCGAGAAGAGGACGAGCCATGCAAGAGAAAATGCCGGTTTTGAAAGAGCCCATCCGCAGGCGCGGCGGCGGCAAGAAGCTTTTGGCCGTGCTATTGCTGCTTTTTATTGTTATATTAAGCGTACTATTCTTTAATTCCTCCATTAGCAAAATATCGGAAGTCACCGTGGAAGGCGAGCGCTTCAACGCGCCGGCGGCCATACTGGAGGCGGCCGGCGTGAAGGTTGGCGACGCGTTCTTCGGCACCCGGGAGGGCACGATCGCAAATCGCGTGAAGGGGCTGTCGTCCGTCAAAGACGCCGTGGTCACGAAGTCCTTCCCGGGCAGCGTTCGCATTTCGGTGACGGAATATCCAGCTGTCGCCTACGAGCTGTCCGCCAAGGGTGAACTAACCGCGATTTTGTCGAATGGGACAAGCATTCCGGCAGGATCCGACAACGTTGTCGATAAGCCTGTGCTGACGGGATGGAAGGCCGATGATCCGATTAAGGGCAAATTGGGGCTGGCGCTGGCGCAAATACCGGCCGAGCAGTTGACCGATCTCTCGGAGATCGTTCCGCTTCCTTCGAAAGCGTATCCGGACCGGATCAAGATCTATACGCGGAGCCGCTTCGAAGTCATTACGGCCGTATCGCTGCTGCAAGATAAGATCGGCACGCTGAACGCGGTCGTGGAGTCGCAGAATCCCGGCGTCGTGACGATGCTGCTGGCGGACAGTTACGTCTCTTTCGATCCGGAAACGCCGGAAAATGAGCATTCGGACCAAAAAGAGACTACTCAATAATCCTAAAGAATGATAGAATTTTAGTTATGCAAGTTTAGCCTGACCTGAATGTGCATTCGTTTTCAACCCGCCGGGAGAGAGGTTTTCCGGACTGGAAATATTTACGCGTGCCGAAAAAAATGTAGAAAAAAGAGGGAAAATATAAAACGCGTTGAATATGGTTGAAAGTAGATCGCAATGCGCTCATATAAACTTAACAATACGAATGAACAGGCAAAGAAATTTATTAGTTGAAACGGAGGTGCCGCGGGTTGAGCAGCAACGACATCATCGTCAGTTTGGACATCGGTACATCCAAGGTTCGTGCTATTATTGGGGAAGTGACGAACGGTTCCATTAATATCATCGGAGTTGGATCTGCTGACTCGGAAGGTATTCGAAAAGGCGCAATCGTTGATATTGACCAGACCGTGCAATCGATCCGCAACGCGATTGAACATGCCGAGCGCATGGTCGGTATTGAGATAAGCGACGTATACGTTGGCATTCAAGGGAATCATATCGGACTTCAGACGAACCATGGCGTTGTAGCGGTGTCGAATGAGGATCGGGAAATTGGCGAAGACGACATCGAGCGGGTGCTTCAAGCCGCGAAGGTCGTAGCGCTTCCTCCCGAACGCGAAATCATCAATCTCGTGCCGAAACAGTTTTTGGTGGACGGGCTCGAAGGCATCTCGGATCCGAGCGGCATGATCGGCGTTCGGCTGGAAGTGGAAGCAACCGTCGTGACGGGCGCTAAGACGGCGCTTCACAATCTCGTGCGCTGCATTGAGAAAGCCGATTTGAAAATTGCCGGCATCGTACTGATGTCGCTGGCATCTGGACAGATGGCGTTGACGAAAGACGAGAAAATGATGGGTACGGTGCTGGCCGACATCGGCGCGGGCTCCTGTACGATCGCCATCTTCGACGGCGGCAGTCTAGCGGCGACGTCAACGCTTCCGATCGGCGGCGAATACGTGACGAGCGATATTTCGTACGGGTTGCGCACGCAGACCGAACATGCGGAGAAGATCAAGCTGAAATTCGGTTGCGCCATGGTTGGCGACGCGGCTGAGGATCAGAAGTTCAAAGTGATGCGCATGGGCAGCAACGTCGAGAAAGAATTTACGCAGGTTGATTTGGCGAATATTATCGAGCCGAGGATGCAGGAGATTTTTCACCTCATCCGCATGGAAGTGAGACGGCTGGGTTATGGCGATAAAGTGAACGGCTATGTGCTGACGGGAGGTTCCGTCACGATGCCCGGCACACTGGCGCTTGCGCAAAGCGAGCTGGAATCATCGGTCCGTATTGCAGTCCCCGATTTCATCGGCGTTCGAGACCCCGCGTACACAAGCGGCGTAGGCATTATCCAATACGTCTCCAAATATATGGGGATACGCGCTTCGGGTGCCTCTAAGAAGAGCGCGCCCCGCAAGGCGGCTGCCGCGACATCGTCCAAGCCTGGATTGATCGAACGACTGAAAAACATGTTTAGCGAATTCATTTGATCGGGGGAAATTATAGAATGTTGGAGTTTGATTTTGAGAATGAAACGCTTGCGCAGATTAAAGTCATTGGTGTTGGCGGCGGCGGCAGCAACGCCGTAAACCGCATGATCGAGAACGGCGTCAAGGGCGTGGAATTCATTACGGTGAATACGGACGCGCAGGCGCTGCATATGGCGCGTTCCGAGCAGAAGCTGCAGATCGGCGACAAGCTGACTCGCGGTCTCGGCGCAGGCGCGAATCCGGAAGTGGGCAAGAAAGCAGCCGAGGAATCCCGTGAAGCGATCAGCAATACGCTGAAAGGCGCGGACA
The DNA here is from genome assembly GCF_042431225.1 of Paenibacillus aurantiacus. Lineage (NCBI taxonomy): Bacteria > Bacillati > Bacillota > Bacilli > Caryophanales > Paenibacillaceae > Paenibacillus > Paenibacillus aurantiacus. Next base: position 158,689 of record NZ_JBHMDO010000010.1, on the reverse strand, counting down.
TGGTCTTCGTAACGGCAGGCATGGGCGGCGGAACGGGTACAGGCGCGGCTCCGGTAATCGCCGAGATCGCCCGCGAGTGCGGCGCTCTTACGGTCGGCGTCGTCACGCGTCCGTTCACGTTCGAGGGCCGTAAGCGCTCCGGACAAGCCGAACTTGGCATCGAAGCGCTTAAGGAGAAAGTCGATACGCTGATCGTCATTCCGAACGACCGGCTGCTCGAAATCGTCGATAAGAAGACCCCGATGCTCGAGGCGTTCCGCGAAGCGGACAACGTGCTTCGTCAAGCGGTGCAAGGCATTTCCGATCTGATCGCCGTCCCGGGTCTAATCAACCTGGACTTCGCGGACGTCAAGACGATCATGACCGAACGCGGCTCAGCGCTGATGGGTATCGGCTCGGCTACCGGCGAGAACCGCGCGGCGGAAGCGGCGCGCAAAGCGATTCAGAGCCCGCTGCTCGAAACATCGATCGATGGCGCGCGCGGAATTATCATGAACATCACTGGCGGCGCGAACCTCTCGCTGTATGAAGTGAACGAAGCAGCAGAAATCGTTATCTCGGCTTCCGATCCGGAAGTCAACATGATCTTCGGCGCAAGCATCGATGAGAGCTTGAAGGAAGATATCAAAGTAACGGTTATCGCGACCGGTTTTGAGCATCGCAACGCAGCCCCGCTGCGCCGGGCTCCTGGCGCCCAGCCTGCAGCTGAACCTGCGGCGGATTCCCGCGGCGCGTCCGCTGGCTCGGCTGCACCGAAGCCGTATGGCAATAGCGGCGGCACTGTATCGAGCGATCAGCTTGACATTCCGGCATTCCTGCGTAACCGCCGCAACAACGACCGCTAAGAAGGTCAAGTGAAGCAGACGTTCGGATCGTGCGATAGAAGGAACGCTCCCTCTTAAGAGGGAGCGTTTTTTTTGTGCCTCGGGTTGGACGTCTGCTGCTAAGAGACTCTAGCAAGACAAGCGAGGGGACATCGGTTTGAGCTGCATGTCTCGTTCCTTTTCGCGCGGCCGGCTGTCAGATTTACAGAGGGGAAGCCGCATGTTTTCGGGAGGGGCAGACACGATCCGAGTACGGCTGGATAACGCGCGAATCGCCTGCAGATGCGGGCAATTCGCCGAGTTGCGGGAAGGGTGAGCCGGCACTGCTTGTCCGGTTCGCGCCTGAGTTGTCGGCTTCTACCTCGACAAAAAAAGATCGCTCCTGACGGCATGTTTAGACAGACATTGTAATAGGCTTTAACTATACTAGACACAAGCCGCCCCACATCCCAAGCGAGACGTAGAAGCGGCAATCAAGAGCCTTTGCGGTAGGAAGGTGAACGCCCTGGCTCCTGTTTATATCGACGTCTACTTCATGATCAACCTGTTGTTTAACGGCGGAGCTTTGCTGATGACGGCCTGGATAAGAGGGATAAAGGCACCGTGGCAGCGGATTTTGCTTGGCGCGTCGTGCGGTGCACTGTATGCAGCTGTCGCGCTGTTCCCGCAGCTGGATTTAATGCTATCGGTTCCCGTGAAGGTACTGTTCTCGATCGCCATGCTGCTCATCGGGTTCGGCTTCGGCAGCTTGCAGACGTTCATGCGGCTGATCGGCTCGTTTTATATGGTGAATTTCGCGGCGGGCGGTGCAGTATACGGGCTTCACTATTTATTGATGGATGCCGGGAGCAGTTACCGTAATGTGCTAGGTTTTCTGGCAGGCTCGGCGCAGCCGGAGATCAAAGTTGCCACGGTCTTCGTGTTCAGCGCAGCTTGCGTGTCGCTGTACGTGTTGCGATCGGTGATCACTTTCCGCAAAGAACGGACGCTTGTTCAGCAGCATCTTGCAAGTGTCACGGTCACGATCGGCGGGTGCCAGCATCAATGCACGGGATTGATCGATACGGGCAACCAGCTCTACGAGCCGCTAACCCGGACGCCGGTCATGATCATGGAAGCATCGCTGTGGCAGGACGAATTGCCGGCCTCCTGGATGAAGGGCATTCGGGAAGCGCAGGTGGATAGACTGATCGCCCGGATGAGCGGCGAAACGTTCGAATGGCAGGACCGGCTCCGGCTTGTTCCTTTCCGCGGCGTGAACCGAGGGGCGCAATTCATGCTGGCGCTCAAACCCGATCTCGTCGTCATCGAACGTGAAGGAGAAACCTTTGAATCGACCAAGGTGTTAGTCGGCCTGGACGCCGGGAAATTAGTCGCAGATGGGGCCTACCAGGCAATTATCCATCCGTCACTGCTCGGATAACCGAGCGCGTCTATACTTTAGCCACAGTTCTTCGGGGAGGGATGGAGCACCATGCTCGTCAAATGGAAATTGATCCTGCAGTTATATTATTATCGCGTTTTGTTTTTATTCGGCCTCAAGAGCGAAGAAATTTATTATATCGGCGGAAGCGAGGCGCTGCCTCCGCCGCTAACCCGGGAAGAAGAGGAATATCTGCTGGAGAAACTGCCTTCGGGCGATACGGCCATCCGCGCCATGCTGATCGAGCGTAATCTTCGGCTGGTCGTCTACATCGCGAGGAAGTTCGAGAATACCGGCATTCACATCGAGGATCTTGTATCCATCGGCGCCATCGGTCTCATCAAGGCGGTCAATACGTTCGATCCGGAGAAAAAAATCAAACTGGCGACTTACGCTTCCCGGTGCATCGAGAACGAAATTCTGATGTACTTGCGCCGCAACAGCAAGACAAGAACGGAAGTATCTTTCGACGAGCCGCTCAACATTGACTGGGACGGCAACGAACTGCTGCTCTCCGACGTGCTCGGCACGGAGAATGATACGATCTACCGAGGTATCGAGGAAGAGGTCGACCGCAAACTGCTGCACAAAGCGCTCGACAAGCTGACCGAGCGGGAACGGATTATTATGGAGCTGCGCTTCGGCCTCGCCGATGGCGAGGAGAAGACGCAGAAGGACGTGGCCGATCTGCTTGGGATCTCGCAATCGTACATTTCGCGACTGGAGAAGCGGATCATCAAGCGGCTTCGCAAGGAGTTCAACAAAATGGTGTAACGACGGTTCGAATCGCGAGAACAAGCGAAAATATTTTGTCAAGAAAGACAGCCTGCCAAGACGGTCAATGCCTGCCAATGACAGTGTTCACACGGCTTTCCGCCATCGCTCGGATGGACGGGAGGCCGTTTGGCGTTCGGAATAAATTGGGGGGGCGGGGAGATAATGAACAGTAATGTTTCTCCTTGGGAGGTAATCACGTTGACCCGAAACAAAGTCGAGATTTGTGGAGTGGATACCGCGAAACTGCCTGTTCTAACCAATGCCGAAATGCGCGAGCTGTTTACCGCGCTTCAAACGAACAACGAATGGGCAGCAAGAGAGAAATTGGTCAATGGCAATCTGAGACTGGTGCTCAGCGTCATCCAACGTTTCAACAACCGCGGTGAATTCGTCGATGATTTGTTCCAGGTCGGCTGCATCGGCTTAATGAAGGCGATCGACAACTTTGACCTAAGCCAGAACGTTAAGTTCTCCACGTATGCGGTACCGATGATTATCGGCGAAATCCGCCGTTATCTGCGCGACAACAACCCGATCCGCGTCTCGCGAAGCTTGCGGGACATCGCGTACAAGGCGCTGCAGGTCCGCGACAGCTTGACGAACAAAAACTCCCGCGAGCCGACGATCTTCGAAATATCCGAAGCGCTCAACGTCCCGAAGGAAGATGTCGTGTTTGCGCTTGACGCCATTCAAGACCCGGTCTCATTGTTCGAACCGATTTATCACGACGGGGGCGACCCGATCTATGTCATGGATCAAATCAGCGACGACAAAAACAAGGACGTGTCATGGATCGAGGAAATTGCGCTCCGCGAAGCGATGCATAAGCTGAACGAACGCGAGAAGATGATTTTATCGATGCGCTTTTTCGAAGGGAAGACCCAAATGGAAGTTGCCGACGAGATCGGCATATCGCAGGCGCAAGTATCGAGGCTCGAGAAATCGGCCATCCAGCAAATGCAAAAGCATGTCAAAACGTGAATCGCCCTGGCAAAGCGAACTGCGGAAGGGGCGGCATCCGAGAGGGTGCCGCCTTTTCTTTTTGTCTTGCGAGGAGGACATATTGCCCAAATGGCACATATGATAATAGAAAGCGGGCGCAAGCTGATATTCCCCATGGAAGCGTGGTGACGGGCGCGTGAAAATATCCGACTTTCAAACGAAGGACGTCATTAATATCGTGGACGGGCGCAAGCTCGGCCAAATCAGCGATTTGGAGCTGGATCTTCGGCAGGGCCGAATCGATTCCATCGTCGTGCCGAATTACACGAAGTTCTTCGGCTTGTTCGGCGGCGGTGGGACGGACATGATTATCCCTTGGCGCAATATCGTTAAGATCGGGACGGACGTCGTGCTCGTGCGGATCGACGACGCGAAGGCGCACCGGGGCGACGAAGAAGAGAAGGAAGCACGGTAAGAGGGCGCGCTCGCGGAAGATGCGGGCGCTGTGGTACACTGGGCAAGAGGTGGGAGAGATGGAACCGTTCGTATCGACAAATGCAGCGAAGTCGCCTTCGCTTTTTTTATTGCCCTCCTGGATGGGGCGGGATGATCGTTTGACAGTAGGCTTTAGCAGCCGTCTAGGGGGTGTCAGCGCTTCGCCGTGGAGCGGACTTAACCTTGGACTTCATGTAGGCGATCGCCCTGAGGACGTCGTGCGCAACCGAGAGCTGCTCGCCGAAGCGCTTGGATGGCCGTTCGAGGCATGGACGTGCGCGGAGCAGGTGCACGGCAGCCGAGTGCGCCGCGTAACGGCCGAAGATCGCGGACGCGGCCGGGACAGCCGCGAGAGCGCGATCGCTGACACAGATGCGCTCATGACCAACGAGAAGGACGTATTGCTCGCCTCGTTCTATGCGGATTGCGTGCCGCTCTATTTCTGGGACCCGAGGCAGGAGGCCGTCGCGCTGGCGCATGCAGGCTGGAAAGGTACAGTGGCGGCGATCGCCGCTCGTACCGTGGAAGCGATGAACGAAGCATACGGCAGTCAGCCGGCCGACATTCGTGCCGCGATCGGGCCTTCCATCGGCGGTTGCTGCTACGAAGTGGACGAGAACGTGCTGCGCCATGTCCGCCTCCTGCTGGATGGGACGGAATCGCTCGGCATGGCGCAGGCGGGCGGCGAGTCGCCCATCATCATTCCGACGTCACCGGGTAGAGCGCGCATCGACTTGAAAGAAATAAACCGACAGATTATGATAAAAGCAGGAATTTTGCCGACGCATATCGAAATAACACAGTGGTGTACCGGCTGTAGGACGGACCTGTTCTTTTCTCATCGAACGGAGCGGGGGCAGACCGGCCGGATGGCCAGTTGGATTGGATTAGGAAGAGGTGCAGCACAGGCATGACAATGGCAGAGCGGATCGAATCGGTAGAGTTACGGATCGCCGAGGCTTGCCGCAGAAGCGGCCGGAACCGCGAGGAGATCCAAGTGATCGCCGTCACGAAATACGTAGGCGTTGAGACGACCCGGGAAGCGCTGCAGCAGGGACTTCGCCATTTGGGTGAGAATCGTTGGCAGGACGCATCTGAGAAGTGGCATGCGATCAGTGGAGCGGAAGAGCGTTCCGCCGAATACGACGTTGCCGGCAAGCAGGCGATTTGGCATTTTATCGGCTCACTCCAGACGAATAAAGTAAAGGACGTCATAGGCAAGTTCACATACATACATTCCCTGGACCGCGCATCCTTGGCGGAGGCGATCGACAAACGGGCGCAGCAGCTGGGCATCATTGTGCCCTGCTTCATCCAGGTGAATGTCTCCGGTGAAGAAAGCAAGCATGGACTCGTCCCTGAAGCGCTTCCCAATTTCGCCCGGCAATTGGCTGACTACCATCATATCCAGCCAGTTGGACTGATGACGATGGCGCCGCTGGATGCGGAGGCGGAGCAAGCGCGTCCGCACTTCCGTGCACTCCGGGAACTGCGGGATTCGTTGAACGGACAGGCTTTGCTCCGCGAGCCCATACACGGGCTGTCGATGGGGATGTCTGGCGACTTCGAGGTCGCGGTCGAAGAAGGCGCGAATTGGTTAAGGCTCGGTACGGTATTGGTAGGCAAGAACGGGTAAGAGGAATCAGGGACTACGAAACTTCCGTCGAACCGGAGGAGGAGCGTGAATGAGCATGATCAATAGATTTATGAATTTTCTCGGACTTCAGGAAGAAGAGGAGATCATCGAGAAGGAGCGAATCGACACGCGCGCGGAGCAGGATGAGCCGGAACATGAAACCACGCCGTTCGAAGCGCGTAGACATACACCAAAGGCGAACAACGTCGTCAGCATCCATTCGCAGAAGAACGTCCGCGTCGTGCTGAACGAACCGCGGTCGTACGACGAAGCGCAGGATATCGCGGATCATCTGAAGAGCCGTCGTTCCGTCGTCGTGAATTTGCAGCGCGTTCGGATGGACATTGCGGTGAGGATCGTTGATTTTCTCGGCGGTACCGTGTATGCGCTCGGCGGCAACATGTCGAAGCTGGGTCCGAATATTTTTCTGTGCACGCCGGATTCGGTTGATATTCAAGGCACCATATCGGAAATGCTGACGGAAGAGGCCGACTACAAAAAAATGAGGTGACCTTGGATTGGATCAAGTCATATCGACGATTTATTATTTGGAAACGATTTATCGATACATGATCATCGGCTATATTCTGCTTTCCTGGCTCCCTAACGCTCGCGAGAGCTTTATCGGCGAATGGTTGGCGAAACTCGTAGAACCATATTTGACGCCGTTCAGACGCATTATCCCGCCGATTGGCGGCATGCTCGATATATCGCCGATCGTCGCGCTGTTCGCGCTTCATTTCGTGACATACGGCATTATCGCGATCGTGCAGTTTATCGCCAACCTGTTCGTATGAAGCAGGAAGCCTACGTACATTTTCATCCCGACGAGCGCCCGTTCGTGGATCGTGTCGTTGAATGGATGGAACGGGCCGCACACGGCCACGAGCTGAAACGGACGGATTTTCTCGACCCGCGTCAGATCGAGATCGTGATCTCCATCGCGAACCGCTATGACGTGAATGTCAGACTTTCCGGCGGCTACGAAGAGGCGGAACGCCGCAGGGCGTTGATCGCGCCGGATTACCGGTTTCTGGACGATGAGCCGGAAGGAATCGCGCTTCTTGAGATCACAAGCGATACGCATGGACATTTGGAATTGGATCATGGCGATTACCTGGGGGCGCTGCTCGGACTCGGCATTAAACGAGACCGGGTCGGCGATCTTCACGTGCATCCGGAGTTTTGTCACTGCTTGCTGGATGAAGCTATCGCGGAATACGTCAATATTCATTTGCGCCAGGTGCATCGGGTCCACGTCTTGACGGAGCTAATCCCGCTCGCGCGGCTGCAGCCAGCGCAGACGCAGCTGGAGACGATGAGTTTGTCCGTCGCATCGATGCGGCTTGATGGAATCGCGAGCGATGTTCACCGGATCAGCCGCACGAAGATCGTCGATCCGATCCGAGCGGGACGCTGCCGCGTGAACTGGAAGGTGGAAGAGGATCCGTCGGCGCCGCTCAAGGAGGGCGACGTCGTCTCGATGCAGGGCTTAGGCCGATTCAAAGTACTCGCCGTCGAAGGAGTCACGAAGAAGGGCCGTCAGCGCGTCGTCGTGGGCAAATATCTATAGGACAGATGCAGGAATTTGAATGAATCTGTCGAATCCTACAAGTAAAATTCGGATTTTATGCCCATCACATTCTGGAGGTGCGCCAATGCCGCTTACGCCGTTGGACATACATAACAAGGAATTCAGCAGAAGTTTTCGCGGATACGACGAAGACGAAGTGAACGAATTCCTCGATTTGGTCATTAAAGATTACGAAGCGCTCATTCGCGAGAACAAAGAATTGCAGAATCAAGCGCTCGCGCTGCAAGAGAAACTGAATCACTTCAGCAACATCGAAGAGACGCTCAGCAAAACGATCATCGTGGCGCAGGAAGCGGCCGACGAAGTCAAGAACAACGCGAAGAAGGAAGCGCAGCTGATCGTGAAGGAAGCGGAGAAGAACGCCGACCGGATCATCAACGAATCGCTCTCCAAGTCGCGCAAGGTTTCGCTGGAAGTCGACGAGCTGAAGAAGCAAGCTTCGATTTACCGCGCGAGATTCCGCACGCTCGTCGAAGCGCAGCTGGACTTGCTCAGCCAAGAGGGCTGGGACACGCTGGACGCAGGTCCTTCAGCCGGTGCGAGCGAATTGACTCGCGGCTAATCCGCATTGACTTTTGCCGAAGAATAACGTATAAATAACAATAATAATTATCGTCGATGACGAGAACGAGTACGCCAATAGGTTTGTTCCCCAGAGAGCCGGCAGCTGCTGTGAGCCGGCGTTCAGGCCTTGGCCGAATATCCTCTCCGAGACGCGCCGCCTAAGCCATGCGATGGGTATGGGAGTAAGCGGTGCCGGGTGTCCGCCGTTACAAGGAACGGAAGACTGCGGTCTTCTTGCTAAGGTGCCTTGCGCGCTTGCTTTCGTCGTAGGAATAACGAATGCAGGCGGCAGCGGAACAAGGGTGGTAACGCGAGCAGAGCCTCGTCCCTTTCGGGATGGGCTTTTTTTTATGCCTGGAAAGCAAAATGTTCAAAGGAGTTGTGCAGTATGCAGCGTGTAGACGTGAAAGAGAAAGCCAGAGCCCGCGAGCTTCGGGTGCTGGAGCAGTGGAAGAGAGACGATACATTCAAGAAATCGGTGGATAACCGCGAGGGACGGCCGAATTTCGTATTCTATGAAGGACCGCCGACAGCGAACGGCAAGCCGCATATTGGGCACGTGCTGGGCCGCGTCATCAAGGATTTCATCTGCCGTTACAAAACGATGTCCGGTTACCGGGTCGTCCGCAAAGCCGGCTGGGATACGCACGGCCTGCCTGTCGAGCTTGGCGTCGAGAAGCAGCTCGGCATCTCAGGCAAACAAGAGATCGAGAATTACGGCGTGGAAGCGTTCATTAAGAAGTGCAAAGACAGTGTCTTCGAGTATGAGCGTCAATGGCGCGAGTTGACTGAAGCGATCGGCTACTGGACGAATATGGACGATCCGTACATCACTCTCGACAACAACTATATCGAGAGCGTGTGGAATATCCTCTCGACGATTCACGGCAAAGGCTTGCTGTACCGCGGTCACCGCGTTAGCCCGTACTGTCCGTGCTGCCAAACGACGCTTAGCTCGCACGAGGTCGCACAAGGCTATGAAGACGTGAAAGATCTCAGCGCCACTGCAAAGTTCAAGCTGGTCGACGAAGATGCATTCGTGCTTGCATGGACGACGACGCCGTGGACGCTTCCGGCTAACGTGGCGCTTGCCGTCAATCCGGCCTTGGATTACGTGCGCGTCCAGGCGAATGGCGAGACGTATATCGTGGCGAAGGGATTGGTCGAGAGCGTATTTAAAGGCGAGCATGAAGTGCTGGGCGCGGTGAAAGGCGCCGAACTGGTCGGTCTTGCTTATCAGCCTCCATTCACATACGCGACGGTTGAGAATGGCCATCGTATTATTCCGGGCGATTTCGTAACCGAATCGAGCGGTACGGGGATCGTTCACATCGCGCCGGCGCACGGCGACGATGACTACAAGGTCGCGCGTCAGAACGAAGTCGGCTTCCTGAATGTGGTCGACAACGCGGGCAAGTACATGGATGTCGTGGCAGACCTCGCAGGTCGCTTCGTCAAGGATCCGAACACGGACATCGAAATCGTCAAAATGCTCAGCGAGCGCGGTCTGCTGTTCTCCAAAGAGCGTTACGAGCACAGCTACCCGTTCTGCTGGCGCTGCAAAACGCCGCTTATCTACTATGCGACGGAGAGCTGGTTCATCAAGACGACGGCCGTGCGCGATCAGCTGATTGCTAACAACAACACGGTCGACTGGTACCCAGGCCACCTGCGTGAAGGCCGGTTCGGCAAGTTCCTCGAAGACTTGGTGGATTGGAACATCAGCCGCAACCGCTACTGGGGTACGCCGCTTAACGTATGGGTGTGCGATAGCTGCGGCCAAGAGCACGCGCCGAACAGCCGGGCCGATCTGGTGACGCGTTCGGTTAATCCGATCTCCGAGGATATCGAACTGCATAAGCCGTACGTGGACGAAGTGAAGCTGAACTGCCCGCATTGCGACGGGGGCGTCATGACGCGCACGTCCGAAGTGATCGACGTCTGGTTCGACAGCGGCTCGATGCCGTTCGCCCAGCAGCATTACCCGTTCGGCGACGCGTCGAAGTTCGAGGAGCAGTATCCGGCGGACATTATCTGCGAAGGCATCGACCAGACGCGCGGCTGGTTCTTCAGCTTGCTGGCGGTATCCACGCTGTTCAACGGCAAGGCGCCGTATAAAGCGGTTCTCTCCACGGGGCATATCCTCGACGAGAACGGACAGAAGATGTCCAAATCCAAAGGGAATGTCATCGATCCTTGGGAGATCATCGAAGAATACGGCACGGATGCGTTCCGCTGGGCGCTCCTCGCCGACAGCGCGCCATGGAACAGCAAGCGTTTCTCGCGCGGCATCGTTGGGGAGGCCAAATCCAAAGTCATCGATACGATCGTGAACACGCACGCGTTCTTCGCGTTGTACGCGTCGATCGACGGTTATGACCCGGCGACCGCCGCTCCTCGCGTGTCGAACGCGAAGCTAGACCGTTGGATCGTCTCGCGTCTCAACAGCCTGATTCTTACCGTCGAGAAAGGTTTGGCCGTGAACGACTTCCTGAATCCGGCCAAGGCGATCGAAGCGTATGTCGACGAACTTAGCAACTGGTACATTCGCCGCTCACGCGACCGCTTCTGGGGCAGCGGCCTGACGGACGAGAAACTGGATGCTTACGCGACCCTGCAGCACGTGCTTGTGACGCTCGCGAAGCTGATCGCGCCGTTCGCGCCGCTCGTAGCGGATGACGTATACACGAACCTGGTCGGCGGAGGCAGCGTCCATTTGGCCGACTATCCGAAAGCCGATGAGTCGGCGATCGACGCTGCGCTCGAGCAGGACATGGAGACCGCGCGCCAAATCGTTGAATTAGCGCGCAACGTCCGCAACGAGACAGGACTCAAGACGCGCCAGCCGCTCTCCGAGCTGATCGTCGCTCTTGATCGCGACTTCGCGCTTGCGGAATACGAGGCGATCATCAAAGACGAGATCAATGTGAAGACGATTACGATCGCAAGCGGCGACAGCGGCTTCGTAGACTTCGCCTTCAAGCTGAACTTGAAAGTCGCGGGTAAAAAATACGGCAAGCATGTCGGTCCAATTCAAGCTTACTTGAAATCGCTGATTTCGGAGCAAACGTCCGCGGCGGTTCGTGCCGGAGAACTGTCGTTCACGACGGCTGAAGGCGAGACGCTGACGATCGCGCTTGACGAGATGCTTGTGGAGAAGCAGGCGAAGGCCGGCTTTGCATCGGCTTCGGGGTACCAGCTGACCGTTGCGTTGAACACGGATATTACGCCGGAGCTGGTGCAGGAGGGTCATGTTCGCGAAGTCATTCGCGCCGTTCAAGATACGCGCAAGAAGCTGGACCTGCCGATCGAGAAGCGAATCGACCTCGTTTTGGACGTGGACGGCGAGCTGCGCGCCGCGCTGGAAGCGTTCGAATCGGTGCTGTTCGACAACGTGCTGTTGAACAGCGTTCGTTACGAGAAGTCGGACGCGATGGAGCGTGTTCAGCTCGGCGACAAAGAGATCGGGATTCAAATCGGCTAACCCGGGCATAGTAAGCTGTGACAACCATGCTCTCGGCGCCCGTTATACGACGATAATCGGAAGCTCGGGATAAGCGCAACGCCCATGCAACGATGCCTGCCCGCGGCGAAAGGCCGTCGGCGGCATGTCGTGCATGGGCGTTCGTCTTTTTGGAGGAGAATGCATGCGGCTCGCCGAGTAGAGGCGTGCGGATGAGGAGGCGCTTGGCTTGACCGACGAAGTAAAGGATATGAGCGCGATACGGCGCTCGATGGATTTGCTGGATCGGAGACTGATGAAGGTCGCCGAAGACATGGAGCGCTCGCAGATGGCGGAATACGTGGATTTGCTGAACCGGCCCTTTTCGCTCATTTGGCGGAATCTGCTGGCAGGGACGGCGAGAGGCGTCGGCATCGCGATCGGATTTACGTTCTTCGCCGCCACGATCGTCTATGTGCTGCAGGTGCTCGGCGCGTTAAATTTGCCGATTATCGGGGACTACATCGCGGATATCGTGCGGATCGTTCAACATCAACTGGATGTCAAAACATACTAGGCCGGGCTGCGCGCCCGGCCTAGCGTCATGAATATTCAAGTCCGTGATCGCCTTCCTCGTTCTCCATGTAATTGTAGTACTCGCGGTTGCGGATGACGCTCACTTGGCTGCCCGTAATATCTGTCGCCAAGAAGCTCTCGATCGCCTCGACATAGCCGTCCGGCTCGCCGGCTTCGATGCCGACGTAATCGTACGAGTCGACGTCGCGGTTCTCGGAATAGGCTGGCGAATCGGAGTTGCCCCAGCTCTCCACGATCTGCCAGGCGTCCTCGCCATCGAAGCCGTTGTATTCATGTTCGTCGAGACTTGAGCGGCCGAACGGCGGGTGAAGAAACTCCTCTTCGACTGGACGATTGGATGATAGCTCCTGACGCGGCGCATGTTCCACGCTATATAGCGTCTCGGGTATCGCCTGCAGACGCTCGAATGGAATGCGTTGGCCTGAAGCTTGGCAAATGCCGTACGTGCCGTTGTCCATTGCGGTCAGAGCAGCGGTAATCCGGGCGAGTCGAAGGTCCTCCTGCTCCAGCAGGGCAATGTCTTTGGCGCGTTCGAACGTTTCGGTTGCCACGTCGGCGGGGTGATTATCGATGGTCGATAGCTCGCCGCTTTCGTCGCGCTGCGAGCCGGCGAGCCCGTAATGTTCATTATTCGCGAGCCTCTCTTCGATCCGGCGTTTCTCCGTTTCCAGCCGGGCTCTAAGTTCGCTAATCTGAGCAGGCGTCAAATCCGTCAATCGAAGCACTTCCTTTCATCGAGCATAGCGGAACGCGTTACGCTGCTTAGTCTGGTCTTTGACGGATGGTTTTAGAAGGCGAGGGCGCCATCAATTGAAGGGATGACAGGGGGATTTTGCCGGCACCCGCGAAAACAAGCCCGTTTTGGCAGGCACGACTCGGTAATCGCTGGTCGATGGATAGGAGATTATGCTACAATGTTTGGGACGAGGGGGAGTGGTGTCTTGCGGTTTTATTACTACTGGATCGCATTGTTCGTATTTGTTATTGACTACGTTTCCAAGAAAGTGATCGAAAGCAAACTGGAACTCCATGAGATCATTCCGGTAATCGGCGACTTCTTCGTCGTTACCTCGATCCGCAACCGGGGCGCGGCGTTCGGGATCCTTCAGGAACAGAGATTTTTCTTTATTGCGATAACCCTTATCGTCGTGGGCGCGATCGTCTGGTATATTCACCGGAATCGGAACGGACGGCCGCTGCTGCTGGTCGGACTAGGGCTAGTCCTAGGCGGTGCGGTTGGCAATTTTCTGGATCGCGCGATTTATGGCGAAGTCGTGGACTTTTTGCAATTTACGTTCGGCAGTTACGTATTTCCGATCTTCAATCTCGCGGACACCGGCATTTGCGTTGGCGTCGGCTTGATCTTGCTCGATTCGTTCCTGTCGATGAAGAATGAGAAACAAGAAACGAGTGACACGCGTGAACATGATGGACAACAGCCAATTCAATAATGAAGAAGAAATCGTCGGCGAAGAACCGATCGAGTTCGTCGTTCGCGGCGACGAAGCGGGAGAACGCCTGGATAAATTCGTAACGGAGAACATGTACGATGACTCCATCTCCCGCACGCAGGTGCAGGATTGGATCAAGAACGCAGACGTGCTCGTGAACGGCCGCACCGTGAAGCCGAACTACAAGATCGCGGATGCGGACATAATCGTCGTGACCGTTCCGGAACCGCAGAGCGCGGTCATTGAACCCGAAGCGATTCCGATGGACGTTGTCTTCGAAGATAGCGACGTTATCGTCATCAACAAGCCTCGGGGCATGGTTGTCCATCCCGCGCCGGGCCATTCCTCCGGAACGGTAGTCAATGCGCTGATGCACCATTGCAAGGACTTATCCGGCATTAACGGCGTCTTGCGGCCAGGGATTGTACATCGCATCGATAAAGACACGTCCGGTCTGCTCATGGTGGCGAAGAACGATCTGGCGCATGCGTCGCTTGCGGCTCAATTGAAGGAACACTCGGTGACGAGGAAGTATATCGCGCTTGTGCACGGCAACGTGCCGCATGATCAAGGGACCGTAGACGCGCCGATCGGCCGCGATCCGAAGGACCGCAAACTGTTCACGGTTACGGAGAAGGGCAGCAAGCACGCGGTGACGCATTTCATGGTTGTGGAACGGTTTGGCGATTATACGTTGATGGAGCTGCAGCTCGAGACGGGACGTACCCACCAAATCCGTGTCCATATGAAGTATATCGGTCATCCGCTGGCGGGCGATCCGGTGTACGGCCGCAGCAAGACGATCGGGCTTAAAGGTCAAGCGCTTCATGCGGCAGTATTGGGATTCGTCCATCCGCGCACAGGCGAGGAAATGATTTTCGAAGCGCCAGTGCCGGCCGACATGGAACATGAGCTGGAAGTTCTCCGCAAGCGATAAGGTTACACGAATACGAGACAAGTAAGAACGCGAAGCCCTTAATCGAACCATATTGGTCGAAGAGGGCTTTTTTATTTTCGCGAAGCTCAAATCGCTTGCCACCGAGTGCTTTGTCGAAATAAAGGGGATGTTATTATTGACATCCCTAACGAACCATGGCATAATTCCTGTAATGAACTTCAGTACCTTTAAGATCAGTCCAGAGAGGCTGGCAAGGTAGCGTGAATAGTTGAGCCACTGCGGCGACATGGCAGATTCCTTTGTTGAACCTTCGAACAATGGCATCTTCCGTCTGCCCTCGCATGCTCAGATTTAACTAACACACTCCTTGCCGTTGCGGCAAGGAGTTTTTTGTTGGTTAAATATCCAAGGCAAGCAGAAGAACGGAAGGATGGGAATGCATTGAGCAACGAACGCATTCTAATGGACGAGACGGCAATCCGGCGCGCGCTGACGCGCATTGCCCATGAGATCGTGGAGAAGAACAAAGGCATTGAAGGCTGCGTGCTGGTCGGCATTCGCACGAGAGGCATTTATCTGGCCCAGCGGATTGCGGAACGGATCCACGAGATCGAAGGCCTTCCGATTGAAGTATGTGAGCTGGACATTACCTCTTACCGCGATGACCGCAAATCGGGCAACGAGAATGTCGGATCGGTGGTGCCGGCCGCAGCTTCCGAGCAAGGCATGCGGCATACGCATGTGCAGGACAAGCGGGTCATCCTGTTCGACGACGTACTGTACACAGGACGGACGATTAGAGCCGCGATGGATGCGGTCATGGATTGCGGCCGACCGCAGACGATTCAATTGGCTGTATTGGTGGACCGGGGGCACCGGGAATTGCCGATCAGACCGGATTATGTCGGGAAGAACGTACCTACCTCCAAACAAGAAGAAATCGAAGTGTCACTGATGGAAATCGATCATGAAGATAAAGTAACGATACTGCACTAAAGGGGGCAAGCTTAAGATGACCATGACAACTTTGAAACAGCGCAGCTTACTCGGTTTGAAAGAGCTTGATCAGGAAGAAATTCGCTCCATCCTCGACCGCGCCGCTTATTGGGAGGCGCAGCAGGAGAAAGTGAAGCCAGTATTGCCCGGGAAATTCGTCGCGAACATGTTCTTCGAGAATAGCACGAGAACGCGCTTTTCCTTCGAAGTAGCCGAGAAGCGATTGGGCACAGAGGTGCTGAATTTCTCCGCAGCGGTATCGAGCGTACAGAAGGGCGAATCCATCTATGACACGGTGCGGACGCTCGAATCGATGGGCATCGACGCAGGCGTGATCCGGTTGAAGCCAATCGGCGTTCTCGCCGAACTGGCAACGAAGATTCGCATCCCTCTAATCAATGCAGGCGACGGCAATAACGAGCACCCGACGCAGGCGCTGCTCGATCTCTATACGATGCGCAAGCAGTTCGGCGAGCTTCGCGGGCTGAACGTCTCGATCATCGGCGATGTGCAGCACAGCCGCGTAGCGCGCTCGAATCTGTGGGCCCTGCGCAAGTTCGGCGCCAACGTCTCCTTCTGCGCACCGGAAGGCATGACGGCCGCAGAGCTTGGAGCGCCGCATATCTCCATCGACGAAGCGCTCAAGGCAGATGTTATCATGATGCTTCGCGTACAGTTGGAGCGACACGAGAACGGCTTGATCAAGTCCGCGGAAGAATACCGGCAGCAGTATGGCCTGACGGTCGAACGCGCGCGACGCATCGCTCCACATGCGATTATCATGCACCCGGCACCGATCAACCGCGGCGTCGAAATCGACGACGAGCTGGTCGAATCGCCGCAGTCGCGGATCTTCCCGCAAATGCAGAACGGTGTTCCGATCCGAATGGCTGTCATTGAACGGGCGCTTAGCTAATTAAGGAAGGGAGATAGACATAGCATGGCACTTTGGGTATTGAACGGAAGCATTTGGGACGAGAACGAAGCGAAATTGGTGAAGAAACATGTGCGCATCGAAGGCGGCATGATCGAAGCGATCGTGGACGCGGACACAGCTCCGGATACGAGCGGGCACGAAACGATCGACGCGAGCGGCAAGCTCGTATCCGCCGGTTTTATCGATATGCACGTCCATCTGCGCGAACCTGGCTTTGAATATAAAGAAGATATCGCGAGCGGTACGCGCTCCGCGGCGAAAGGCGGATTCACCACGATCGCCTGCATGCCGAATACGCGGCCGGTGATCGACACGCCAGAGACGATTCGCTACATATTGGATAAAGCGAAGAGCGAAGGAATCGTCAAAGTGCTGCCTTACGCGGCGATCACGAAGAACGAGCTTGGGCGCGAACTGACGGATTTCGCCGCGCTGAAAGAAGCGGGCGCGATCGGCTTCACGGACGACGGCGTAGGCGTGCAGAACGCTCAAATGATGAAGAACGCCATGAAGCTGGCTCACTCGATGGGCATGCCGGTCATCGCACACTGCGAAGACGATTCACTGGTGGAAGGCGCCGCGGTTACAGAAGGCAAATTCGCCGAGAAGCACGGCTTGAAAGGGATCCCGAATGAATCTGAAGCGATTCACGTCGGACGCGATATTCTGCTCTCTGAGGCTACGGGCGTTCACTACCATGTCTGCCACGTCAGCACGGAGCAGTCGGTCCGTCTGATTCGTCAGGCCAAAGCGATCGGCATCAACGTCACGGCAGAGGTTTGTCCGCATCACCTGATTCTGTCGGACGAGGACATCCCGAGCATGGACGCCAATTGGAAGATGAACCCTCCGCTTCGCTCGCCGCGCGACGTGCAAGCGGTTATTGAAGGCTTGGAGGACGGCACGCTCGACATCGTCGTCACCGACCACGCGCCCCACAGCGCCGAAGAGAAGGCACGAGGCATGCAGCTCGCGCCATTCGGTATCACCGGCTTCGAGACGGCATTTCCGCTGCTCTACACGAAGTTCGTCGCGACGGGCAAATGGACGCTCGGCTTCCTGTTGAAGCGAATGACGCAAGAACCGGCTCGCGTATTCGGCTTGGCGGAAGGCAATCTTGCTGTAGGAGCGCCGGCGGACTTGACGATTGTCGATCTGAAGAGCGAGCGCGAAGTGCAGCCGGAGACGTTCCTCTCGAAAGGGAAGAATACGCCGTTCGGCGGATGGAAGCTGCAAGGCTGGCCGACAGCTACGATCGTGAACGGGAAGCTGGTCTGGTCGGAGTAAGCCATAACGAAATATAACGATTCTAATAGATAAAGACCGAAACATACAGGCACAGAATTCAGAAGGAGTGATATGCATGCAAGCAAGACTGCTGCTCGAAGACGGAACGCTGTTCACAGGCACTTCGTTTGGCGCCGAGGCGCAATCCGCAGGCGAGGTTGTATTCAATACGGGAATTACAGGCTACCAGGAGGTATTGTCCGATCCGTCCTACTGTGGTCAAATCGTGACGATGACGTACCCGCTCATCGGCAACTACGGCATTACGCGCGATGATTTCGAAGCGGTTCGCCCGTTCATCCACGGCTTTGTCGTACGACGCCACGAAGAAGTGCCAAGCAACTGGCGCGCGGAATACTCGCTAGGAAGCCTGTTGAAAGAGTACGGCATTCCCGGTATTAGCGAGATCGACACGCGCATGCTGACACGCAAACTGCGGCACTTCGGTACGATGAGAGGCCTGCTTACCACGGGCAACGAACGCATTGAAGAGCTCCAAGAGCGCCTGCTCGGCACAACGCTGATGCGCGATCAAGTGGCACGCACGTCGACGAAGAGCGTATTCTCGAGCCCTGGCGACCGCGAGCGCATCGTGCTGGTCGACTTCGGCGCGAAGAGCGGCATCCTGCGCGAACTAACGAAGCGCGGATGCGACGTCGTGGTCGTACCGCATGACACGACGGCTGACGAGATTCGCCGCCTCAATCCGGATGGTATCCAGCTGTCGAACGGACCTGGCGACCCGAAGGACGTTCCATACGCGGTGAAGATGATCCAAGATCTGCTAGGCGAATATCCAATCTTCGGCATCTGTCTTGGCCATCAGCTGTTCGCGCTCGCATGCGGCGCCGATACGTCGAAGCTGAAGTTCGGCCACCGCGGCGGCAACCATCCGGTGAAGGAGCTGGCGACCAACCGCTGCTTCATTACTTCGCAGAACCATGGCTACACGGTTCTTGACGATACGATCGCGGGCACCGAACTGGAAGTAACGCACATCAACAACAATGACCGGACGATCGAAGGCTTGAAGCATGCGGAATTCCCGGCGTTCTCGGTGCAATATCATCCCGAGGCGGCGCCTGGACCTTTCGATTCCAGCTACCTGTTCGATCAATTCCTGGATATGATTCGCGACCATAAGAAGAACAACCCGCAACAACCGCGCCAAGCACAGCTTGCACAGGCATTGAGAGGAGAACTGCAATATGCCCAAAAATAATGAACTCAAAAAAATTCTCGTTATCGGCTCCGGTCCGATCGTCATCGGTCAAGCGGCCGAGTTCGATTATGCCGGCACGCAAGCTTGCCAAGCGCTGAAAGAAGAAGGCTATGAAGTCGTCTTGATCAACAGCAACCCGGCGACGATCATGACCGACACGAACATGGCCGACAAAGTATATATCGAGCCGATCACGCTCGAATTCGTCACCCAAATCATTCGCCAAGAGCGTCCGGACGGCTTGCTGCCGACGCTCGGCGGCCAGACCGGCCTCAACATGGCCGTGGAGCTTGCGCGCGCCGGCGTGCTGGAGCGGGAGAACGTGAAGCTGCTCGGTACGCAGCTGACCGCGATCGAGAAAGCCGAAGACCGTGACCTGTTCCGCGAGCTGATGCGGGAGCTGGAACAGCCGGTACCGGAGAGCACGATCGTCACGACGGTCGAAGCGGCGGTTGAATTCGCGAACGAAATCGGTTACCCGATCATTGTCCGTCCAGCCTATACACTCGGCGGTACGGGCGGCGGCATCTGCGCCAACGAAGAGGAACTGTTGGAGACGGTTGCTTCAGGTATTCGTTACAGCCCGATCAACCAATGTCTGATCGAGAAATCGATCGCGGGTATGAAGGAAGTCGAATATGAAGTTATGCGCGATGCGAACGATAACTGTATCGTCGTCTGTAACATGGAAAACTTCGACCCGGTAGGCGTGCATACGGGCGACTCGATCGTCGTGGCACCAAGCCAGACGCTGTCCGACCGCGAGTACCAAATGCTCCGTTCGGCATCGCTCAAGATTATCCGTGCCCTGAACATCGAGGGCGGCTGTAACGTACAGTTCGCGCTTGATCCATTCAGCTACCAGTACTACGTCATCGAAGTGAATCCGCGCGTAAGCCGGTCCTCCGCGCTGGCGTCGAAGGCAACGGGATACCCGATCGCGAAGATGGCGGCGAAGATCGCAATCGGCTATACGCTTGACGAGATTGTTAACCCGGTAACAGGCCAAACTTACGCTTGCTTCGAGCCAACGCTCGATTACATCGTATCGAAGATTCCGCGCTGGCCGTTCGATAAGTTCACATCCGCGAACCGGAAGCTCGGCACGCAGATGAAAGCGACAGGCGAAGTCATGGCGATCGGCCGCACGTTCGAAGAGTCGATGCACAAGGCGGTACGCTCGCTCGAGATCGGCGTGCACCGCATTCACCTGAAAGAAGCGCACGAGCTGTCGGACGACGTGCTTCGCACCCGTCTGCAGAAGCCGGACGACGAGCGGATGTTCCTGGTGGCGGAAGCGTTCCGCCGCGGCTATCCGCTGCAAGACATTCAAGACCTGACCAAGATCGACTGGTGGTTCCTCGACAAGCTTGAAGGCATCGTGAAGTTCGAGGACGAGCTTCGCGCAGCGGCGGCCTTGACGCCGGAATTGCTGTACCAAGCGAAGCGCAAAGGCTTCTCCGACCGTTCGATCGCCGAGATCCGCACGGAAGGCGGCAACGCGGTTAATGAACACGATATTCGCGCTCTTCGTCTGTCCCAAGGCCTCAAGCCCGTGTACAAGATGGTTGACACGTGCGCGGCCGAGTTCGAAGCGACGACGCCTTATTATTACTCGACTTACGAGACCGAGAACGAAGTGACCGAGACGACGAAAGAGAAAGTGCTTGTGCTCGGCTCCGGTCCGATCCGTATCGGCCAAGGCATCGAGTTCGACTACTCGACGGTTCACGCGGTATGGGCCATCCAGAACGCGGGCTACGAAGCCGTTATCATCAATAACAACCCAGAGACGGTCTCGACGGACTTCTCGACGAGCGACCGCCTTTATTTCGAACCGCTCTTCTTCGAAGACGTCATGAACGTCATCGAACAAGAGAAGCCGATCGGCGTCATCGTCCAGTTCGGCGGCCAAACGGCGATCAACCTTGCGGCTCCGCTGACTAAAGCCGGCGTACGCATCCTCGGCTCCGACCTGGAGAGCATTGATGCGGCAGAAGATCGGAAGAAATTCGAAGCACTGCTCCGCAAGCTGAACATCGCGCAGCCGGAAGGCAGCACGGTCACGTCGGTCGATGAAGCGGTAGGCACGGCGCAGAAGCTCGGTTATCCGGTGCTCGTTCGTCCATCCTACGTCCTTGGCGGCCGCGCGATGGAAATCGTCTACTCCGACGAGGAGCTGCTGAACTACATGGTCGAAGCGGTGAAGATCAATCCGGAACATCCGGTACTGATCGACCGTTACATGCTGGGCAAGGAAGCGGAAGTCGACGCGATCTGCGACGGGGAGACTGTACTGATCCCGGGCATCATGGAGCACGTTGAGCGCGCGGGCGTTCACTCCGGCGATTCCATCGCGGTGTACCCGCCGCAGCATTTGTCCGATAAGCTGAAGCAGCAGATGATCGACATCACGATCAAGATCGCCAAAGAGCTGCGCGTTATCGGTCTGGTCAACATTCAGTTCGTCATCTTCCAGGATCAAGTGTACGTCATCGAGGTGAACCCGCGCTCGTCGCGTACGGTACCTTTCCTCAGCAAAGTGACGAACATTCCGATGGCGAATCTGGCCACCAAAGCGATTCTCGGTCAGAAGCTGGCCGACCTGGGCTACCAAGAAGGCTTGGCGCCTGAAGCGGATTACGTCTCGGTCAAAGTACCGGTCTTCTCCTTCGCGAAGCTGCGCCGCGTAGACCCGACGCTGACGCCGGAGATGAAGTCGACGGGCGAAGTCATGGGCCGCGACCAGCAGTATGCGAAGGCGCTGTACAAAGGTCTGATCGGCGCGGGCATGCGCATCCCGCCAACAGGGGCGATCATTGCCACGGTATCCGATAAGGACAAACCGGAAGCCATCGAAATTCTGCGCGGATTCTACGAACTTGGCTACAATATTATCGCAACGGGCGGCACGGCCGATGCGCTGGAAGGCGCGGGACTTCGCGTGAAGCGCGTCAACAAGCTGACCGAAGGCACGCCGAACATCCTGGATCTGATTCGCGACGGTCAAGCGCACTTCGTCGTCAATACGCTGACGAAAGGCAAAACGCCAGAACGCGACGGCTTCCGCATCCGCCGCGAGGCGGTCGAGAACGGCGTTGTCTGCATGACGAGCCTGGATACGGTCCGCGCATTGCTCGATATGCTGGTGGCGATCAACTTCTCCTCGCGTCCGATGCCGGTGCTGCAACCATAAGAACCGAGGTTTGAACAATCAACGGGCCGTCCTGGCCGCGGGCTTCTGCCAACCGGCAGCGCCCGCTACGGGACGCCTTTTTTATGGACATTTTCACTTTGGGAGGTAACCATGGGCGGCCTTACACGAAATGAAGCGGCAGGCAAAATCATGGTCGCGCTGGATTATCCGGACGCGTCCGCTGCCGAACGAATGCTCGATGCGCTCGAAGGCATTCCTTGTTACATGAAGGTGGGCATGCAGTTGTTTTATGCAGCTGGCCCCGCGTTCGTGACGAGTCTGAAGGAGCGCGGCTATCGCGTGTTTCTCGATGTGAAGATGCACGATATCCCGAATACCGTCAAAGGCGGAGCCAGCAGCATCGCGCGCCTTGGCGTCGATATGTTCAACGTGCACGCAGCGGGTGGACGCCACATGATGGAGGCGGCTCTGGAGGGTGTTGACATCACGCTCGGCGCGGGGAGCACACGACCGCTGGTCATCGCAGTCACGCAGCTGACGAGCACGAACCAATCCGTGTTAAACGACGAAATCGGCATCGCCGGCAGCGTGGAAGAGGCGGTTATTCGGTATGCGAAGCAAGCTCACGCCGCCGGGCTGGACGGAGTCGTGTCGTCGCCGCAAGAAGTACAAATCATCAAATCGGCATGCGGGGAAGCGTTCAAGACGGTGACGCCGGGCATTCGGCCAGTCGGGGCAGAGCTGAACGATCAGTCGCGCATTCTGACACCGCGCCAGGCGCTGGATCAAGGAACGGATTACATGGTGATTGGACGTCCGATAACCGCCGCCGCAGACCCGCGGGCATCCATCGAATCGATTATTGAGGAGCTGATTCGCTAATGACAACGATCACACTGGAACAATTACCCCAACATATCGCGCACAATTTGCTTGAAATCGGAGCGGTCGCGCTTCGTCCGAATGATCCATTCACCTGGTCGTCCGGCATGAAATCGCCAATCTACTGCGACAATCGGCTGACGATGTCTTACCCGGCCGTACGTGATGCCATCGCGGAAGGATTCGCGACCGTAATCCGCGAACAATTTCCGAATTGCGAAGCCGTAGCGGGCATTGCGACTGGCGGGATTCCGCATGCAGCGTGGGTTGCGCAGAAGCTGAATCTCCCGATGCTATACGTGCGCGATAAAGCGAAGGGCCATGGCAAAACGAACCAAATCGAAGGTCATTACAATGCGGGCCAGAAGGTCGTTCTGATTGAGGATCTCGTGTCGACGGGCGGCAGCTCGCTGAAGGCGGCGGTTGCCGTTCGCGAAGCTGGCTGCGAGGTGCTTGGCACCGTCGCAATCTTCACCTACGAATTCCCGCAGGCGGCCGCAGCGTTCGCGGAGCAGCACATTCCGCTCTTCACGCTTTCGAATTATTCGGCGTTGATCGATGCGGCGCTCGCCGCAGGCAAAATCGAAGAGGCGGACGTGGCGCTGCTTCGCAAGTGGCGCGAGAACCCGCAAGCTTTCGGTCAATAAGCGGAGATTATCACCGCTATGGCGATCGCGTAATGTAGATGCATCGGCTAGCCGAGTAATGTATACTCCTTTTCTGCTCGCGCGGAAGAGGAGTTTTTTATTAAGGACATCGATGAGCTTCGACAAGTTTTATCAACGTTCTACAAAAACTATTATTATTCCTATTTAATAAGCCGATGTTAATAATAAATAGGCTTATTTAACAGCCAGACGCTAACGTAGAGGATGGTCCGCCATGATGAAAAGACGTATTTCTCTCTCCTTGAGGGCCAAGCTGCTTCTCCTGATTTCAATCCCGATATTGATGTATGCGGGCAGCAACGTCTACATTTTGAGTAAGTACGATGCGGATATGTCGAGCGCGAACACCTTATTCGAGAAGACGAACGACATTACGACTAACGTACTGAATGCCGACCGCGATTTGTATCAGTCCTTGTCGGCGTTCCAGCTGTTGAAATCCGGTGGGCTGAGCCAGGAACAAGCCGCGAGCGCGCAGGAGGATATGCTGGCCAACGTGAAGCAGGCATCCGAACGATTGCAGAAGGCGGAAGAGATTGCGCAAGCCGCAAACATGATGGATCTGAAGAAAAGCGACGGCGATACCACGGTCAAAGAAATTATTACTTCTTTCCGCGCAGATTTTAAAGTCTGGGTGGATTCGCTGGGCAGCTCGCTTGCCGTGCAAGACGGCAACACGCCGAGCGGTGCCTTCATGAACCAATTCACCGAGATGCGGGGAAGGTTGGATTCGATCAGCCAAATTTTGGAGGAGTACACAAGCGTGCAGTCCGCTGCATCTCAGAAGCAGCTGGACGATTTCAAACTGCAAACCTATCTCGGGATCGCGTGCTGCGTCATCTTGATCAGTATTTTCAGCTACTTTATGATCCGCAACTTGTATCGTGTCGTCGATTACATGATCAAGCTTACGCGCTCGGTGGCCGAAGGCGATTTGAGTCCACGACCCGCCTTTAAACGGGGCAATGACGAATTGGGCAAGATCGCTGACTCGATCGAAACGATGGCAGGCAGCTTGCGGGGTCTGATCGGCACGATCTCCGAGAATGCCGCACAAGTAAGCGACTCCTCGAAACAGATGCAATTGGCGTCGAAGCAATCGACGGAAGCCGCATCCAGCGTCGCGGTCGACATTCAGAGCGTAAGCGACGGCATGGAATCGCAGACGCGGGGAGCCGAAGAATCCGCTCGGGCGATCGTCGAGATGGCCGTGGGCATCGCGCGCGTCGCTGAGAATACATCTTCGATATCGGAGTATTCCACCGCAACCTCGCAGAAAGCGGAGCAGGGGCAGCAGCAAATTGACCAGCTCGTCAGTCAAATGCAAGGCATTAAAAACGTCATTCAAAGCCTCTCGGGCATCGTCGACGGCTTGAACGAACGCTCGCGGGAAATTGGTCAGATTGCCGAACAAATTACGTCGTTCTCGAATCAAACGAACATTTTGTCGCTTAACGCTTCGATCGAAGCGGCGCGAGCGGGCGAGCATGGCCGTGGTTTCACCGTCGTGGCTGGCGAAATTCGCAATCTTGCGGCAGCCTCGTTGCAGTCCGCCTCTACCATTAATGAACTGGTCGCGGCAACGCAAGGCGAAGTCTCGAATGCGACCGGTGTCATGACCAAGACGCTGGCGGAAGTGGAGCAGGGCAGCAAGCTGCTTGCGAACGTGACGGAGAGCTTCACGCAAATCCGCGGTTCGATCCAGAGCATTGCGTCTCAGATCCACGACAATTCGGCAATTACCGAACAAATGTCGGCCAGCTCCGAGCAAGTGAGCGCCACGATGGAGCAGTCCGCCCATACCGCGCAGCATACGCTCGATAGCACGCGCAGTGTGGCTGCAGCAACCGAAGAGCAATTGGCACTCATGGAAGACATCAGCTCTGCTGCTGACCAGCTCCAACAGATCGTTATGCAGCTGACGGATTCCGTATCCTCGTTCAAGGTGAAATAATCAACGCACGCCCTAGCCCCGGTGGAGTCGAATGTGAAAGATGTTCCGCTCTGCCGGGGTTTGCTGCGTCCAAATTGGCTGACAGCTGTATCGTATTATGTCGAAAAAAGGCGGTTTGGACGTGATAAGTTTGCTTTAGCAAATATTTATGATTTCTTTCGCCTGGGAGCGTAACTTTTTCGCCGGACGTACCGTCTAAAAGATAGTTTTCATTATATGAAAAAATTTTAATGCGAAGGGAGTCCTGGGATACGGCCATGGCATGGTTCAAAAAAAGCAAGTCGCAAATGGCGGATGCCCAGAACGCGAACACAACTGAAGTGGCGGCCACCGCGGCTTTGGAGACTGCGGCGACGGCGATGCCGTCCGAGCTTGCGGAGACGCCCGTCGAGAAAGGGCCGATCTTGACCGTAGAAGCGGTCGAGCGTACCTTCCAAGTTGGCGGATCGCCGCTGCATGTGTTGAAGGGAATCGATATGGAGCTTCAACCGAAGCAGCTGGTTATGCTGCGCGGACGCTCCGGGTCGGGCAAGACGACGCTGCTGAACATGATCGGCGGGCTGGATCAGCCGTCGAAGGGGCATATATTTTTTCGCGGATTGCCGTTCCATGACATGAGCGATGACAATCGGACGGTCGTCAGGCGCAAGCAGATGGGGTTTATTTTCCAGGCATTCGCGCTGATGCCGCTCTTGTCCGCTTACGAGAATGTCGAGTTGTCGCTTCGCATGGCAGGCGTACCGGGGAACCAGTGGAAGGGGCGGGTGACGGAATGCTTGGAGCTGGTCGGCTTGGGCAAGCGGATGCACCATCGGCCCTTCGAGCTGTCCGGGGGCGAGCAGCAGCGCGTGGCGATCGCTAAGGCCATCGCGCACAAGCCGAAGCTGCTGCTGGCCGACGAGCCGACAGCCGAGCTGGATTCTCAGATGGCCGCGCAGGTGATGAACGTATTTCGGACGATCATCCAGACGGAGCAGGTTACGATTTGTATGACTACGCACGATCCCACGATTTTGGAGGTTGCCGATCATGTTTACGAAATGGTTGACGGAAAGTTCATTTAAGCGTTCGGCCGCGGTGCTGCTCAGCGCGTCCATGCTGTTTGCCAGCGGCTGCTCGCTGCTGCCGAAGGAGGCCGAGGAAGAGGTACTGCCTGAGATCAACCCGCCGGCCATCGCCAAGAAACCGGAGTACGAGGTGACGACGACGACGCTGGAGTCGAAGGTGCTGGGCAGCGGCAAGCTGATTTCCCTGAAAGAAGAGACGCTTTACTTTACGCTCGACACCAAACGGTTGAAGGAGCTTAACGTCAAGGCCGGCCAGAAAGTAACCAAGGGCCAGGTCATCGGTTCGCTGGACGTGGATGATTTAAGGAAGACGCTCCGGACCGAACAGCTGAACTTCAAGAAAGCCGAAGTCGACATGAAGAAGACGCTTCGCGATCGCGACACCATGGATCCGATCGCGTACGAGATGGCGGTCATTAACTTCGAGGAGAATCGCCAGAAACTCGCCGACATGCAGGAAGAGATCAACAAAGCGACCTTGGTTGCGCCGTTCGCCGGAACTATCGTGCAGCTTAACGTCATGAAGGGCGATCAGATCAAAGCCTATGACCCGATCTGCGTCATCGCCGACGGCTCCGACCTCGTGGCGGCCGCGAGCATGACCCAGGACGAGCTGAAGGGCGTCACCGTTGGCATGCCGGTGTCCGTCGAGATCAATAACGGCGGCACGGTTACGGGCAAAGTGAAACAGCTGCCGATCATCACGGAAGACAATGGCAACGGGAACGGCAATGGCAACGGAGGGATCGGCGGCAACAACGGCCAGAACATTGAACGGCCGGAGAAATATCTGCTCGTCTCGCTGGATAAAATCCCGGCCGGCGTTACGCGCGGCAGTCTGCTGTCGCTGAACATCATCACGAAGCGCAAGGAGAACGCGATCGTCATTCCGCCTTCCGCGCTGCGTACGATCGGCTCGCGCACGTATGTGCAAGTCGTGGAAGCGGAAGGCAAACGGGAAGTCGATGTGGAAGTCGGCCAGCAGACCGCGACGGAAATCGAAATCGTGAAAGGCTTGACGCCAGGGCAGAAAGTGGTAGGTCGATAGCTGATGGGGATGCCGTTAATCCGATTTTTGTTCCGCAAAATGTGGAATACCCGTTGGCTGACGCTTAGTTCCCTTGTCGGCCTCATCATCGCGGTAGCGTTCGCGACGAGCATCCCGATGTACGCGGACGGCGCGCTTAAGCGCGTCGTGGGCGAATCGCTGAAGCAGGAGGGCGGCGGCTTGCCCGCGGGCTCGCTGCTGATGCGTTATCAGTCGGTAGGCGGCGGCAAGACGGATCCGGCCAGTCTGGCCGAGGTAACGCGCTACATCAAGGAAGATGTGCCGATGGAAATCGGGTTCCCGCATAGCACCTTCGTGCAGAACATGATGATCCGAAGCACGGAGATTACGCCGGAAGATCCCGAGAAAGTAGACGCGAGCCGCGTTAGGCAGATGTCGATCATGACGATGTCGGATCTTGACAAGAACGCGGAGCTGGCGCAGGGCCGCTGGTTCGCCGATTCCATTGGCGAAGGCGACATGATCGAGGCGGTCATGATGGAAGAGGCCATGTACCGCAGCGATATCCATATCGGCGACGTGTTCTACTATCCGATCTATGGCGGGCTTAACTTGAACCTGAAAGTCAAAATCGTCGGCGCCTACAAGCCGCTCGACGAGACGAGCGCTTATTGGTACCAAGGACTCGAAGGTATCATGAATACACTAATTATCGGGGAGAACGCCTTTACGAAAGGGCTGGTGACGGAGCGCAAAGTTCCGGTGCATACCGCCAACTGGTATTATGCATTCGATCTGAAGGAAATCCAGACCAGTCAGCTTTCCCCGCTCGGCCGTACCCTTGACCGGCTGAATGTGGAGTTGTACCAGAAGCTTAAGGACACGAAGGTCGAGATTTCCTTCGCGAAGCTGCTCGGTCAGTTCCGGACGCAAAGCTTGCAGCTGCAGGCGCTGCTCTTCACGCTCGCTGCGCCGATGATCGCGATGGTGTTCTATTTCATCGCGATGAATGCCAGACAATCGCTGGATAAACAGCGCAGCGACATCGCGGTGCTGCGAAGCCGGGGAGCGGGCACGTGGCAGATCATCCGGATTTATTTCTTGGAAGGTTTGATACTCGGCTTGGTCGCGCTCGTGATCGGCCCTATGCTCGGCTGGTTCATGGCTAAGAGCATCGGATCCGCGAACGGTTTCCTGGCGTTCGTCGACCGCAAATCGATTCCGATCGGCTTTGGCATCGAAGCGATTCTGGCAGGCGTGGGTGCAGTCGTGCTCGCGATGCTGGCGACAATCGTCCCTGCCATAGTCTACGCGCGTTCGTCAATCGTCGGTTATAAGCAGGCGCTGGCAAGATCGGACCGCAAGCCAGGCTGGCAGCGCTGGTTCGTCGACGTGCTGCTGCTAGGGGTTGCCGCATACGGCTGGTACCTCTTCAACGAGCGTCAGATGATTACGTTCAAGAGCGGCATGACGACCGATCAGCTCAACGTGCAGCCGTTCCTGTTCTTCGTTCCGGCCATTGCGATCTTCGCGCTCGGACTATTCTTCCTGCGCGTGTTCCCTTGGATGCTGAAGCTGTTCAACTGGCTCGGTCGTCGGCTGCTGCCGGTCCCGCTATACTTGACGCTGACGCAGCTGTCGCGTTCGTCCAAAGGATATTATCCGCTCATGATTCTGTTGATTCTTACACTCGGACTCGGCGTCT
Organism: Paenibacillus aurantiacus; assembly: GCF_042431225.1. Classification (NCBI taxonomy): domain Bacteria; kingdom Bacillati; phylum Bacillota; class Bacilli; order Caryophanales; family Paenibacillaceae; genus Paenibacillus; species Paenibacillus aurantiacus. Next base: position 129,162 of record NZ_JBHMDO010000010.1, on the reverse strand, counting down.
ACAACGCATCTGCCGCGCGTACGATCGACTTGAACTCCACGGAGCGCACGTTATATAAGTTCGGCACGGACGTTGTCGTTCAGACTGTCTGGGAAGGAACGACTGAGCTTGTGAATAACGGCGGCAACCAAGGCGGCAACGGCGGCCAAGGTGGTAATGGCGGTCAAGGCGGCAACGGCGGCAATCAGGGCGGTAATGGAGGCCAAGGCGGTAACGGCGGGGGCGGCGGCAAAGGCGGCAGCGTGGTGCCGACCCGCACGATTTATTCCGAACCGCCGTTCGAGATATTCCGCGAGCTGGATGGCGTTGAGGCAGCTGCCCGCGTCTTGCAGACCAAAGGCAACGTCGTCGTATCCGGCCGTTCTGTGGGTCAAGGCACATTGGTCGGCATCGACAACGTCGACTTTGCCAAAGTGGCTTGGTTCCGCAATGACCTGTACGAGCGCCATCCGTTCAACTATTTGAATTACTTGGGCATGTACGAACAGGCGGCTATCGTGCCATCCAATGTCGCGGAGAAGTACCAGCTCAAATTGGGCGATAGCGTATCGGTCGGCTTGACCGACGGGATGCTCGAATTCGTCATCGTCGGTATCGTACCGTACTGGCCGAGTCAGTATCCGGATCAATCGCCGTTCGTCATCGCGAATTTGGATTATATTTACGACCAGGTGCCGATTATTCAATACGATGTCTGGCTGAAGATGAAGCCGGGCGCGAAGACCGCGCCGATTATCACTGCGCTGCAAAACAAAGGAATCGAGCTTGCTTCGGTCCAGGATGTGCGCACCGAGCTGGTGACGCAGTCGAAGCTGCCTACGCGCGGCGGCGTATTCGGAATCTTAAGTCTGGGCTTCCTGGTATCGATTCTCGTCTCGCTCGTCGGCTACATTCTATATTGGTTCTTCAACCTATCGGGCCGGATCGTGCAGTTCGGCGTGCTGCGGGCGATGGGCTTGTCGCGGAAGCAATTGACCGGCATGCTGCTGCTCGAACAAATATTTACCGCGGGCTTGTCGATCGTGCTTGGCATCGTCATCGGGAAGATTACGAGCTTGCTGTTCCTGCCTTTCTTGCAGACGGCGGAGAACGTGACCAATTCGGTGCCGCCGTTCCGCGTCGTGTTCGATTCGAAGGATACGAACCAACTGTACATCGTCGTCGCCTGCATGATGGTGATGGGCGCGTCGCTGCTGCTCGTTCATATCCGCCGTCTTCGCGTGCATCAGGCCGTGAAGATGGGAGAGGAGCGTTAAGACGAAGTGATTGAATGCGAAGGACTCGTTAAAATTTATAAATCAGACGATCTTGAAGTCGTTGCGCTCCAAGGCTTGAACCTGACCGTGCAGGATGGCGAGATGATGGCGATCATCGGCAACAGCGGCAGTGGCAAATCGACGCTGCTGAACATTCTGGGCGGTCTGGACCGGCCGTCCGCCGGTTCGGTCAAGGTTGGGCCGTGGGATTTGCTCAAGATTACGGATGACCAGCTTGTCGAATACAAGCGCGACACGGTCGGCTTCATTTGGCAGAACAACGCGCGCAATCTGCTGCCGTATTTGACGGCGATCGAGAACGTCGAGATGCCGATGATGCTCTCCGGCAAGCTGGATCGGGCGTACGCCCGCCAGCTTCTGGAGTGGGTCGGGCTCAAGGAGCGGATGCACAACAAGCTGCATCAGCTCTCCGGGGGGGAGCAGCAGCGGGTCGCGATGGCGATTTCCTTGTCGAACCGGCCGCAGCTTGTGCTGGCGGATGAGCCGACGGGTTCGGTAGACTCGCGGACGTCGGATTTGATCATGGATATTTTTCGCAGGCTTAATCGCGAGCTTGGCATCACGATCGTCATTGTAACGCACGACCTGTCGTTAGCCGGCAAGGTGGACCGCGTCGTGGCGATCCGCGACGGTCTCACGAGCACCGAGTTTATTAAGCGCAATCCGAACTTGGATGAGGCGGAGGCGCACGGCATGGTCGGTCACGGCGGCATCGGTCAGGTGCACGAAGAATACGTGGTCGTTGACCGCGTCGGGAGACTGCAGATCCCGAAGCACTATTTGACGGCGCTGAACATTACGGATAAAGCATCAATGGAATTCGACGGCGAGCGTATTATCATTACGACGCCAAAATCATTGGAGGGGTAAGCATATGTACACAACATGGGGAGCAAGGATGCGCAAGACGGCGGTGCTGGGCTTGTCGCTGACGCTGATGGGATCGGCGCTCGCGGCGTGCAGCAGCGGATCGGATACGAGCGCGGAGAAACGGGTGCTGCGGATCGGCTTCATCTATTCCAGTCCGGACAGCGAGCAATATCTTCGTCAGCAGTATACAGACAGCTACGAGCTGATGCATCCGGAGCTGGACATTCAGATTGTCAGCGCAATGAATTACGACGATCAGCGGTTCCAAGAACAGACGGACCCGAGCAAGCCGGTCACGCAGCCCGATCCGTATGACAAGCTGAAGGAGCTGCTGAACGGGACCAATCCGGTGGATGTCGTCGTTCTCGATTCGGGCACAACTTATCTGAAGCGTCTCGTTCAGGACAACATGCTGAAGCAGCTCGATCCGATCATTCAGGAGAAAGAATTCGATATCGAGGATTATGTGCCGACCGTTATCGACGGCATCAAGGAAGCGGGCGACAACGCGATCTACGCGCTTACACCAACGTTCAACTCGTCGGCGCTCTACTACAACAAGAAGATCTTCGCGGACGCTGGCGTCGAGGTACCGAAGGACGGCATGATGTGGGACGACGTGTTCGCCAGCGCGAAGCGTCTAGCCAAAGGCGAGGGGAACAAACGGATTTTCGGCTTGCAAATGAACCGTTGGGGCGGCGACGCATTCAACGACATGCAGCAGTACTACCTGCCGGCGCTGCAGATGAAGGTCTTCGACGACAAAGGCGAGAAGATGTCGGTAACGGGTCCGCAGTGGGAGAAAGTCTTTAACACGTTCGTGCCGCTGTATAAGGACAAAATTATTCCATCCGGCCAAGACTTGTACGACACGGGTACGACCGATGGCAAGCAGGCATGGAACCCGTACCAAGGCGACTTGTTCATTAACGGCCGCGTCGGCATGATGGTTGCCGGTTACGAGTATATTACGGAGCTGACTAGAGCGAAGGAACAGAACGCGAAGAACAGCAAAGTGCCGTCCGTGGATTGGGGCGTTGTGATGATGCCGCAGCATACCGAGAATCCGGGCTATGGCAGTTCGATCAACTTGAGCGCACTGATGGGGATTAACGCAAAAGCGGCCAACCCGGATGACGCATGGGAATTCATCGCGTTCAACAACAGCAAGGAATGGGCGAAGCTTAAGTCCCGCAGCACGTATGAGCTGATCGCGCGCAAATCGATGCTCAAGCCTCGCGATGGCCAGGACTACAACGTAGAGGCCTTCTACACGCTGAAGCCGGTACCGCCGACCAATCTCGACATGGAGAAGCTGTCCCGCGAGAAGCCGGGCATCTATGAAGCGCAGTACATGGGCACGCAAGCGATCCAACAGGTGATCGAAGGCAAGATGAACGTGCAGCAAGCGCTGAAGGATTGGGAGACCAAAGGCAATGAGGCGCTTAAACGTACGAACGATGGCGCGTCCGGTGACGGCGTTGTTCGTCCGCTAGGTTAAGGTAAGAACGGACAGTTGAGGGATAAGACTTGGAAGACCGCGCGCAGGCGCGGTCTTTTCTCTTTTACACCTTTATTCTCAACGTGGAAGGGGAGAGTGATGGGGATTTTGGGCCGTTACAAGCCGCCATGGGGGCTTGCGTGCGAAGTCGTGATTTGCCGCTAGCATATGCTTGTTTTTCCGCATCTTGGGGTAATCTATGCTCATGAAGATGAGGAGGGATGCACGCATGATGCGATGGGTGTATTGGGTCAGGTTATACGAGACGAAGTTCCAAGCGGGCTGTCTGGTACGGCGGATGGAGAACGACTGGTGGGTGTACGGGTACGATTGTCCCAAAGAAGTCGAAGTGTTTCAGTCCCGCAAAGGGCGTTACGGCGTCCGCTTCTTGCCATAAAAAAAGGGTTGACTTTCAAGGTCCGCCTATTGTATATTTAATCTTGTCGTCATTGATGGCGCTCTAGTTTGTTGGTACTGACGCGGGGTGGAGCAGCTCGGTAGCTCGTCGGGCTCATAACCCGAAGGCCGCAGGTTCAAATCCTGCCCCCGCAACCAACCTTTCGATAAATTATCGCGAGGGCCCTTAGCTCAGTTGGTTAGAGCGGTCGGCTCATAACCGATTGGTCGGGGGTTCGAGTCCCTCAGGGCCCACCATCTAGAGAATGTCCCGATATGCCGGGGTGGCGGAATTGGCAGACGCACAGGACTTAAAATCCTGCGGTGGGTGACCACCGTACGGGTTCGACCCCCGTCCTCGGCATCATGAGAAAACCTTGAGAAATCAAGGTTTTTTTGCTGTTTAAATGCCTCATCCATAAACGAAAAACCGACTGCACTCTTTACAATATTTCTCTGTCATGCCGACCATTTTATCCGACGATATAAATAGTACAGCAAACGAGCTGATTATTTATAGGAGGTAACAATGGTACATGGCATGGTTTAATCAGCTTAACGTGCGTAAAAAATTAATCGTCGGTATGTCCTTAATTCTTGTGTTATTGACGGTATTGTCCGTTATGGTTCTAATCCGACTGGTCCATATGCAGAACGACGTGGGAGATATTACAAATCGGATCCAACGCTCGCAGATTGAGGCTCAGCGGGTGAAAACAGAGCTGTTCGGAATTAGTGCAGGGATGCGTGGTTACCTCCTGTTTGATGACAAAACGCTGATGGATGACACGCAAAAAAAGAACAGTGAATTAGTTCAATCGCTGCAAACGTTGGGGACGCTGTTGGTATTAGAGGAAAATAAGCAGCTTTATAACCAAATCAAATCGGAAAGCGAACAGTATGCCGCGATCATCAATAAAATTGCGGAGCTTGGCAGTCAAAACAATTTAGCAAAAGCGAAGGAAGCGGCCATCAATGGTCGTGTTCATCTCACGGCTGCGATCGATGCTGCAAGCCAGCTTGCGACGAACCAAGATGAGAATGCGCGTAATAAGGTCGACCAACTGAATGCGCTAATTACAAGGGATATTCGCACGATAACGGTGCTTATGATCATTACCATTCTGCTGGGGATCCTGACTTGCTTGGTAGTCTATCGTTCGACTCTGAGTATCGTGAAGAAGATTGTTGCCTTCAACTCGGACCTGCTGTCCAGCTCGCAGGAGATTATGGCCAGCACCGAACAAATCGCAAGCGGCAACCAGCTGCAAGCCCAATCGGTCGAAACGTCGAACGCCATGGTCCACGAGATGTCGGCAGCCGTTCATTTGATCGCGGTGAACACCGAGCGTGTTAACCTTGAATCTGAACAGGTCGTCAAGCATGCGATGAACGGGAATGAAGTCATTCGGGAGAACTTGGACGGCATGAAAGAGATTTCAAGCAAAATTAACGACCTAGCTAACAGCTCGGAGAAGATCGGTGACATTGTCAGTGTCATTAATGAAATCGCCGCACAGACGAATCTGCTTGCCTTGAACGCTGCGTTAGAAGCGGCACGCGCCGGCGAAGCAGGCAAAGGGTTTGCGGTTGTTGCTAATGAAGTACGTAAGCTTGCAGAACGAAGCAGCGTAGCGACGAAGGAAATCAGCACGCTGATTAAAGAAATTCAAAAGAATACGAAGGAAGCTGTCGTTTCAGCGGAAGCCGGCAACCAAGCATCGAATAAGGCTGGCAGAGCGTTCGAGGAGATTAAGGAAACGATTCAAGACACCTCGCAGCGTATTTCGGAGATCGCAGCAGCTTGTGAGGAACAAGCCTCCCAAAGCTCTGAGGTGCAAAGCAGCATTCAGAACATCGCCGCAGTGACGGAGGAGACAGCAGCTGGAGCAGAGCAGACGGCGGCATCTACAGCTGAGATGGTAAAGAGGGTTGAGCAAATGAACCTGCTTGTCAACAGACTATAATACGCATTCCTTATTCGACCCCGTCCTCGGTGGCATCACGAATAGAAGCCTTGAGAAATCAAGGTTTCTATTTTTTTTGTGTTTTTACCAAGTCTATCCCAGCAGGGGGCGAACTTGAAGAGCGTTAAGCATACTGCGAATCTAGGTGTTTTTTATTATCTGCTAGTGGTTGCACTCATTCCCAAGTCTTGTGAATTAGTCTATAATAACTACAAATATCCATTGAGAATGGATAATCGTAGAGAGATTGGGGACAGCATCATGAGGTCATCGGCAGTTGACAGGAATTACGAGTTGTTGATCGAGCAAGAGAATGCAAAGCTGGAAGACATAAAGAACAAGATGGAGGATATCAAACGGTACTTTTTAAGCAGTGCTGCTGAGTTCACCAGGCAATGGTATGAGAAACAAGCGAGACAGATCGTAATGAACAATCCGGATGCAGCGGCGCTCATGACCGGTGAGCAATTGAAGGCTGTGAAAGACGACGTGCGGCAATTAATGGCCAACAGCGGTATGCATGTCGACGCGCACCTCAACCGTTCCTCGTTGTGGTGGCATCTGAACGAGAATGACAAGACGTATCCGGCGTATTTAAGTAAGTTACCGGAGTTTTTCGCGGACCCGTTCAAAATTATTCTCGGCAAACTGGGGGCTGTTTTCTCCAAGCATCAGCTGCTCCAACTTCCCGGAGAACGATACGGCGAAACGTACGGACATGAGACGCACGACTTTGTCATTGTCGAGGAGACGATCCAATATCGTTCTTCGCTTACTTACCCGGATCGGTTAACGCACGCGATGCAAGAATACGGCATTTTGCATGATAAGGCGAAAGGTATCATCCAGACCATCGAACGTTTTGCGCTTCAGCAGAAGAAGGAGCAAATCGGGGTACTGTGGGACTCCCTCTAAATTCGCCTGGCCGTAACCGCGCCGGTTGACTTTTTTGGATAAGTCCGGTATCGTTACATACGCCATGCTAGCCAATTATGCTGCTCCTTCGCCGATCTGAACGCCTTCAGAGGAGAAGGAGTTTTTTGTTGAAAGGAGATACCGAATGAGTGTGATTTTCAAAAACGACTGGGCTTCCGTGTTGAACGGTGAGCTGGACAAGCCGTACTATCAAAAACTGCGAGGTTTTCTAGCCGAGCAATATCGGAAGGAGAACATCTATCCGAACATGCACGATATTTTCAACGCGCTGCATTATACCTCTTATTCGAACGCGCGCGTGGTGATCATCGGGCAGGATCCTTATCATGGACCCGGACAAGCGCATGGCTTTAGTTTCTCCGTCCAACCGGGCGTACGGACGCCGCCATCGCTGCAGAACATCTATAAAGAGCTGAAGGACGATCTTGGCTGCGCGATTCCGGATCATGGCCATCTCCTGCCATGGGCAAAGCAAGGGGTGCTGCTGCTCAACAATGTACTCACGGTGGAAGCCGGCAAGCCGGCATCTCATCAAGGGATCGGATGGGAGGCCTTCACTGATGCGGTAATCGCCGCGCTGGACAAGCGGGAGAAGCCGCTCGTCTTCCTGTTATGGGGGAAGCACGCGCAAGATAAGGCGGCTTCAATCGATACGAGCCGCCATTGTGTCATTGCATCGGCGCATCCAAGCCCGTTTGCCGCGCACCGCGGTTTTTTTGGCAGCCGTCCCTTCTCGCGCGCGAATGCTTTTCTGCGGGAGGACGGGCAGGAGGAGATCGATTGGTGCCTGCCAATGCTCGCGGAGCTGGAAGCGGCTGTGGGGGAAGAGGGTTAATTAAAGAGACTTATAAGTATACGAGAACGACCCCTGAGTCTGCTCTACAGACGTCAGGGGTCGTTTTCGTTGGCCGGGGATAACGTAGGCTTGGTTTATTGGGCAGCAGCTTCGCTGCTTGCTGAACCAGCGATAGATGAGGAACTCGAACCACCAGCGAGTTCGGGTTTGTAGACAGCGTCGACATAGGTCGTGACGTTAACATCGGTGATGACCTGAGGATACATTTGACCCTGCTTCGGCAGAACCGGTTCGACGTGAATAATCGCCCGGCTGCCTTCGAACGTGATCGATGCGATGCGGATGCCGTATCCAGGATGAGGAACTTGTGCCGTTATAGTCACTGCGTTAATACGTTCGTTCACGGCTTTGGTCGAGAGTGCAAGATCGTGCAACGGCGACTGCGGCCTCTCTTCTTCGTTTGGCTCGTCATGCGCTTTCAAATAAGCGATCGCATCGTGCGTCCAAGCGGCTGCTTCGCTGCGCGTAATTGGCAGCTTCGGGTTGAAGTTCTGGCTGGCGTCGAGCTTGACGATGTCTGCAATGAGCAAGTTTTGAATGCTACCCATATAGCCGGCTGTAACATCCTTCTCGTCGCCGATGACCTTGTAGATTTCGATAAAAGCTAATTCTTGCTTGGCGATCATCGCCCGAAACAGATAATGTGCGAATTGTTCCCGGGTCATGATGGCTGCCGGGTTCACGTTGCGTGGCACTCCGAGGTCATTGATGCCTGCCAAGACGAAGGCGTTCGCGTACCAGGCTTTATCGTTGACCGTATCGAAGTAATCGGTCGCTTGCGGCGCTTTAATGAATACTTTGTCGCCAAAATCAAGTTTTAGGCCTTTTGTAATCAATGTCAGTCCTGCAGCAAAGGTAAGACTTTCTTTCGGAAGAAACTTGCCGTCTTTACTTCCGGATACGATGCCTTGTTGCTGGAGCTGTTCAATTTTGGCCGCGTTCGGGTCCTGTTTCGTATCGGAGAACGCGAAGGCGCTTTGAGCGGTCGTGAAGGCAAGCAGGGCAATGCTTGCGGCTAATAATAATTTTCTCATGAATGTCACCTCTTCATATGTGAGTTTCTTTAATAACTGTTAGACGTGTTTGAGGTCGAAAATGTTGCTTGTTCGCAAATGGCTTCGATTGAGTACACTTTGGAGAGATTTGGAAAAAAAACGTGATTATTCGACATGTTCTGTGAATCCCCTCCTGAAAAGATAGGGTTATTTATAGTCAGGCTTTACAACTTATTGATGTATACACGTCGTTATCGTATATTAGGAATAGCAGCTATAGGTAATTGGTAGGTGATAATTTGAAGCTTTATAGGTATGTGGGAATCGCTGAGGAATTCGGGGGAGCATCAGTCATTTCATACAGGAGCTCGTAACATATATCAAAAGCTGTGCAATAACTTGGGAACAAAGAAACTCCAGCATTGGAGGTAAAAAATAGCTGCATTGAATTTGCTGAAACGAGAAACCGTCCTCTCTGGATTGAAGAGACGATGATAGAAGGCAAAATAGTAATAGTAGTTAGCGGAAGTAAGAGCAATAGTAGGTTTTCCGTTCTGCTAATCGACAGCTGAGATATATAATCTAGGGACGGTGCGCTATGGATTTCTTAGGGTTTATGCTGTTTTCAACTATTGAAGGTGTTTCAATGTATGCATTGGCACTATATTTATTCAGATACAACTTTAAACATTATCTCATGCATTCGTTAATCATTATTGAAATCATTAATTTGCAAAACTTGCTCACGAGAGAAGAGTTATCGAGCTTAGCCTATATTGCTCCAATCGTTAATATTGTGATAACTCTACTATTCTTCAAAACAATAGCGAGGCTCCCGTTTATTCAATCTATTTTTATGACTATTGTTGGGTTTTTGGGTTTTGCTGTATTGCAAACAATAATTGTCTTGATATGTAATTTTACTATTGTGGAAGTCAACACGAATCAGTTTAAAGGGTATTTACTTCAATTCTTAACTGGTGTCATTGGAACCGGTATAGGTTGGTATTTATATAAGAGAGGTTTAGGTTTTACTTTTGACTTTGAAAAGTGGAGATTCAAAGGTGAACAGCTTTTCGTTACGATAATTATTATTGGTTTTATTCTAGCGTTGGTGGCAATGATGTATTTTCAAGACATTTATGCCAATGTATTCGGATTCGTCGTAGCGCTTATTATCTTTTTGGTGTATTCCATTAAGAAGGAGGCTTCGTCCGAATGATCGAAAACATTTCATTGAAGATGGCTAAAGTATTGAAGGATAAGTCCGAACATCCCGCTAGCGAGGCAGTCTTGTCCTATTCGATACAGCTAATTATTAATACTGCAAGTATTCTCATATCAACAATGATACTAGGCATAATAAATGGTCGATTTATTGAGGTTCTTTTAGCATTGGTATCGTTTGCGGTACTTCGCCAAGTTTCGGGAGGGTATCACTTAAAATCAGGAGTCTTATGTATTATTGTTTCGACTTTACTTATTACTTTATTATCTTTTGCCTCATTGGATCAAACACAATGCTTGATATTAAATTGCATCTCTTTATTTCTGGTCGTTATTTTTTCGCCTTCAATTATCGAAAGACAGACAAGAATTTCTCCAAAGTACTTCCGATGGTTTAAAATTGGGAGTATACTACTAGTATTATCCAGCTTCATGATGCTTAACCCCGTAGTAACAGCTTCATTCTTCGTTCAAGCCCTAACGTTAATTCGTTGGAGGGGGTGAATGCGTTTGAGAAGAAGAACGTTACATTTTCTTGCAACAGTGTTAGCGGGGATAGCGGTGTTGGTTGTGAACACAGCAAGTTGGTTATATGTTCATCAACCAGAAACACCAGATGAGCTTCTCAAGTAATATCTTATCCAGGGGTGGTTAAAAGTGCTGCGTAATAAATACCTAACTGCCGCATTAGACGTTTCTGGAAAAAAAGGACTTGCTCCACCAATAGATATCACATATATCTTGTACATTGAGAAAGATAGTTTTAACGATGCGATAATAGTACATACTAGAGATTTAAAATGCTATCTCCCAGGGACTCTCAAATATTGGGAAGAAGTACTGAACAATACCGGTTACAATTTTCGTACGGTTGACCGGAATATTGTAGTGAATCTTGATTGCATCGTTTATTTGGAGCAAGCGAGCCGGTTAGCTTATTTTGAATGGCCGAAAAGTTCGAATTCCAAGTTTTGTACCATGTCGGACAAACACTTCAAGGCTGTATGCAAATTGCTGAATGGACATGAAGGGGACAGCGCCGTTGCTTACTCCTAAAATCTAAAGCACGTACTTTACCGCCGAAAGCCGGTCCCCCAAGGACCGGCTTTTGGTCATGCCATGTGTTAAAGACAAATCCCACTGCAAGCCGTATAATACATCTATAAGCGAAACGGAGGTAACGCCAATGCCTGGAAATACCCACTGGACTCTGGAGGAGAACGCGATCATCGTCGGCGTTATCCCTGAATATCGATATTTGCTTCATGATCTGGTGGCGGCGAAGCGTGATCCGGCACGGATGCTTGCCCGGAAGCTGCTGGATGCCGATACGTCGAATATGCTGTGGCGGAGAAGGGAAGCGACAGGGCGGGTCAAGGACGAAGAGGACACGATCGCGCAGCATATTGTGCACATGGAGCAGATCGTCGCAGGTGTGTTGGCAGCAGAGCGCGAGAACGAGAAGCCGTGGTTTGGCCTTCTGCCGAGGGAACAATAACAAAAAGAAAACCCTTGTTACCAAGGGTTTTCTAAACGTATGATCTGTAGTGGGCTCGAACCACTGACCCCCACCCTGTCAAGATGGTGCTCTCCCAGCTGAGCTAACAGATCAAATATGGTGATCTGTAGTGGGCTCGAACCACTGACCCCCACCCTGTCAAGATGGTGCTCTCCCAGCTGAGCTAACAGATCATTTCGTATATTTCTTTGTGCTTGTTCCGCAGTGACAATTAATAATATATCAAGTCTGAAAGCGGAAGTCAACACTTTTTAATAAAAAAATAAAAAACTCCAGGCGACAGATAGTTCTGTCACTGGAGTCGCGTTTGCCGTGCTCCCATTGGCTGCAATCTGTTAGCCTTTAGCGCTTGGGATATCGCATTTGTTGGCGATGAATCGAATTTGGTTCTCGAGCCGGTTGATCGCTTCCTGCTGCTCGGTCGAGCTGCTGTCCTCCGCGGCATATAGGGCATCCAGCTGCTGCTTCAGTTGATGAAGATCGCTCGATGCATTCGCGCAATCATAATTGCTTTCTAATTGGTCCAACACGAAAAAGCCTCCTCAGCTGTTTAAGAATGGGTTCTTCGCATAGTATGGTCGCAAAATGTTCAAATATGTACGTTCTACAATGACCGGTCGGATACTAAATCGCGCGCTCGCCTCATATGTATAGATAACTATCGGCGGTGAGAGGCAGGTTGGTGAAGGCGATGGAAGCGGCCCATTTGGCAGTTTGGCTTATTGCGCTGTTCGGGATTGTCGGGGTGGTTAGCTGGTGCGTGGCGAGGATGGTCATTCAGGACACGTTTTCTTATGACGAACCGTTCGTTTGGCGACGAAAGGTATCGAGGTCAGAGACCAAGCATCGAAGAAAATAAGGCGGTTCTCAGCTGCAAATAACATGATCTACCGGCTTCCTTTTTCTATAGAAACGAGATTTCAGATCTCAGCACGATGGACCGTGACGTAGATGACGATATAACGAGACGGACGCTTGCTCATACAGCAATAAAGTTGTATTCAGGTTGGTCTATACTGGCTGCAACGAAAAAATCCGGCGTCCATGAAGGAGGGCCGGATTTTGACTTATTCGTCGTCTTCCCATTTGCGGGAGTAGGCTTTTCTGGTGACCCAAAGGAATAGGCCGGTCAAGCCCAGAACTAGGACGATGGCCAGCACATATACGGTCGTCATCGGATTCTCATCTCCTTGCGCACGTGCGAGGTGTTCCTCTTATCATACTTGAATTACTCGGATAAGAGAAGCGCCGAGAGGGGATGCTAACATGCGAGAGCTTGGCAGCACAAGAAGCTGCGAGCCGAAGGAGGAGACAGCGATGCCGGCAGACGATAACTCATTCCCTCAAGCGGCTGCGGGAGCGGTTCCGGTGGACAATCGGGAAACTTTCGTGGCCGTACAAAAAAATGGGGACGGCGATTTAACCGCATTCCAGACCTCGTCCGGCAGATTGCTCGCCTACAACGAAGCGCTGCAGGAAGTGCAGGCAGGCCGAATCGCGGGCGTGAACGCGTTCAAGGGACGCGACGGCGAAACGTATATACGCGGCGATGCGGACGGCGACCCGTCTAATAATTTGGATAATTTGCCGACGTTCTAACCGACTGCAGAGAGAGCCCGCGCCTTTTTGGCGCGGGCTCTCGACATTCATATAGAATCGTGTAGGGGCATGGCTAGAACGAATAGACATGGTGCTGTTCCACGAACCGCATGGCTCCTGTCATTCCCTCGTAATGCGGCCTCGTATCGTCATAATGCATCAGCCATATCCGCTCTTGCAAATCAACCGGGAGACTGAGCAGCTGTTCAAGCGTCGTGTGGACGACGCCGGGCGGCTTGAGCTGGCAATCGTGAAAAATAACTTCGCAGCCTTCCGCGACGAGCGCATGCAGCAATTCCGCATCGAATTTCATGTCGGCCGAATAGAAAAAGGAACCGTTCATAACATACGAATAACTAGGCTTGCCCGCAATATGTTTCGTTCGAATCGGCCGAATGGTGAGACCGGGAATAATCTCACAGCTTTCGCCTTCCTGAAGCGGGCGAACATCGAAATAGTCGTCCAAAGAACGGAGGTCTTCCTGCATCAGTCCGCCTTTCAACGTCGTTTCCCAAAGCGGCTCGATCAGTGGAGCGGGAACGAACAGGGGTAAGCTCCGTTGGTAGACGAACTTTCGTTGAAACGCGAATTCCTCCATGCCGCCTACATGGTCGGCGTGAATATGGCTGATTACAAGCGCATCGATATCGTTAAACGTCTTGCTAAGCTGATGGAGAGCCAGCGGCGCAGTAATGCCGCAATCCAGCATGGCGGTTTGTCCACCCGAAAACAAAAGCGCATTGTTATTATAGTAGCGTTTGGCAAACGCCGATCCGGTGCCGAGCATTTGGATGTTCAACTTCGATGGCTCCCCCTTGAGCGTTGGGCATTATTACCCAATTTATCATTTCCTCGGCAAATTGAAAAGGCTAATTGTCGAGAAATAAATGATCGTGTCGATATCCTAGCTCCGGTACCCAACCACCCGCCGCGGCATACAATACATCAGCTTTTCATCGAAACCGGGGCAGGTGGTCGACGCGTCATGAGCAAAGCAAAAGGAAAAGGCACGAAAGCCGCGAAAAAAAATCAGCATGCCAATGAGCGCAAGCAAGCGGTATTGAGAGTTGTATTGTCCAGCACGTGCGAGGTGTGCAAAACGCCCTGCGCCAGAGGCATGCGCTATCTGGAGAGCATGCAGCAGCCAGGGGCGGTCGGCAAAGGTGTGCCCTGCATCCTAACGCGCACTTACGTATAGGCAAGGGAAAGGGGCTAGGCAATAGGAAGACTGGTCGAGTGCGGTCTGCACGGGCAGTCGTGGCATTTTGATAAGCATGTGTTTTCTTCTCCCCACTACGGTATTTTACAATAAAAAAGTTTGATCGCCAGCGCAACTTTAGGGACGCGCCGGAGTATAACCTTTCATCCAGACAAACGGGATGGAGGGTTACGATCATGAGGTTCAGAAGGCTTCTCGTCTTGCTGCTGGTGATGTCGTTATGGGGCGGTACGATGATATTTGCCGACTCGGCAGCACAAAAGGTAAGGGTCATCCTCAACGGTACGGAATTGGACGACGCGGGCATCATGGCGGAGGGCAAGACGTACTTGGCCATCAGACAGCTGGCGAACACGCTGCAGTCGATCGTCGTTTGGGATGAAGGCGCGAAGAAGGTTTCCATCTTTAAACCGAATGTGCATATGTTCCTTTTTCAGGACTCAACGATATTCGGCAATGTGAACAAAGGCAACAAGTATACATTCAAAGTGTTTGCCCAAGTAGATAGCTTGACGACGGACATCTCGGCCGTGAAAGTGTCGATCTTCGACCCAGGAGGCACGGAGAAGGTGATCCAATCGGAGAATGAGAAAATTTCGAAGGACAACTTCTGGTTCCGGACAGGGGACGTCAAGTACAATTTCGATCAAGCGGGGAAGTACGCGGTGCGCTTCTATATGAAGCTGAACGCGAGCGACGATTGGAAGCTCGTCTCGGAGAAAGTCATTACCGCGCAGTAACGCGGTATTCAAGCCTTCGGCGGGAGCCTTCGCGAAGGCTCTTTTGTTTGACCGGGCAATACCTCTCATGTTACGATACGAACGAAAGCAATCAGACTTTGAAATGAGGGTATACCATGAGCGAGCATCAACATGACGACAATTGCGGATGTGGCGAAGACCACGAGCATGAGGAGCATGTCTTCGTTGTAACCGACGAAGAAGGAACCGAGCGTGAGATGGTTATGGTCTACACGTTTGAATCGGAAGAGCAAGCATATGCTGTCCTGATTGACCGCAATGATCCGGAGGCTGACGGCGTTATTTTCCGTATTGAAGAAGAGAATGACGAAGCCTTCCTCGTAGGGATCGAAGACGATGCGGAGTGGGATCGCGTTACGCGCATCTACGACGAAATCGCGGCGCGCGAGAACGGACAGGCTTAATAAGCGATACAACAGCAAACACCGGGACCTTGAGGTTCCGGTGTTTTGCGTTGGTTTGGCTGCGGCAGATGCATTCACGAACGCGTGAAGGCATGTTTATTTGCGCGGATTATAATAGATCGTTCGTCCATTAAAGAGACGCAGCTCAGCCTTTAGACTCTTGGCCAGATGCTTGCAAAGCTCATTGCCCTTGGCTTTATCGCCGTGCGTGGCGTCGTCGGGCAACGTAATCTGGATGTAATGCGCGCCGGATGCGGTTGCGTCTTCGCCATGTCGGGTGCCAACGCCGAATAAGATATACCGGTAAAGCGGGTCTTGGCCTTTCAAATAAAACCAGCGGTCTTCCTCGCCGGGTTTGGTCTCGATGCTGTACGGGAATGCCGCTTCTGCGTAGGGCCAGCCTAATTGACGGCCGGTCAACGCGAGCTGTTCGCGATACGTCTGAAGCCGTTCCTTCACTTCCACAAGCGTCAGTTGATTCGTCACGGAGCCGTTCACCAAGGTTATGTAAGCGCTTTGACTCATTCCAACCTCACCCCTCCCCCATCTTAGCATGCCAATCCGGAAGGATACAATATGGAACAGGTACGTCAAAAAGCCGGGAGCACGAAGCTCCCGGCTGTACGAACCGGCGCATACTTGTCGTAATGGCGGCTTAGAAAATCGCTTCTTCTTCGACGATGACTTTGACGTACTGGATGCTGCGGTCTTCCGGACCTTTGACCGGCAGGCCGACTTCGACGTGATCGACGATGTAATCGATGTTCTCTTGCGAGATGACCTCGCCTGGCAGCAGAATCGGGATGCCCGGCGGGTAGACATAGATGAACTCGGCAATAATCCGGCCGGCGGATTCCTTGAACGCTACGACCTCCGTATCGCCGTAGAACGCGTCACGCGGGGTGAGGGAGAGCTGCGGAATTTCCGGAATCTTGACCACGAGCTCCTTCACTTCGTTGCGTCCATTGTGGGCTTCCGCCATCGCACGGAGCGCGGTGACCAACGTATCCACGGAATCCTGCGTATCTCCGGGCGTAACGAGGGCGAGAATGTTGTACATATCGCTCAATTCGACTTCGAGATTGAAGTTGTCCCGCAGCCAGTTCTCGCATTCGTAGCCGGTAATGCCCAGATGGCGTACATGGACGATCACCTTCGTCGGATCGAGATCAAACGTCGCTTCGCCGCCGAGAATTTCTTTGCCTGGGCTGTAGAGGCCCGGAATCTCGTTAATCTGCGCGCGCGCGGCCTGCGCCAGCTCGATCGCGTTGCTTGCGATGGCATGTCCGTTCAACGCCAGATGGCGGCGGGACGTATCAAGCGAGGCAAGCAGGATATAAGAGGTCGACGTCGTCGTCAGCATACTGATGATCGTCTGCACGCGATGTTGATTGACCCGGCCTTTGCGAACGTTCAGCACGGAGCTCTGCGTCATGGAGCCGCCGAGCTTGTGCACGCTGGTGGCGGCCATATCCGCACCGGCTTGCATAGCCGACATCGGCAGGTCCTCATGGAAGTGGATCAGCACGCCGTGCGCTTCGTCGACCAGGACGGGAATGTCGTAGCTGTGAACCAGATCAACGATTTCTTTCAGGTTCGCGCATATGCCGAAGTAGGTCGGGTTAATAACCAATACGGCCTTGGCGTCGGGATGCTTCTCCAGCGCGCGTTTGACGGAGCGGGTCGTAATGCCGTGGTCGATGCCCAGATTGGCATCGCGCGCCGGCGAGATGAAGACGGGTCTTGCGCCGGCGAAGATGATTGCCGACATAATCGATTTATGCACATTGCGCGGCACGATGATTTTGTCGCCCGGCGAGCAGACCGACATGATCATCGTCATGATCGCGCCGCTTGTTCCTTGAACGGAAAAAAGGGTATAATCGGCTCCGAAAGCATCGGCTGCCAATTGCTGCGCTTCTTCGATAACGCCTGTCGGTTGATGCAGGTCGTCGAGTGGCGCGATGTTAATCAAATCTATCGACAGTGCGTTATCGCCGATAAACGCCCGGAATTCAGGGTCGCTGCCCAAGCCTTTCTTATGTCCGGGAATATGGAATTGCACGGGGTTCTGTGCCGCATGCTCGCGCAGTGCGCTGAACAGCGGGGTCCGGGTATGATCCATTTCGCTTCATCCCAGCCTTTCGTCAAATTATCGTCTAACTCGCAAACAAGCTTGAGTATAGCAAAATCAGGGGGGATTGCAAGTAACTTTTTTGTTGAAACTGATGGTGAACAGGAATCCGTGAAGCGTTAGCAGCGGCGCGGCTTTTCCGTTGTTTCCGGAGGGAGCCGGCCTTAAGGCGTCCGCGTTCTTTCCGATTGTACCGAAAGGGGAGTCCATATGAAAATCTCTGCCGGCTGGGCAGGCAAAAAGGTGCTGTCTTCGCCGTTTGTCCTACAGCTACTCATTATCATGTTTTTGGTTGAATTCGTGAAAGGTGCGCTTATGGTGTCCATATTGCCCGTCTACATGGGGACGGTGCTCGGGTTCTCGGCGTATGCCATTGGTTGGGCGCTTGCGCTTCAATATATAGGCGATAACGCGTTTCGCAGCCCCCTCGGATGGATTATCGACCGTCTAGGCTATAGGATGGTTATGTTGTTCGGAGTTATACTGACGTTCGCATCCGTGGCGATCGTATCGCTCACCGAAGGCGTAGGTTGGATCGTGTTGGCCTGCCTCCTGCTTGGCATCGGCACCTCGCCGCTATGGCCCTGCGTCATTACGGGAGCTACGGCGGTCGCGGGCAACGAAGCTAGCGGCTCGATCATGAGCGTCGTGTATATGGCCTGGTTAACGGGCGTCGGGATCGGTCCGGTCGTCATCAACTTTTTTATCCTGCATTCGTTCGCGCCTGCGTTCCGTCTCCTGATCGGCATGATGGTCGTCGTCGTGTTCGTCGCGCTGCTGCTGCCGGGTCGTTCGAAGTCCCGCGAGATCGAGGGCACGGCAGAGCCAGTGATCCATCATGCGGGCGCGGAGCGGAAAGCGCCGCTTGCGGAACGAGTGAGGCGCTACTTCGCTCAGGTCCGAAGCTCGATGCATGCCAGTTGGCTGCTCTACCCGGCCATGTTCATTCAGAATTTCGCGCTCGGGCTGCTAACGCCTGTGCTCACGCTGTATGCCCGCACGGTGCTTCATCTGACGCCCCAGCAATACAGTATGTATCTAGTCGCAGGAGGCGCCGTCACGGTGGTAGGGCTCATTCCGGTAGGCAAGTGGGTCGATAAGGTTGGGACCAAATGGTTTCTCCATGTTGGTTTCATTCTGTCTGCCATCTCGCTGCCCATGCTCGGCTTCACGCGTTCGCTTCCTCTGGTCCTGGCCATCGTGGCAGTCGTCGGACTTGGCTATGCGATGATTATTCCGGCGTGGAACGCCTTGATCGCCGATGCGATTCCGAAATCAGAGCGGGGCGCGGTATGGGGGTTCTTCCTTACAATCGAAGGTCTGGGCGTGGTCGCGGGCAGCATTTTGTCTGGCAGTCTGTTCGATACGTTCGGCCCGCATGCGCCTTTCCTGGTCAGCGGCTCCGTTATGCTGGTCCTGTTTGTTCTTCATTTGTTCATAACCAAGCGCCCGGCGGTTGTGGTACGATAGCGGGGTGGAGGAATGGATATGAAGGATAAACGACTTGGTATCGTCATGCTCATGCTGATGACGACCTTTATCGGGTTCGGCATCATTATCCCGGTGCTGCCAGAGCTGATCAAGGCCTCGAGTCCGGATGCCTACGAGCTGCATACCGGATGGATGCTATCGATTTATTCGGCGATTTCGTTCTTGCTTTCGCCGCTGTGGGGCGGGTTGTCCGACCGGATCGGACGGCGTCCTGTTATTCTTGTCGGGGTGCTTGGTTTTGCCGCAAGTTTCCTCGTCTTCGGTATTGCCGACGGCAATTTGGTGCTCATGTACGTCTCGCGCGTAGTGGGAGGTTTGTTCTCTGGCGCGGTGACATCGGTCATCGTCGCTTATGTAGCGGATATTACGCCGCCTGATCAACGGACGAAGGGGATGGGGCTTGTCGGCATGTCGATCGGCCTTGGCTTCACGATCGGTCCGGGTTTCGGCGGCCTGCTTAGTCTGGTGTCCAATAATACGCCGTTCTACGCCGCATCGGCGCTGGCGCTTGTGACGTTCCTGCTGGCCGTAACGCAGCTGCCGGAGTCGCATCCGCCGGAGAATCGGACCGCTCCCGAGCGCAAAGCGTCCCGTTGGACCGCGTTCACCGGCTCGGTCAAATATTTATACGTGCTGGCGCTGTTCGTCTCGTTCTCCCTTGCAGGTCTGGAGTCGACGCTTCAGTTGTTCGGTATTCAACGCTTCGACGTGAAGCCGCTCGATGTCGGGATCATGTTCCTCGTCTGCGGTTTGGTCGGCGCGCTTGTGCAGGGCGGGGTCGTCAGACGGATGATCCGCAAAGGGGACGAGCCCAAGTATATTGCGATCGGTCTGATTATATCGGCCGTCGGGTTCCTGCTGCTCATTACCGCGCACAGCTTGTGGACCGCTACGCTTTATTTGGCGATATTCGGCATCGGTAACGCGCTGATCCGCCCGTGCGTCACGTCGCTGATCACGCAGAAGACGACTGTCGGGACGGGCGCCGCGTCGGGTCTGAGTTCCTCGATGGACTCGCTCGGCCGGATCGTCGGCCCGCTGCTTGGCACGTTCTTGTTCAAGCTGGACCTGCAGCTGCCGTTTCTGATCGGCGGGCTGTTATCGTTGGCAGCGCTTCTGCTGCTCATGCGCTTCCGCATGCTGGACCGATCCTCGGCGAGGTCCAAGACGACGGCCGCTTCATAGGCGTCCGCGACCGAGGCACGGTGCGCATTCAACGAACTTCATTGCACGAGGTCATCTTCAGCCGTTATTCCGCTTCCCATTAATGGGCAGGCAGAATAACGGTTTTTTGCATGGGCGGATTCCACCTGCAGCCTGAGCAAGTCTCCGTCCCGAGACGGGGGTAAAGATTAGTCTACAGACGTTTTTGAGCGGCAACCGAAAACGGTAAGCTTTAGCAAGAAGTTCTCCGAGTAGAACGATGTTGAAGGGAGCCGAGAGGGGCATGCAAGCAATTACGAAGTGGGCGTTCAAGAACAAGGCGGCGATGATCATCGTCGTGCTGATGGCGCTGATCATGGGCGTGGTCAGCTATTTCCGTCTGCCGATGGAATTTCTGCCGGAAGCGGATAATCCGCAGGTGACGGTAGCGGTAATTGGCCAAGGGTATGACGCGAAATCGATGGAATCTCAGGTCACCGCTAAGCTGGAGGACGCGCTTCAGTTTACGAAAGGCAAGACGTCGATGGAGTCCACGACAGGGAACGGTTTCTCGCAAATCAACCTGAATTTCGATTCCGACACGAATATGAAGGAGGCAAAGGCGGAGATCGAGCGCGCGGCGGCGGCCGTCCAGCTGCCGGAGAACGTATCCGCGCCATATGTCGTACAATTCAATACCTCGATGATTCCGATCTCCTGGGTGACGTTCGCGTTCGATGCCAACATGAGCAAGGCGGATCGCGAACAAGCCGAGAAGAACATCGTTAACGAGTTCAAAAAAATCGATGGCGCGGGCGAAGTCAGCTTGAGCGGCAGATCGCAGCCTGCCATATCGATCGCACCGGACACGAAGAAGCTGGCCGCGAAGGGCATTCCGGTTCAAGCGCTAATGGGCGTGCTGCAGAACCGTTCGTCGCAAGCGGCCGTCGGGGAGAAGGATATTGCCGGCGTATCGAGCAATCTGAATGTTAGCGCCGATATTGCCGATTTGGAGACGCTTCGCAAGCTGCCGGTCGCGCCGGGCGTTGCGCTTGCCGACGTAGCCGAAGTCAAGCTGAGCGAGCAGCAGGAGAGCATCAGCAGCTTGGGAGGCAAGGACGTCATGATGCTGACGATCTCCAAGACGGCGAATGCCAACGCGGTAACGGTAGGCGAGGATGCGGAAGCGCTGGCGGACAAGATCAACAAGGAGATGAAGGGCGTCGAAGCCAAGGTGCTGCTGAGCACGGCGGAGCAGGTCGTGCATTCCGTCAACTCCATGATGCGGGAAGTCTTGATGGGCGCGCTGTTCGCGACGATCGTCATCCTGCTGTTCATGCGCAACATTCGCGCAACGCTGGTCACGATCGTGTCGATCCCGCTATCGCTCGGCATAACGCTTTATCTGCTGCACGCTTCGGGCGTAACGCTGAACATTATTACGCTTGGCGGCGTAGCGGTAGCGGTTGGACGTTTGGTTGACGATAGCATCGTCGTTATCGAGAACATTTACAGACGTCTGCAGAAGGAGTCGTTCTCGCCACAGCTGATCATCGATGCGACTAAGGAAGTCGCGTCGGCGATAACGTCCTCCACGCTCGTTACGGTCGCGGTATTCCTGCCGCTCGGATTGCTTAGCGGTTCGCTGCAGGCGTTCCTGCTTCCGTTCGCGCTGACGGTCACGTATTCGCTTCTGGCTTCGCTGCTCGTCGCGCTGACCGTCGTCCCGCTGCTGAGCGCCGTATTCCTCCGCGGCACGCGGATGGTGGAGCATGAAGGGTCGAAGCGGTTCGCCCGTTTCCTGACTTGGAATCTGAAGCATAAGTGGGTGCCGTTAATTATCGCGGGTCTTCTGCTCGTCGGCTCGCTTGGCGCATATGTCGTCATGCCGAAAGCGGCATTGGATTCGTCCAGCGCGGAGAGAGTAAACGTCACGCTGGAGTATCCGTCGAAGACGCCGCACGCGCAGGTGCTGGAGAATGGGCGGAAGCTCGAGACGCTTCTCAACGATCGCAGCGAAGTGGATTGGGTCATGATGATGAACGGGAACAGCGCGGATAATGCCAAGTACGGCGAAGTTTCCTCCTTAACGCTCGTGACGTATATGGTGCACATCAAAGAAGGCGCAGACGCCGAGAAGGTAATCGACGCCGTCAAAGCGGAGCGTTCGAACTACGCTGGCGCGGAGCTGAACGCGTCGGCAGGCAGCATGATGGGGGGCGGCAGTTCCTCGAGCGTAACGATCGATATTATCGGCGACGACCCGAACGCGTTGGAGGACGGGGCCGAGCAGGTCATGGCCGCCATTAAGCCGGTGAAGGATGTCCTAAAAATCAAGTCGAACCAGGAGGAGAAGAAATCGGTCTATACGTTCGAGTTGGATCCGGTCAAAGCAAAGGGCGGCGAAATCGCAGCTCAGCTTCAGGCGATGCTCAATCCGATCCCTGTCGGGTCGATTGCCTTCGAAGGCCGCCAAACCCCAGTCATCCTGCAGCCTTCGGTTAACCCGGCAACGGTAGCCGATTTGAATGGCCTGACGGTCATGGCGGACAGCGGGCCGGTTCCGGTATCTACGGTTGCAAAATTGACCCAAGCGGAAGAGGCGACGACCTTCTACCACAAAGACGGCAAGCTCTACATTCGAGTGACCGCGGACGTCGAGCCGAGCCAGCTGTCGGTGGCCGGGGCGGAAATCACGAAGAAGGTGGATGCGCTCAAAGCGCCGGAAGGCGTGGAATTCGTTATCGGCGGGGCGTCCGCCCAGCAAGCGAGCGACTTCGCGGATCTCGGCATGACCGCGCTCATCTCGATCGGAATCGTGTACCTGATCATGGTCATTACGTTCCGCACGCTGCGGGCGCCGCTCGCAATCATGTTCTCGCTGCCGCTGGCGGCAATTGGCGCCATCGTCGGGCTGCTCGTCTCCGGTATCTCGCCGGACTTCACGGCGGCGTTCGGCGCCCTCATGCTGGTCGGTATCGTCGTCACCAACGCGATCGTGCTGATCGATCGGGTGAAGCAGAACGAGGAGACGATGACGGTGCGCGATGCGCTTGTCGAAGCGGCTTCCACGCGGATGCGCCCGATTCTCATGACGGCCGTCGCGACGATTTGCGCCATGCTGCCGCTCGTATTCGGTTCGGCCGAAAGCGGAAGCATCGTGTCCCAAAGCTTGGCGATCGTCGTTATCGGCGGCTTGACGGCCGCAACGGTCCTCACGCTCGTCATCGTGCCGGTGATCTACGAACTGTTCTTCTTCCGGAAGTCGAGAAAAGAACGCCGCGCGGCCGGACGTATCGAGCATGCCGCATAATTGAGCGATTTCGCATGGTATGCGTGAACGATAGGACAAAAAAAGAGCACCGTCCCTCTTGGGATGGTGCTCTTTGGCATTTCGTATATCCAACTGAAGCTGACAAGACATCTTGGTGTAACGCGCAACCTTACCAAGACATTTTGTATAGGGGCAGCACGGTGCGGAACGTCTCCAGCGCTTTGGCGACAAAGGCTTCGCCGTCTTGCAGCAGCGGATCTTGGCGGTCGATGATGATCCCGCAGAGCGCTTCGGATGCTTTGACCTTCTTCAGTCGTTCCAATAACGCGCGCAAGCCTGCCTCGCCGAGATCGCCCTGCAGATCGCCGCCGGGCACCATATGATCTCCAGACCATACATAATGTGTTGGGATATGCGTCAGGATGTCGTCGATTTGCTTCAGCGCGTTATCGGCGAACACCATTTTCTTATCCGATTCGTAAATAATGGCGAACTGGACGAACACATGGGAGCCGAACAGGCCGATTTGAAAGTGCGGGAACGCTTTGTAGCCGCGTTTGTTCGGGGCGTAAGCGACCCAAGTATCGTTCGGCGGGTTGATGGTGCGGCGCGCGTGTTTGGCGACGTGCGGGTAGATCGTTTCGCCGCATAGTTCGGTCAGCGCCGGCGCGAGGCGGTCGCCGAGTTCGAATAGCTTAGGCCGAATCCGCTCGATGAGCAGCGACATGCGTGCTTCCAAGCCCGGAGCGGCGAACACGTCGAAGTCGTCTTGGTTGAATCCGGCAAAAGGCGTATGCGAAGCGCTCTCCGGAAGGGATGCATGTTGTTCGTGTGCGATTGTCATCGGTGCGTATACCTCTCTTCGTTGTTCGTTAGGGTGCAGGCGGCTGCGGGGTATCTGTCGCATATTGAGCTTGCGAGCTGTATTTGGTTTCGATCGCGCTGCGAATGTCCGCGATGCTCTTGCCTTCCTGTTTCATGACGGCAGCTTGGACCGCGATCTCCATGCACGTGCCGCAGCGGGTGCCATGATCGTCCCACGTCACGGAACCGTCTGCGTTCGTTTCGTGGATGAAGCATTCCAAATTGCTGCGGTGGCCGGCCGAATCGCCACATCCGCAATAGCAGGGAATGAAGGCGAGCACGTCCTGCGAAGCCGCCGCCGCTTGATAAGACTGGACAATCACGCTGTGAGCATCGGTCAGGAAAGCTGGCAGCGTCTGGGCGCCGGCAGTCGTCTGCCGCAAATCGCCATTGGCCATGTGTGCGTCTTCGTGGCCCGCATGGGCGCTTGCGTTGGTCGTCTCGTCCTTACCTCCGGCACAGCCGCTCAGCGAGATTGCGAGCGCTGCCGCGCAGGTACCATAGATGAATGTTCGGCGTAATACTAGCAATGCCTGATTAGGATTCATAAGCCACTTCCTTCCACCGCTGTTGCTTAAAGCCGCGGTTGCAATCGACCGCATAATCCGATACAGTCTAGTCTAGTTGAAGCGTTACGCTTTGTCCAATTGGAGGATGATTATACGTGTGGCAGCAAATTTGGTTTCTCGTTAATATGGCCTTTGTCGCGCTGTTGATTTTCTATATGTTCGCGCACCGTACGGTTACGATGAAACGTATGGAGGGGCAGCCGGAGCCGCTTCGCAAGGCGATTCTTACCCGGAACATCGCGGGCATTCTGACAGCCGTGGCGTTCGTATGTATGGCGGCAAGCTTCCTGATTAATATGCGCGTTAACGGCTGAAGAGGCGGTCGCATCCTATTCTGAGAAATGTGTCCATATGATGTCTTTTCGACAAGAGAGCGAAACTTTATCGCTCTTTTTGACGTTTAAGTTGGCGTGGGTTTGATCGGCAGACGCCTTGGCGCATTCTGCCATGAACGAACAACAGCGTGCAACTAGCAGAAGAAGGAGACGGGACATGAAATCTTTGAAATGGTTGCTGAGTTTGTCGCTGCTGGCCGCACCGATCGGTGTCGTCGGCACGAAGGAAGCAGTGGCCCAAGGGGCGGATAATCAGCTCATACTGCAGCTGAACAGCAAGATGATGATCAAGAACGGCGTCAGCTCCATGTCGGCCCAGCCGGTTACGGCGAAGAGCGGCACGTCGTTCATTCCGCTCAAGTCGGTAGCCGACCAATATGGCTATAAGGTTTCGTATGATCCCAAGACGAGAGAATCCGTCGTGAAGAGTGCGCTGCACGAATTCCGATTCAAGGCAGACCGGAAGACGATCACACGAGACGGCAAGGCAGTCAAAGCGCCGCTTGCGCCATATGCGCAGAACGGCTCGATGATGGTGCCGATCCGCACATGGTCGAATATGACCGACAGCCAGCTGAATTTGACGGGCGTGACGATTACGCTCGCATGGAGCACGAAGCCGACGGCGAACTTCGAAGTCGCGCCGATGAAGATTTACGCGGGCGAGACGACCGTGACGTATACCGATCGATCGTCGAATCAGACGGGACGGCCTTTCGTGAACGAGCTGTGGACAGGCAAAGAGGAGATTTTCAACGAGGTAGGCCTTCATACGATTACCCGGCAGGTGCAGGATGTGACGGGCGCATGGAGCGATCCGTATTCGGTCACGATTCAAGTGCTGCCGCCGAATCAACCGCCTGTGGCGGATTTCAAGGTGGAGCGCGAGGAGTACCGGATCGGCGAGAGAATTTTGTTCACCGACCTGAGCACGGATGACGAGAACGCGATCGTGAAGACCAAATATATCGGCCGTCCGGATAACGATGCCTTCTTCGAAGCCGGCGAGAAATCGATCACGCTCGAAGTGACGGACAGCCATGGGCTGACTAGCTCCGTGACGAAGACGATCACCGTGACGGAGGATGTACTCTATACAAAGGAAGAATTCGGCCGTCTATTCGCGAATGTCGGCGATAAGTTCACGGTTAATGGATCTGCCGTATTACAATACCCTTCGATTAAATACGCCATTCAGTCGGATACGGCGCAGCTGGTGCGCAGCAATAGCCCGGAGACGCTCATCAGCGAAGGGATCGCCTACGAGGATCAACTAACGGGTCCCGTACGCTTCCTGTTCCACAACTATAACCAGATCGGCTATCCAGTCCGCATGTATCTGCTCGCGACGAACCGCGGCAGTACGTCGGTCAACGTCAATACGAGTTCGTATGGCATCGGCGGGCCGGATGGCTATGTGGAGAATACCGGCAAGTTGTCGGTTGTCCGCTACCTGCAGTCGATTGCGAATAACGCCTCGCCGAATTGGACGAACGTGAAGCCGGGCCAGACAGTCGTGCTGCTGCCGGAGCTTGGCAAAGTGCCGATCAAGGCGAATCAGATCTATTCCGCCTATGCGGATCTGTATTCCGATAAGGAGCTTGTCTATGACGTCGTCGTCGTAGCCGCGGACAAAGATCCGATCGCCTATCTTCCGTGGCTGTCCGTCATGCCGCGGGACGGCAAGCATGTGCGCGGGACGTTCAACAACGCGAACCGGACGATCGAGATCAGCGATCAGCTCGGTTACGAGGCGAACCGAATAACGCTTGGCGACCGTACGATGGACTCGTACCTCTTCGGTTACGATTACACGAGCGGCGTCAACGAGCTAAACGTCGGCAACTTCGGCGTTATGTACACGATGAAGCTTGATCATGTCGCGCCGAACACGGTCATCGCGCTGAATCCGCGCGGCGGCGTTTATACGGGGGCGTTCCTCGTGAACGGCCAGCTTGTGACGGTGACGAACAAGTCCGTGCTGCTGAACAACAGCGAAGCGGCCGTCTTGTATCGAACAGGAAGTACGGAAGAATCGGTTGAGATCAAATTCACGTTGGCGTCGGGCAGCTTCCTGCCGCTTGCGATGTTGTTCCTGCCGATGCCGGAAGTCAGATATTAAACGCGAATAGCCCTTATTCATTCCTCTTACCGGTCATGACTGAAGCCCGCCGACTCCAATCGGCGGGCTTCTTTTTGCACCGCGGCGCGGATGTGCTTTCTCGGCGAGAATAGGTTACAATAATCGTACGCATTAGCTTGGGGAGAGAGGATTCATCCATGCGGAAAGTAGTACAGGGGCCGATCCATTTCTATCGCAAATTTATTTCGCCGCTCAAGCCGCCGACCTGTCGGTTCTACCCGACCTGCTCCGCCTATGCATTGGAGGCGATCGAGAAGCACGGGGCGGCGAGGGGCTCATGGCTAGCCGTGAAGCGGATATGCCGCTGCCACCCGTTCCACCCAGGCGGGCTCGATTACGTGCCGCCAGCTGCCGAGAAGCGGCGCGCTTGACAGCGGTTTGTCCTATTCGGTATCATTTGGAACAAGAGCATTCCATACCATATTCAATGAACGGATAAGTACACGAGATAGGTCCTTCTCAGAGAGCCGGGGCAGCTGCGAACCGGCAAGGAGCCGCTTGTGGAAGATGGTCCGGGAGAATCCGCTTTCGAACCGCATGAGTCGGCAAGGGAGCGGCGTGTCGGCCGCGTTACAGGTCATCCGCTCGCTGCGCACGGCACGAGCGATACATGAGCTTTCGCCCGATAGGGCGGGAGGAATTTGGGTGGTACCGCGTGAGCTTACAAGCTTTCGTCCCATACGGGATGAAGGCTTTTTATTTTGTCCATTAACCCATGGAGGCGATTAACCAATGAGCGACAAGAACCAGACGTTCTATATCACGACCCCGATTTATTACCCGAGCGACAAGCTCCATATCGGCCACGCGTACACGACGGTGGCTGGCGACGCAATGGCCCGCTACAAGCGGCTGCGCGGCTATGATGTCTGGTATTTGACCGGAACGGACGAGCATGGACAGAAGATCGAGCGCAAGGCGAAGGAGAGCGGCAAATCTTCGCAGCAATTCGTTGACGATATCGTCGTCGGCATTCAGGAGCTATGGCGCAAGCTGGACATCTCCAACGACGATTTTATCCGGACGACGCAAGTGCGCCACAAGGAAGCGGTCGCCAAGATATTCGATCGCCTGCTGAAGCAGGACGATATCTATAAAGGCGAATACGAGGGCTGGTACTGTACCCCTTGCGAGTCGTTCTTCCTGGAGCGCCAGCTGGTGGATGGCAACAAGTGTCCGGACTGCGGCCGCCCGGTCGAGCTCGTCAAGGAGGAGAGCTACTTCTTCCGGATGAGCAAATACGCGGACAGACTGCTTCAATTCTATGAAGAGAACCCGTCGTTTATTCAGCCGGAATCTCGCAAGAACGAGATGATCAATAACTTTATCAAGCCGGGTCTTGAAGATTTGGCGGTATCCCGCACGACGTACGACTGGGGCGTCAAAGTCGAAGGCGATCCGAAGCATGTCATCTATGTTTGGATCGATGCGCTGTGCAACTACATCACCGCGCTCGGCTACAATTCGGCCGACCCGAGCCAATATGACAAGTTCTGGCCTGCGGACGTGCACCTGGTCGGTAAGGAAATCGTCCGTTTCCACACGATCTACTGGCCGATCATGCTGATGGCGCTCGACCTGCCGCTGCCGAAGAAAGTATTCGCGCACGGCTGGATTCTCATGAAGGACGGCAAAATGTCCAAATCCAAAGGCAACGTCGTCGACCCGGTCACGCTGATCGACCGTTACGGCCTTGACGCGCTTCGTTATTTCCTGCTCCGCGAAGTGCCGTTCGGCGCGGACGGCTTGTTCACGCCGGAGAGCTTCGTGGAACGGGTCAATTTCGACCTGGCGAACGACCTTGGCAACCTGCTGAACCGCACGATCGCGATGATCGGCAAATATTTCGACGGCGAGATTCCGGCTTACGACGGCAGCGTCACTGCGTTCGACGCGCCGCTTGCCGAGCTCGCAACGAGCACCTCGGCCCAAGTTGAGGCGGCGATGGACAACATGGAGTTCTCCGTGGCGCTGACGCAAATCTGGCAGCTGGTCAGCCGTACGAACAAATACATCGACGAGACGCAGCCTTGGACGCTGGCGAAGGATGAGGCGAAGCGGGGAGAACTCGCATCGGTCATGTACCATCTGGCGGAGTCGCTGCGGATCATCTCCGTGCTGCTGCAGCCGTTCCTGACGAGCACGCCGTCGCGCATTCGCGAGCAGCTGGGCTTGCCGGACGAGACGCGCTTCTCCGGATGGGAGAGCGTCAAGTCGTTCGGACTGCTTCCAGGAGGCACGCGCGTCGCGAAGGCAGAGCCGATCTTCCCAAGGCTGGACGCGGAGGAAGAAGTGGCTTACATTGCAGCTGCGATGAAGGGCGGCACTTCTGCGCCAGCGGAAGAGAACCCGACAGCCGCAAGTGCTCCGGCTCAAGCCCAGGAACAGGCGGCAGGCGCAGCAGTCGAGCATAAAGACGAGATCACGATCGACGATTTCGCCAAGGTCGAGCTGCGCGTCGCGCAGGT
This sequence comes from Paenibacillus aurantiacus, assembly GCF_042431225.1. Lineage (NCBI taxonomy): Bacteria > Bacillati > Bacillota > Bacilli > Caryophanales > Paenibacillaceae > Paenibacillus > Paenibacillus aurantiacus. Next base: position 99,214 of record NZ_JBHMDO010000010.1, on the reverse strand, counting down.
CATTGCCGCCGAACCGGTGAAGAAAGCCGACAAGCTGCTGAAGCTCCAGTTGGATCTGGGTTACGAGCAGCGTCAGGTAGTGTCGGGCATCGCGAAGTTCTACACGCCGGAGCAGATGGTGGGGCGCAAGGTCATTTGCGTTGTCAATCTGAAGCCGGTGACGCTAAGAGGCGAGCTGTCGCAAGGGATGATTCTGGCGGCGTCGCATGGCGATCAGCTGACATTGGCTACGGTGCCGGATGACATGCCCAATGGCGCGATTGTGAAATAATAGTGAACGTCCTAGGCGGCTGCACGCATGCGTGCAGCCGCCGTTTCGTTGACAAGGTGAACAGCGGTCGATATAATGTGAAACGTAAGTCTTACGATTAACGTTTTTGGTTATACTGAGATATTGTTCATTTTATCCACGATATGAGGTGCAGGTTTGTGAGAAGATGGCGTAAGGGCAATGTGTTGACGGCGGCTGTGCTGGCCGCTTTAATGATTGTAATGGCGGGCTGCGGCAAGAATGAGGCGGCTAGCGGACTGAAGGACGATCAGATGAATGTCGTGACGAGCTTCTACCCCGTGTATTTCCTGGCGAAGTCAATCGGCGGCGATGCGGTGAACGTCGTGAATTTGATTCCGGCCGGCGTCGAGCCGCATGATTGGACGCCCAAGAGCCAAGATTTGAATACGGCATCCAAAGCGCAGCTTTTGCTGTATAATGGGGCTGGGCTTGAAAATTGGGTGGAGGATTTTCTGCAGGGACTTCCGAAGAACAGCACGCTCAAGACGAAGGCGGTCAGCGACGGAATCAAGCTCATCGAGGCTTCTGGCGAAGACGAGGAGCACGAAGGCGAAGAGCATGCCGCCGAGGAGAACGGAGCGCACGATGTGGAAGAGCATGCGCACGAACACGCCGGCGATCATGACCCGCATACATGGGTAAGCCCGCGTTCGATGCTCGTGATGGCCGATAACGTACTGAAGGCGCTGAGCGAAGCGGATGCGGCGCATCAAGCTGATTTCGAAGCGAACTACAAGGTGCTTCAGGAGCGGCTTGCGAAGTTGGACGGCGATTTCACCTCCAAGCTTGGCGCCGTGAAGCAGAAAGACATTGTCACGACGCACCAGGCTTTCGGTTATCTCGCCCGCGACTACGGGCTGAATCAAGTCGCGATCATGGGCCTATCGCCAGACGCGGAGCCGAAGGCGCAAGATTTGCTCGAGATTGCGAAGTTCGTGAAGGCGAATGGCATTACCTATATTTTCTTCGAGGAGCTTGTTTCGGATGAGCTGGCCAACACACTAGCACGGGAGACCGGCGCGAAGACGCTAGTGTTGAATCCGGCCGAGGGCTTGACGAAGGCGCAGGAGAAGGCGGGCGACGACTATGTTACCCTCATGGAACGTAACTTGGACAATCTGCTCAAGGCGCTCCAATAAGCAACGAGACCTATGACAGACAAGGAGGCGGCGGCCAATGCTTAACGTTATCCAACAGCCGTTCTGCCATCAGAACATTATCGAAGTGAACGATCTGTCGTTCGCATACCAGCAGAAGCCTGTGCTCTCGAACTTAAGCTTCGCGGTGCAAGAACGCGATTTCGTCGGGCTAATCGGGTCGAACGGCGCAGGCAAGACGACATTGCTCAAGATGATCGTCGGCCTGCTGAAACCCGACAGCGGCAGTATCAAGCTGTTCGGCGAGCCGATTGAACGGTTCCGCCAATGGAACCGGATCGGCTACGTGCCGCAGAAGAACAGCTTCAACCCGTTGTTCCCGGCTACGGTGCGGGAGGTCGTGCTCTCCGGCCTATACAATAAGAACAAGCTGTTCAAGCGGGTGACCCGAGCGGATCATCTGAAATGCGACGAGGCGCTGCACGCGATGAACATCGAGGAATTGGCTTCCAAGCGGATCGGCGAGCTGTCCGGCGGCCAGCAGCAGCGTGCTTTTCTTGCAAGAGCCTTGATCAACAATCCGGCGCTGCTTATTCTGGACGAGCCTACCGTCGGAATCGACGCGGAGACGCAGCAAGGATTTTTTCACTTGATCAAGCATATGCATCAACATCATAACATCACGTTTCTTCTCGTGTCCCATGATATGGATTGGGTTCGGTCTTATATCGGGGAACATCCGAAACAGGAGAGCGGAAAGATCAAGCTGTACGTGAAACACTCCCACGAGTTGGAGGACTGCCGCGAGACCAATTTGACGCACAGCCTTAGGGAGCTGCGGCAGCGGTCGGAGAACGGGAAAGCGAGCGTGTCCAGTTGGAAATCTTAACAAGCGAATTTTTTCAAAGAGCGCTGATCGGCGGCATGCTGATTGGCGTGACAGCCCCGCTAATGGGGTTGTTCCTCGTGCTGCGCAGGCTGTCGATGATCGGAGACACGCTATCTCACGTTTCGATCGCCGGTGTTGCGCTCGGGTTCATTATCGGCGTCTACCCTCTAGGGGTAGGTCTCGTGTTCGCGCTAGCGGCCACCTTCGCGATCGAGAAGCTCCGCAAAGCGTACAAGTCCTATGCGGAGCTGTCCATCGCGATCATCATGTCCGGCGGTGTTGCGCTGGCGTCACTGCTGTTCTCGCTGGAGTCGGGGCCGGGCATTAACGTGGAAGGCTATTTGTTCGGCAGTATCTATACGCTGGACGATCTGGATCTCATGCTGATCGGCATCGTGACGCTCGTCGTGCTTGTTGCGGTCGCGCTCCATGCCAAGGAACTGTTTCTCATTTCGTTCGACGAGGATGCGGCGGCGGTCAGCGGGTTGCCCACGAAATACTTCAACATGATGATCAGCGTGCTGACCGCGCTCGTCATCAGCGTCTCGATCAAGATCGTCGGCGCGCTGCTCGTATCGGCGCTGCTTACGATACCGACCGCCTGCAGCCTCGTGTTCGCCCGAAGCTTCAAGCAGTCGGTCGTGACGGTGGTCGTCATCGCGGAGATTGCCGTCATCGCCGGATTGACCATCGCTGGCGTTTGGAATTTGGCGCCGGGCGGCACGATCGTCATGCTGCTGATCGCGATGCTTCTGCTGCTGCTAACCTTCCGAAGACGCAAAGCTTAATGCCAGGTGGGAGTGGATACACATGTCTGACGTAAATATTTGGATGGCGTTCGGGGCGGGCTTCGCCTCGTTCATCTCGCCATGCTGTCTGCCGCTGTACCCGTCGTATTTGTCGTACATAACCGGCGTTTCGGTGACGGATCTCAAGAACGATAAGCCCGGCGCCAGCATTCGAATCAAGACGATGACGCATACGCTGTTCTTCATTCTCGGTTTCTCCATCGTCTATTACACATTGGGCTACGGTACGAACGCGTTCGCTGATTTGTTCTCCGAGTATCAGTCGCTCATTCGGCAATTATCGGCTGTTCTGATTATTCTCATGGGATTGATTTTGACGGGATTGATCCAACCGCGCGTCCTGCTGAAGGAGCGTAAGTTTGACATGCGGATGAAAAAATCCGGCTACTTCGCCTCGTTTATTTTCGGTATCGGCTTCTCGGCCGGTTGGTCGCCATGTACGGGACCGATCCTCGCGGCCATTCTGGCGATGGCCGCTTCAGAGCCGGGCACCTGGTTCCAGCTGACGACCGCGTATTCGCTCGGCTTCGCGATTCCGTTCTTCGTGCTGGCGTTCTTCATCGGCACGGCTCGCTGGATCGTGAGATATTCCGCGATCATGATGAAGGTCGGCGGTGCCGTCATGATCTTGATGGGCTTCCTGCTCTTCACGGACCAGATGACGCAGATTACGATCTACCTCAACGGCATTACGCCGGAATGGCTGAAGTTCTAAGTGAAATAATCGATCGTTGCATCGGGAAAATGGTCAAAGATGCGCTCCGAGATAAACATGCGGAGCGCATCTGCTTGTTCATCGGGGTATACGTATTTCCCTTGCCCCCAACGGCCCCATTTGTACTTGCGCTTCTCGATGTCCATCTCAAGCTTCGTCTTCGGGTAGCGCTTCTCGATCACGCCTTTCGCCGTCTTCGTGAACCGGTGCTGGATAAGCTCGAACGTTAGGCCTGTGTGCGCCTCCTGCGGCAGCGCCTCGGCTAGGGAGGCGAATAGCTCGGCATACCCATCCTCCCAGCCGTCGTGCCAGATAATCGGCGCAACGATGAAGCCGAGCGGATAACCGGCTCGCGCGATTTTGGCGGCGGCTTCGATGCGATCCTCGAACCGGGAAGTGGAAGGCTCGAAATGTTTGATGACGTATTTGTCGTTCACGCTGAACCGGATGCGCGTATGGCCATTATGACGCAGGTCGAGCAAGGAATCGACATGATGGAACTTCGTAACGAAGCGAAGACGTCCATGCTCCTGATCCGCCATGAACTCGATGAGCTCCGCCAGACTGCCCGTGATCGGCTCAAGGCCAACCGGGTCCGACGTACAGGCCGCTTCGAAGCGGGTTACCTCCGGCGCACGTTCGACGATGTACTTTCGTGCCGCTTCGATGATCTCGTCCGTGTTGACGTAGACGCGGATATACGGCTTCGCTCCGAGCGTCGTCTGCAAGTAGCAATAATGGCAGTGGCCCATGCACCCGGTCGCGATCGGAATGGCGTATTCGGCGGAAGGCTTGGACGTATCGAACTTCAGCGTTTTGCGTAAGCCGACGACGAGCGTACGTTTGGCGATTTTATACTGCTCCAGCTCGGATTCTCCGGGCAAATTCGTGATCCGGTTGTGAGATGTCGTCATCCGGTAAGGAATGCCGGTTTTCTCCACCCACTCCATGATACGCTTGCCTTTCGGATATTCCAGGGCGGCCGGCTCGAAGTAGACAAGCTCCGGCACGAACGGCGATGCACCCTTGGGGGCAGCGGCGGGACGCTCCAGCGTGGTTGTGCTCATTGCGGCTTTCCTCCTTAAGCAGAATCTGTGCTCGCGGCTAGTTTGCGCTATGACAGGAAGGGGCAAACATGGAAAGTTCCGCTCGAGGTTGCTTCCGGCATCGACGGCATTGTATGATACATAGAGTGAAAAAGCGGGAATTCCGCTTGATAAGGACAAGCCGCACGCTTCGGGAGATAAGGGCCGCGGCATGAACGCGATCGAAGCGCAGCGTAAGGACGATGGTTGAATGGGGGTTCTTTCAATGCCGACGCCAAGCATGGAAGACTACTTGGAGCGCATTTATAAGCTTATTGACGAGAAAGGTTACGCGCGCGTATCCGATATAGCGGAAGGACTGGAAGTGCATCCCTCCTCCGTGACGAAGATGATCCAGAAGCTGGACAAAGACGATTATTTGATCTACGAGAAGTATCGCGGCCTCGTCCTGACAAACAAAGGCAAGAAGATGGGCAAGCGGTTGGTCGACCGGCACCAGCTGCTGGAATCGTTCTTGACGACGATCGGTGTCCAGGAAGCCAACATCTATGCCGACGTGGAAGGAATCGAACATCATTTAAGCTGGGATTCCATCACATGTATCGAGACGTTGGTCGAATACTTCCGGCGCGATCCGCAGCGTCAGGAAGATTTGCGCTCGCTTCGCTCAGAGCTGGATAACGAATAACCACACGGCTTCGGCCGCCCGCCCTTTCTAGGTGCGGGCTTTTTTTATTGGCGGATGCTGTCACGGGCACAACCAGTGCCAAGCTTCGCGCGCATATATATGACCTGACGCTTCAGGGCGAATAGCCGACTTTCGGGATCGGACGCGCTGAGGAGGCAGGGGGTAAGCGATGACGATGATCAACGCCGTCTTCGAAGGCGGAGGCGTGAAAGGGATTGGTTTGGTAGGCGCGATCAAGGCGACGGAGGAGCGGGGGATCGCCTTCGGACGGGTGGCCGGCACTTCGTCGGGTTCGATCATTGCGGCATTGCTAGCTGCCGGCTATACGGCAGCGGAGCTGAAGCAGATCGTAGAAGGGACGCCGTTCCGGGCGTTTCTGAGCCGAGGAGGGCTTTACCGGATGAAGCTGGTCGGCCCGGCTGCGAGATTGTTTATTAAGGGTGGTCTATACAGCGGTGAGGGGCTAACCTATTGGATGACGAGCCTGCTCGCGGCCAAAGGCATCCGCACGTTCGATGACTTGCCCCCAGGCAGGCTGAAGATCGTGGCTTCCGACATTACGAACGGCAAGCTGCTCGTCCTTCCGGACGATATCGCGGATTATCAGCTGGATCCTGGCCGCATGCCGGTGGCTGCCGCTGTCCGCATGAGCGCAAGCATTCCGTACTTCTTCGATCCGGTTCGGCTGCGTTTACCAAGGCCGCAACGCTTGGACAAGGGCGCCCGACGGATGTGGGCGTATATCGTGGATGGCGGGCTGCTCAGCAACTTCCCGCTTTGGCTGTTCGATCCAGAACAAGGCGAAGGGGGAGCGAAGATGCCTGTTGTCGGCTATCAACTCGTCGGAAAAAACGAAACCGAACCCCGTGTCATCCGAGGTCCGGTTACGATGTTTCAAGCGATGTTCGAGACGATGCTGCAAGCGCATGACGAGCGGTATATCGAGAAGCAGAACCGCGAGCGCACGATCAAGATCCCGACGCTCGGCATGCGTTCGACCGATTTCGAACTCACGCTAGAGGAAAGCAATGCTTTATACAAGTCCGGTTACGACGCGGCCCGGGCGTACTTCGGATCTCCGGACTGCCGTGTGTTCAGACCGTATGTCTAATGATATTTCGGCAAGTTGTCGTCATCCTTGCCGCCTTCGATGACGCGGAACGGCATCGTCTTCCGCGTCTTCGGCTTGCTTTGTGCCGGCTGCTGCGTTCGCGTGTGGGGTTTGGCCTTCGGCTTGGCGCGCCGGCTGCGCATCTGGTAGAAGTACGCGGCGAAGATCGCGCCGAGCACGATGACCGGAAGCAGCAGTCGTCCGGGAAAAAAGATCAGCTGATAGACAAGACCTAATCCGGCGAGAACTAAAACGGCGACGAACAGAGGACTCATTTTTCGCGGCATAACACTCACCCTTTCTCCCGATGTTAACCTGAACGGTTAAGCGGTTTTACCCATTTGGCGGTCCATCTCCAGCATGCGTTCGAACGAGGCGATCGATACGGCCACCTGCTCATCATTCGGTTCCTTGGTCGTCAGCTTCTGCAGCCACAGGCCAGGATAGCCCAAGTAGCGGAGCACGGGGATTTCGCGCAGCGCGTTCGTGAAGCGAAGCGTCTCATAGGACACGCCCAGCACGACCGGCAGAAGAAGAATGCGAATGTAAATCCGCTCCCACAACGAATCCCACGTAAAGAAGGAATAGATAACGACCCCGACGAGAACCGAGAAGACGATGAAGCTGCTGCCACAACGGTAATGCAAGCGGGTGAACCGCTGCACGTTCGCGACGGTAAGCGGCACGCCGGCCTCGTAGGCGCTGATGACTTTATGCTCTGCGCCGTGATACTGGAACAGCCGCTTGACGATCGGCGTTAAGGAGATGATGTACAAATAGGTAAGGAGGAACAGAATTTTAATAATACCTTCAATCAGGTTGTGTACTATTCTATTCGAGAAGGTTTGTCCAAAGATCAATTCTTCCACGACCGCGGGAACGACCGTGAATACGAGCTTGCCAGCAATAAAGGACAAGATGCCGGCGACCGTCACGCCGACGATCATGCTAAGGCTCCAGCCGCTCTTCTCCGGCTTGTCCGTATTGGCCGCCGGCGCTTCCTCGTCTTTCGTTTCGTCCTCCGCATAAGCCTCCATGGAGAAGTTCAAATGCTGGGAACCTTTCGCGCTGGATTCGAGAATGCCGACAATGCCCCGAATGAGCGGGATTTTCTTTAATTTCTGCAAGAAGGGCTGCGATGTGCGTGGAACTTCGTAGAACATGATCTCGTTGTTTTTGCGCCTAACCGCCGTGACATTGACATGCTTGCCTGCAAACATGACGCCTTCGATGACGGCTTGCCCCCCATAGATATTGCGCGGCTCCTGCGACAAGGGCGAATCACCATCCTTCATGATCAAATCTTCTTCTATTGTACTTGATTCGCGTAACGATTGCGAGCGGCATCCTTTACCGCAGCCCCCTCCGAAGAGATCGTTTATTGACGTGGAAAATGCGCCATACTAATCCGGTAGCAACGAATACGGTTTAGATACAACAAGGAGGTCGCAACGGGTGCGAGCTACACACAGACAGGTCATGCGCAGGCGTCGGCACAGAACGAACCCGCTCTTGTTCGGACTTAACCTGGGTTTCTTCGCGGGCTTGATTTGGGGCACGCTGCGCTGGCTGCTCTACAACATGAATTTTACGAACACGCTGCCGGGTTTCATGCTGGACCCGTTTTTTCTCGCCGCGTTCTTGAAATCAGGCTGGGGACAGCTCATCGGCATCGCGAGTTTTATTGTATTTTCGATCGTGGCGACGTTTCTGTATATGTTCCTGCTCGGCCGATTCAGAGGGCCATGGGCGGGGATTGTTTACGGCGTAATATGGTGGGGAGTGCTGTTTATCGCGCTCGGTCCACTGCTCGGCATCGTGGAGCCAATTCGCCAGATCGGGTACAACACGCTGGCGACCGAGCTATCGGTGTTCGCGTTATGGGGCGTTTTCATCGGCTACACCCATGCGTTCGAGTACCATGACGAGGCGTCGAGAGAGCCGATGATGACGGGTGCGGGACGGGCGGGAGCGAGATAAGCTACTTCTCAAAGCAGGGGTCAATGTGGTAAAATGGCAATTGATCTATGCGCCGGGGAGGTACCTGATGCTATCCATACTCGTATTAAACGGACCGAACCTGAACATGCTCGGCGTTCGCGAACCCGGTGTTTACGGCACCTCCACGCTGAGCGACATCGAGTCGCTGCTGCGGGAGACCGCGGCGAATCTAGGCGTGACGCTGTCGTTTTATCAATCGAATCATGAAGGTTATCTTATTGACCGGATTCACGAGGCTTACGGACACGTAGACGGGATCGTGATCAACCCTGGCGCGCTGACGCATTACAGCTACGCGCTGCGGGACGCGCTCAGTACGGTAGCGATACCGTTCGTCGAAGTGCATCTCTCCAATATCCACAAGCGCGAGCCGTTCCGGCATGTTTCCGTTACGGCCGAATTGGCGGTCGGGCAGATTGCGGGCTTCGGCGCACAAAGCTACGTGTTGGGCCTGACCGGCCTTGTCCGCCATCTGGAGACGGCCGGCGCGAAAGGCTGAACCCCATAGCGCGAAGGCCATGGAAAGGGTGGAGGATATGACGACCAAACGCGTAACCGGTATTCGACAGCGCATGAGCGAGCTTGGCCTGGACGGCCTGCTGGTGACAAGCGCGGTGAACCGGCGTTATGTAAGCGGATTTACCGGGTCGGCCGGCGTACTGCTGCTGACCGGGACGCAGAACTATCTCGTAACGGACTTCCGTTACCGAACCCAAGCGCCTGAGCAAGCGCCCGCGTTCACGGTTGTCGAGCACGGCGTCAAGCTGCTGGACTCCGTCGCGGAGCTGGCGGGCGCCGCTGGCGTGAAGCGGCTCGGCTTCGAGCAGGATCACGTCGTCTTCTCCGAGTATATCGCCTGGAAAGACGGTTTGGCCGGCATCGAGCTTGTCCCGGTATCCGGTGTGATCGAGAAGCTGAGAATGTTCAAGGATGAGGCGGAACTTGCCGTCATGCGCGAAGCCTGTGCATTGGCGGACGCCACGTACAAGCATATCCTAAGCGTGATCAAGCCTGGTTTGCGGGAGAGCGATATCGCGCTGGAGATGGAGACGTTCATGCGCAAAGGCGGCGCTTCCGGCCCTTCGTTCGACACGATCGTTGCTTCTGGCGAGCGTTCTGCGCTGCCGCACGGCGTGGCCAGCGACCGGATCGTCGGTAACAACGAATTCGTGAAGCTCGATTTCGGCGCTTATTACAACGGCTATTGCTCGGATTTGACGCGCACGGTTGTCGTGGGCAAGCCTACCGAGAAGCATCAAGAGATCTATGCGATCGTGCTTGAGGCGCAGATGACGGCTCTGGCCGGCATCAAGCCTGGCATGACTGGACGCGATGCGGATGCGTTGGCGCGCGACGTTATCGCACGTTATGGCTACGGGGATCACTTCGGCCATGGCACCGGACACGGGCTGGGCATGGAGATTCACGAATCGCCGCGTCTATCGAAGATGAGCGATACCGTGTTGGAGCCGGGAATGACCGTAACGGTCGAGCCGGGCATTTATTTGCCGGGCTTCGGCGGTGTCCGCATCGAAGACGATATCGTCATTACCGAGACCGGCAACGAGCGGTTGACGGCTTCGCCGAAAGAACTACATACGTTAACGTAAGATAATGGTTTACTACCTTTAGGAGGGAATTTGCAGTGATTTCAGTCAACGATTTCAAAACAGGCCTGACCGTCGAAGTGGACGGCGACATTTTTACAGTTATCGATTTTCAACACGTTAAGCCAGGTAAAGGCGCGGCATTCGTCCGCTCCAAGCTGAAGAACCTTCGCAACGGCAATACCGTCGAGCGCACGTTCCGCGCTGGCGAGAACATCGGCCGCGCGATCATCGAGAACCGCGCCGTGCAATACCTGTACAACTCCGGCAACGAATATTCGTTCATGGATAACGAGACGTTCGACCAGTTCACGCTCGAGAAGAAGCAGCTTGAGTGGGAAGTGAACTTCCTCAAAGAAAACATGACGGTTAACATCACGAGCTACCAAGGCGAGATCATTGGCATCAACATGCCGAACAGCGTCGACCTGAAGGTTGTCGAGACGGAGCCAGGCGTGAAGGGGAACACAGCGCAAGGCGCAACGAAGAACGCAACGGTCGAGACTGGCCTGAACGTGCAAGTGCCGCTTTTCATCAACGAAGGCGACGTGCTGCTCATCGATACGCGTGAAGGAAAATACATCTCCCGCGCATAATTATGCAATGGCGGCCGTCCGGGTTGTACTCGGGCGGCTTCGTTTTATGTATGGACCGGTACCGAAAATGGCGCAGTATAGCGGATTATGTCGATTTGGCGTATATCCAAATAGGGATAATTGTGCTATAATTTGACCTTGTATAACGTTAAAGAGTTAAAGTAATCGTTGGGGAGTGGATCAGCGGTGTCGTTGATTGTGATGAAGTTCGGCGGCAGCTCCGTCGGCACGACTGAACGGATGCAGCGTGTCGCCAAACGGATTGCCGACTATAAAGAAGCGGGTCACCGGGTTGTTGTGGTCGTATCCGCGATGGGCGATACGACGGACGATTTGATCGACCAGTCGAAACTATTAAACCCAAATCCGCCGGCGCGCGAGATGGATATGCTGCTGACAACGGGGGAGCAAATTTCGGTCGCCCTTCTGTCGATGGCGATCCATGCGATCGGTCATCGCGCGGTATCGTTCACGGGCTGGCAGGCAGGCATTCGTACGGAGGCGATTCATGGCAAAGCGAGAATTTCGGATATCTCGCCGAGTCGTATTTTCGAAGCGCTTGACGCGGGTAATGCCGTCATCGTGGCGGGTTTCCAAGGCATGACGGACGACGGCGAAATTACGACGCTCGGCCGCGGAGGATCCGATACGACAGCCGTGGCGCTGGCAGCTGCGATTCAGGCGGACGTGTGCGAAATTTATACCGACGTGGACGGCGTCTATTCCACCGACCCGCGGGTCGTGAAGTGCGCGCGCAAACTGGACGAAATCTCGTACGACGAGATGCTGGAGCTGGCTAACCTTGGCGCAGCTGTTCTGCATCCGCGTGCGGTAGAATATGCGAAACATAACAACGTGCGGCTAGTCGTGCGTTCGAGCTTTACACAGAACGAAGGAACGACGGTGAAGGAGGAAGCGGTCATGGAACAAGGAGTCGTCGTACGCGGCATCGCGTTTGACAAGAACGTAGCAAGAATCAGCATCTTGGGCGTGGAGGATGAGCCGGGCGTATTGGCGAAAGTGTTCGGGGCGCTCGCGGACGGCGGCATCGACGTCGACATTATCGTGCAGAGCGGCGTGCTCGGCGGCAAAGCGGACTTCTCCTTCACGGTCTCCAAAGACGACCAGGAGAAAGCGACGCAAGTCGTGGAGAGCATCCGGGCTTCCGTTCCTTACCGTGAAGTGACGTCCGAAGTCGACCTCGTGAAAGTATCGATCGTCGGCGCAGGCATGGTCAGCAACCCGGGCGTTGCAGCCAAAATGTTCGACGTGATCTCGAAGCTCGGCGTCAGCATCAAAATGGTCAGCACCTCCGAAATCAAGGTGTCTTGTGTCATCGCTGCCGAAGGCGTACAGGACGTCATCCGCGGCTTGCACACGGCCTATGGCTTGGACACGGCGGAACAAGTATTCGTCGGCGGGCCGCAAGACCGTCGTTAATCCACATCACAAGCTTGACAATACGAAGCCAGCCACTATCTTCGCGGGACGCGAATGAGAGTGGCTGGCTTTTTTGGTCTGTCGCTAGAATCGTCCTCCAATGAAGGTGAACAGTTTGAACAACACGGCGGTAATACCAGCAGCCATCAACGGGCCGACGGGGATGCCGCGGAAAAATACGATGCCAATGATGGAACCGACAACGAGACCGACGACCAGCTGGGGGTCGAATTTGAGCATTTCCAGTCCTTTGCCGTTTACGTAAGTAGCGAGAGCGCCGCCAGTTAGCGCCAGAATGCCGGGCCAGGAGGTCAACGCGCCTGTAATATCCTTGGTGGAGATGCGGCCGGAAGCGAAAGGGACGAGCACGCTGAAGGTGAGAAACAATAACCCGAGCTCGAGTCCACGGCGTTCGATGGTCGGTAAGTAACGTTCCAGATGAACCAATTTGACGATTAGCAGCACGCATGCTGCCGTCGAGATGATCGGCGATCGGCCGATCAAGCCGATAATGATGAGAATGACGAGAATGACTTGACCGTTCATGGCTGTCCGCTCCTTGGCTACGAATGTCGCTTGACCTGCCGGCTGACGGCAGGCATGCGTCGTGCGTTAGTAGATTGTATGGAACAAGCCATGAGGATATGTCAGCTCGTCAGCCTATCACGAGCGTATCGCCCTGCAGCCGCGGCACCGCCTCGCTGGCATCGACCTGCGCGCAGCGTTCGATCTCGCGTGCGCAGCCCAGCTTCAGAAGCCGTTTGCCCGTAGCGCCTTGCAGCATCGTCTCGGCCAAGAACGGGCGGGAATCCCGGTAGAAGCCGCGCATGGCCGCGCCAAAATCGTTCGTCTCCGTCGGGATGCCGAGCGCTTGCAGACGGTCGATGATGAGCCCGGCGCACAGGCCGTCCTCGATCGCGAATTCGTCGTGGCTGCCCGCGCAGAGGATGACCACGTCACGGCGCAAATCGGCGGCCGCCTTGGCGCAAGCCGACGCGTTCAGCAGCGAGCCGGCCAAGACATAATCGGCGCGCAGCGCCTTGTGCAGGGCGCGCGTTCCGTTCGTCGTCGTCAAGATGATACGGCGGTCCTTCACCGCATCGGGCGTGAATTCGAATGGCGAGTTGCCCAGATCGAACCCTGCGATCTTGCGGCAGAATCGCTCGCCGGCCATGACGTCGCCCGGACGCTGCAGCGCTCTGGCTTCCAGTACCGTCTCGACAGGCATGATGCCGGCTGCGCCGGCCTCAAGGGCAGTCACGATCGTGCTCGTGGCCCGCAGCACGTCGATGACGATCGCCGTTCGCTGCGTAAGCCGTGCTTCTCTAGCCTCATTCACGGAAGATACCACTTCAATGTGCATAATCCTACTTAGACCGCCTTCCTCTATCGCCCGGTTTACGGGCATCTAAATCATATACTCGATCCTTTTCCGATAGTCGGACAGTTGTCCGAAGCCGAATGTATCCGATCGAAGTCCGCGACGCATTGTCTCGAGCGCGAGCGCGTCGCCTGGTGGAATATTGCCCAGATGGACGCCGGCGCCGAAAATTTGCAGCAGCAGCACCTGCTGGTGCTTCAGCGGCGCCTCCCACATCAGCCGGCTAGGGTCCGAGACGAATCGGCAAATCCCTTCGAGCATATCTTCCCGGCAGTTGCCATGTTCGTCGAACACCCCAACGCCGACGCCCGACTCGCGGGCCTCCACGGTAACGTGATCCGCGCCGGCGGCCAGATCGGCTTCTGCCGTTTCGGCCAGGTCGGCGGCGTCGACGAGCGAACCAGAGAGCTTCTTGCCATACTCGGTTACGACACGCAGTCCGTTACGGAGTCCTTCTTTGATGAGCGCAGTCCGCAAGCTGCGGTTCAGCTCGATCGTGCCGTCGGACACTTCGATGGCGTTGAAGCCCAGCGTGCATACCGCTTCGAAAAACTCCGGAACGACCTCTTGCCTGACCGCGGCTTCGAGCAGCGTTCCGCCCGGCATGATCAGTAGTCCGCGCAGCTTTGCCTGCTCGATTTTGTGGAGGAGCAGCTCGGTCTTCGAGAGAGGCGCTGTGCCGAATCCGATTTTGATGCAATCGATATAATCGCCGACAGTCTCCAATAAATCCGCGAACCCGTGACGCCCAAGCCCTTTATCGATAATCATCGTTTGGCCGCGTCCGCTCGTACGGTCCGCGCCTTGCTTGTGAGCAGCCTGCGCGCCGGCTTCGCGAAGACCGCTCGGATCCAGCAGGGCAGGCGGCCATATTTTTCGCGTCAATTCGTTCATGCAGCATTCTCCTCGCTTAAAAAACTCTCTTCCTCTTGCTCCAAAGACATGAGCATCTTATGCATCGTCTTCCGGGCGTGTGCCCGCATGGACAAACTGGTCGCAAGGTGGACAAAAATCGGCATGAAGAGCAGACAAGCACGCATACACTCTATTAAGAACGCGACAACCGATAGCGAAATACCAGTTTGGCAGAATCAGAGATAGGAGAGGAGGAAACGGCTTGTGATCAATAAAATCGTGCTTAGTATGGCGACGCTGCGCATTATTTCCGGCTCGATCGAAATATGCGCGGCGCTGCTCATGCTGCGTCTGAATCAGATCGACAAGGCGCTCGTCGTCAACTCGTCGCTTGCTTTTGTCGGTCCGCTTATTCTTATTGCCACGACGACGATCGGGCTGGTTGGGATGTCCGATAAGCTGTCGTTGTCCAAGCTGGCATGGATCGTGGCGGGCATTGCATGCCTATTAATCGGGATTCTCAAAAAATAGCTTGCGGCTCCTCTGGTTGACGTGGAGGCCGCTTGCGGTCGCGGCGGGCGGACAGGCCGGTGTCATAACCAGCAGGTTGTCCGCATACGATGGGGAAGCAAGAGAAGCGGGCATGCGCGATGCGCATCGCGGCTAGATTGGATCGGGAGGGACGAACGAAATGCTGACACGCGTCGTGCATCTGCTGCCGGGGGAGCTTGCGGCTGTGCTAGAACGAATGCCGGATCACGTGAAAGACAAGCTGGAAGAGATCCGCATTCGGGAAAGCCGCCCCTTGGAGATCGGCTTCGACGGCGGCTTCCGGTACATTGCGCCTGATGGCACGCCGATGTCGCGACCGGATGGCGCGTACCGGCCAACCGGCGATCTATGCCGGAAGCTATTGGAGCGCGTGACGAACTATTCGCTGTATGCGATGGAGGAAGAACTGCGAAGAGGCTACATTACCGTCGCAGGCGGTCACCGGATCGGGATCGCCGGACGAACGGTTCTCGAAGGCGGACATGTCCGGGGCATCCGCGATATCGGCGCCTTTAACATTAGGATCGCTCGGGAAGTCATTGGCGCATCGGCCAAGCTTCTCCCGAAGCTGCTCGATTTCAACCGTCGTTCCGTGCTGCCCGCGCTGATCGTGGCACCTCCCCAGCAGGGCAAGACGACGCTGGTGCGCGATATCGCGCGCGCGGTTAGCGCAGGTCTCTGGGGCCATGCTGCAGCGGCGGGCTGGGAAGGGCGCAAAGTCGGGATCGTGGACGAACGCTCCGAGATCGCCGCTTGCGTGCGAGGCGTACCGACCTTCGACATCGGGCCGCGAACCGACGTGATGGACGCGTGCCCAAAAGCCGAAGGCATGATGATGATGCTCCGCTCGATGTCGCCGGATGTGCTGATCGTCGATGAGATCGGCCGACCGGAGGATGCCGAAGCGATACTGGATGCGAGTCATGCGGGCATTGCGGTGATTGCGACCGCGCATGCCAAAGATCTGGAGGAAGCCAGAGGACGTCCGGCGATCGGGCGTCTGCTGGCGGCGGGCGCGTTCGACGTGTGCGTCGAGCTGCGCAAGAGCTCGGACGGGCTGTCAAGCCGGGTTGTGCGCGCATTGCCGGCGGCGCGAAGTCCGTCGCCCCTGGAGCGGGCGCCGGCGGGAGGGAACGCGCATGGTTAAAATGATCGGCGCGGTTCTTATCCTGTTCGCGGGCACGATGATCGGTTTCCAGCAGGCCTCCCGATTCGCGAATCGCCCGCGCCATATTCGGCAGCTGATCCATGCGCTGCAGCGGCTCGAGACGGAGATCGGCTACGGCTACACGCCTCTGCCCGAGGCGGTCGCGCGCACCGCTGAACATATGCAGGGCGCGATACGCGCCATGTTTCGAACCGTTAGCGACACGCTCCAATCGGACAAGGAATACAGCTTCCGGGAGTGCTGGGAGCAGGCGGCTGTCTTCCATTGGCCGCACACCGCGATGAAAGCACCGGAGCGTGCCGCCTTCATACGTCTTGGGTCCTCGCTTGGCATTAGCGACCGGGACGACCAAATCAAACATTTGCGGCTTGCGGTCCAGCAGCTGCAGGCGGAAGAGGAGGCGGCGAGAGACGATCAAGCGCGGTATGAGAAGATGAGCAAGAGCCTCGGCGTCCTAGTTGCCGCGCTTGTCGTCATTTTGATCGTTTAGTGGGGTGCCGCAGGGATGAACATTGATGTTAGCGCCATATTCCAGATCGCGGGCATCGGCATCATCATCGCGATGATTCATACGGTGCTGAAGCAGATGGGCAAGGAAGACATGGCGCATTGGGTAACGCTGATCGGATTTGTCGTCGTGCTGTTCATGGTCGTCCGGCTGCTGAATGATCTGTTTCAAGAGATCAAGACGATTTTTCTGTTCCAATGACGGATAACGGCAGACTAGGCAGGTGAACCCGGATGGAAATCATTCAAATTGTCGGACTCGGTTTGATTGCGGCCGTGCTCATTCTCGTCATTCGGGAACAAAAGCCGATGTTTGCCTTTCTCTTGGCCGCATTTACCGGACTTTTCATCTTTTTGTACATGATCGGCAAAATCGAAGCCGTAATTACGGTCTTGGAATCGCTCGCCGAGCGGTCCGGCATCCCTTCCATTTATTTAAAGACGATTCTGAAAATCATCGGCATCGCGTACATCGCGGAGTTCGGCGCCCAGATCGTCCGGGATGCGGGACAAGAGAGCGTGGCATCCAAGATCGAATTTGCGGGCAAAGTGCTCATTCTTGTGATGGCCGTGCCGATCATCGGCGTCATCGTTGAGACGGTTATCGGCCTGCTGCCGGCAGGGAGTGGTCAAGGATGAGGCGCTTATGCAGGGTGTTCGCCGGATTGATCCTGCTGGTCGTGATCTTAGGCGCTTGCAGCCCATCGGCCTGGGGGGCGCCGGCAGCTGCTTCGCCAGAGCAAGGACCGAATGACGCCGCGAAGGAGATCGGCCCGCAAGAGCTTTCGGAAGAGGAACTTCAGGGCATCGACACGGCGGCGGTCGAATCGTATTGGAACAAACTGATGGCGGAATACGGGGGATTGTTCCCGGACCGCGAAGTGCCGAGCTTTATGGAGATGATCATCCCCGGCGGCGAAGGCCTCAAGTTAACAACGGTGCTCCGGGGGTTGTTCGAATATGTGCTGCACGAAGTGCTATATAACGGCAAGCTGCTCGTGACAATCGTGCTGCTGACCGTCTTTAGCATGATTCTGGAAACGCTGCAGACGGCGTTCGAGCGCAACACGGTCAGCAAAGTGGCGTACAGCATCACCTATATGGTGATGATCGTCATCGCGGTGAATAGCTTCAACGTGGCGATCGGCTACGCGAAGGATGCCATCAGCGGGATGATTCAATTCATGATGGCGATGATTCCGCTTCTGTTGGCGTTGCTCGCCAGCATGGGGAACGTCGTTACGGTAACGGTGATGCACCCGCTGATCATTTTCATGATTCATGCCGTGGGGACCGTCATCTACACGATCGTATTCCCGCTGCTGTTCTTCTCGGCGGTGCTGCACATCGCAAGCGCGGTGACGGACAAGTTCAAGGTGACGCAGCTGGCCAACGTGCTGCGGAATTTCGCGGTCGGACTGATGGGCATCATGCTGACAATCTTCTTGGGCGTCATCTCGGTCCAAGGCGCGACGGGTTCGGTGACCGATGGGGTGACGATGCGAACGGCCAAATTCGTTGCCGGCAATTTCGTGCCGGTTGTCGGTCGAACGTTCTCGGATGCGGCGGATACGGTCATGTCGGCGTCCCTGCTTGTGAAGAATGCTATCGGTCTGGCCGGTGTCATCATTCTCATTCTGCTCTGCGCGTTTCCGGCGATCAAAATATTGACGCTGGCCTTAATCTACAACGTATCGGCGGCGGTGATGCAGCCGCTCGGCGACAGTCCGATCGTCGGCTGTTTGCAAACGATCGGCAAAACGCTCATTTACGTTTTCGCCGCGCTGGCTGCGGTCGGGCTTATGTTTTTTCTGGCCGTGACGATTATTCTAACCGCCGGCAATGCGGCCATTATGATGCGGTGACCGCAAGTAGGAAAGGAGGGGATCGTCATGTTGGACTGGCTGGCCGGCTGGCTGAGGCAGATCATCGCCGTCGTGCTGCTGGCCGGCATCGTCGACTTGCTTCTTCCGAATAAAGCGATGCAGCGTTACGTCCGGCTAGTCGCCGGCTTGATCATTCTGCTGACGATCCTCTCCCCGATCATGGGCGTGCTTCAAGGGGATTTCGGCACGAAGCTGCACGAGAGCTTCGACGCTTGGCTGACCAGCGCGCCGGACAACAAATACAAGATGCCGACGCTGCAGGACATCCAGCGTGACGCCGAAGAGATGAAGCGCAAGCAGGAGGACGCCGCGGCGGCGCTGACAGAGAAGAACCTTGCGGCCGCGATGGCGGAGGAGATCACGAAGAAGACGGGGCTTGCCGTCGAACGCGTGAAGGTAAGCTTGGACCGGGGGAGCTCGTCGAAAGAGCCAGAACTTGCGTCGGTGGCGGTCGCGCTGTTCCCGCCTCAAGAAGCGGGGAGCTCCGGCGAAGGCGCGGCACATCCGATCGGAGAGGTGGAAGTAGACGCGGTGAAATCCGTTGAGATCGGCGTGAACGGGGATAACGTGGCGGATGAGGGAAGCGAATATAAGGGGGAAGAGCGGCAAGAAGCGGTCGAAACGTTCTCTCCCGTGGACCAGCAGCGCGCAGCAGCAGTGCGCCAGGCCCTAAGCGACGGATTCGGCGTGCCCCCCAAGATTGTGAGCATAAGCGGCCTCGAGCCTATCCGAAGCTGAGGCGGGGAAGGCGCAAGGAATGCGGGAAGGAGTGTTTACGGTGGCCAAATGGCTGGAAGGGTTCGAGAAGCTCGTCGGCGGTGGCCCGGGAGGGGAGAAGCGCGTGAGAACAATGCGGTGGCTGCTGCTGATCGGCGCGATCGGAATCGGTCTGGTCCTGTTCAACTCGTTCCTGACCGTGCGCACGGTGGATACGACGCTCGAGGCAGACCCGGCGCCCCAGAGCGCTTCCGGGGGGGACCAAGCTGCGTTTCTAGGCGGCGGTGGCGGCGAAGAAACGCCCTTCGATGCGATCGAGCGGCCGCTTGAGAGCCGGCTGAAAGACATTTTGGAGAAAATCGTGGGGGTCGGCGAAGTCGACGTGTTCGTCACGGTGGATTCGACCGAAGAGAGTGTCCCCGGTCGGGACGAAAGCGAATCGCAAGACGTCACGAGCGAGAAGGACAAAAACGGCGGCAGCCGGAACATCACCTCGATTACGAGAGACGGTACGATCGTCATTTATGAGACGGCAGACGGTAAGAAACCGTTTATCGTGAAGACAATAAAGCCCCGCATCCGCGGCGTGATGATCGTCGCGAAGGGGGCGGAGAATTTGACCGTCCGAAGGCTGCTCCTGGACGCGGTCCAGAAAGGGCTCGATGTGCCCCAAAACAATATTTCTGTCATTCCTCGCAAACATGCGTCATAAGATAGGACAAGTAAACAAGGACAAGTATAAGGGAGGCTAAGGTTCATGAATACGAAGAGACAAACGGTGTGGCTCGTATCGATGCTCAGCTTAATGGTGATTCTGTCCGCATACTATCTGTTCACCGAAGATGTCAGCACGTCTCCGGACTTGCTGACGGATGGGACGAAGCAGGAGCAGCCAGTAGACGGCGCGACGGAAGTGACGGCAGGCGGCGGTGCGAAAAACGATGAGCTCGTCGTGAACGAAGTGACGCAGGAAGGCGCTGCGGACGGCAAGATGACGGCGCAAGATACGAAAGCGGCGGAAGAAGCGGATGCCAAGGCGCTGGAGCAGGTGGCGGAACAAGGGCTGGCGAGCAATGTGTTCGATGAGCTGCAGCTGAAGCGCGACCAAGCGAACGCCGAAGAAGAATCGCGCCTGATGGCGGCGCTCGGCGATACGAAGCAAAATACGGATTCCGCGCTGCAGGCGATGGACCAGCTCGACCAGCTGGAAGAGAAGAACACCAAGGTAACAAGCTTGGAGGAAGAGCTGACCAAGACGTACAAATCGGTCATTATCACGCCGCAAGCAGGCGATAAATACAAAGTAGTCGTGAAAAGCGAGAAAGTCGACAGAAGCCAAGCGGACGATATTCTTGTCAAAGTTGTCGGCGCGCTCAACTTGAAGGCCGAGCAGGTCTCAGTGCAATTCGTACAATAGAAATAACCGCGCTGCGCGCGGGCAAGCCCTCTGTGCCGGTCGAGTCGATCCGTTCAGGGGGCTTCCTGTATTTCGTCCATGTAAATATTTAAGTTCGTGTTCAGAAGCGTTTATGCTATAATAACTCTGTTATGTGCAACTTTTGGCATCCGCCCTGGGCACCCGGTTGTTATGGCTTGGATCGCAACACTTCAAGCTGGACCGGGCGGCATCTTTCGCGCGGGTGCTTTCGGAACCGGTTTCCCCATTTCGGGACACCTTCAGGCAGCACAGAAACCTTTTAGGAGTGAAGTCATGTTTAAGCTGAACGAGATTAAAGAATTGATCAAACTGGTCGATCAAACGTCCGTACACGAGCTGGAAATCGAAAACGAGGGCACGCGTCTGCTTATTCGCAAGCCAGGCAAAACCGAAGTGGTGAACGTGCAGACCGCCCCGGTACCTACATATACGCAGCCACACGTTGCCGTCGCGGCGCCTGCGGCTGCCGCGCCGCAAGCCGCGCCTGCTGCCCAGCCGTCCACGGCGCAAGCTGCGCCGCAAGCGGACAACCTCCACCGGATCGTATCCCCGATGGTAGGCACGTTCTACCGTGCTTCCTCGCCGGACAACCCGCCGTTCGTCAGCGTGGGCGACCGCGTCAACGAGAAGACGGTCGTCTGTATTTTGGAAGCGATGAAGCTGATGAACGAGCTGGAAGCGGAAGTGAAAGGCGAGATCGTCGAGGTACTCGTCGAGAACGGACAGCTTATCGAATTCGGGCAGCCTTTGTTCCTTGTCAGACCTGAATAGGAAGGCGAGCCGCAGGACGGCGTAGCCTGAACAAAGCGCACGAAAGGAGCTCTACTACGTGAAATTCAACAAAATCTTAATCGCCAACCGCGGTGAGATCGCGGTGCGGATTATCCGCGCTTGCCGTGAACTCGGCATCGGGACGGTCGCGGTCTACTCGGAAGCGGACAGAGAGTCCCTCCACGTTCGTCTGGCGGACGAGGCGTACTGTATTGGACCGACGGCTTCCAAGGACAGCTACTTGAACTTGACGAACATTATGAGCGTGGCGACGCTAACGGAATGCGACGCCATTCATCCAGGTTACGGATTCTTGGCGGAGAACGCCGATTTCGCAGAAATTTGCGAGGCATGCAACGTCACCTTCATCGGCCCGTCGCCGCAAGCCATTACGAAGATGGGCGACAAGGCGGTAGCCAAACTTACAATGAAGGAAGCGGACGTTCCAGTTATTCCAGGCTCCGACGGCCTCGTCGAGGATATGGACGAAGCAGTCCGTGTCGCGCGTGAGATCGGTTATCCGGTCATTATCAAAGCGACAGCGGGCGGCGGCGGCAAAGGCATTCGTATCGCCGAGAACGAAGACGCGCTGATTTCGCAGATTACGACCGCTCAACAGGAAGCCCAGAAGGCATTCGGCAATGCCGGCGTATATTTGGAGAAGTATTTGACGGGCATGAAACACGTCGAAATTCAAATTATGGCCGACAAGCACGGCAACGCGGTCCATCTGTTCGAACGCGACTGCTCCGTGCAGCGCAGGCGCCAGAAGCTTGTCGAAGAAGCGCCGTGTCCGGTTCTGTCCCCGGCGCTCCGCGAGCGGATGGGACAAGCGGCCGTACGCGCGGCGCAAGCCGTTAACTACGCAGGAGCCGGCACGCTTGAGTTTCTGCTTGGGCCAGACGGCAACTTCTACTTCATGGAGATGAATACGCGTATTCAGGTCGAACATCCGGTTACGGAATTGATCACGAACGTCGATTTGATCAAAGAAATGATTTCTGTCGCCGAGGGCAATCCGCTCTCGTTCAAGCAGGAAGATCTTCGTATCAACGGATGGGCGATCGAATGCCGCATTAACGCCGAGGACTCGGAGCGCAATTTCATGCCGTCTCCAGGCAAAATCGATTTCTACCTGCCGCCGGGCGGTCTAGGCGTACGTGTCGACAGCGGCGCTTATCCGGGCTACACCATCTCGCCGCATTACGACTCGATGATCGCGAAGCTGATCGTATGGGGAGAGACGCGCGACGAGGCGATTGCGAGGATGAAGCGGGCGCTGTCCGAATTCGCAATCGACGGTATCCGGACGACGATTCCGTTCCATCTGAAGCTGCTGAATCATCCGAAATTCCTGAAAGGGAATTTCGACATCAAATTTCTGGAAGAACATGACGTCAATAATCCAACTCCCGAAGAAGCGTGATTGTCAGCAGGCAATAGCCTGCTAACAGCTTCGCTCGAGGACACGGACTTGAACGGAGGGAGCGTCCGCGCTCCCTCTTGTCGCGAAACGAACATGTCGGCGCACTGTGGGTTCAACCTTATTGGGGGAATACGCTATTCTTTGTCCCCGAAGGTTTGTCATAATTCCCGCCGAATGCTATAGTATAAGAATAGGAAGCGGATGAGCCCTTCCGGCTGCGGGCCGGTTGGTACGCTACTTTACGGGAGGTGTAAGAAGACCATGAGCACGCTTGCGGCAGATTATGAGAAGACAGACATGGGCACGATTCAGATTGCACCCGAAGTCATTGAAGTGATCGCTGGCTTGGCCACGATCGAAGTTCCCGGCGTAGCGGGCATGAGCGGCGGTTTTGCCGGTGGCATTACCGAGCTGCTTGGACGCAAGAACTTGGCGAAAGGCGTTAAGGTCGAAGTCGGACAGCGCGAGGCGGCCGTCGATGTCTCGATCATTATCGAATACGGTAACCGTATTCCTGAGATTGCTTCGGAGATCCAGCGCAACGTGAAGCGTTCCATCGAGATGATGACGGGATTGCACGTTGTCGAAGTCAACGTACATATCCATGACGTTCACTTTAAGGCGGCGGAGAAACCGGAAGAGGAAGAGACGGCGCACCGCGTGAAGTAATCGGTCATTTTGGACCAATTAGATATTAAACCCCCTGTGGATGGGCTTGCCGCTCGGCGCCAGGGGGTTTTTATTCAGTCCGGCCACAAGGAGGAATCTGCTCGTGATAAGAATGTTGGACAAGCTGCTGTTATTCATCTACAGCCTTGCGGTCGGTACGATCGCCGTCCTTGCCTTCTGCGCCGGGTTCAAATGGCTGCCGAAGGAATGGCTAAGCGATGGAGTGAACGAGCTGTACCGGAATGAGGCGATTCAAGCCGCGGTCATCATCGTTTCGGCTATCGTATTTCTCATTAGCCTGCGTTTCTTCTATGTATCGCTCAAGCGCGGCGCCGCCTCGGCGATGTCGATTGATCAGCGTACCGAATTCGGCGATATCCGCATTTCGATCGAAACGGTCGAGAATCTGGTGCTGAAGGCAGCGGGACGCCAGCGCGGCGTGAAGGATTTGCGTGTCCGCATCCGGCTGACGGACGCTGGCGTAGATGTGACGATCCGCGCGATCGTGGACGGCGAAAGCTCGATTCCTACGTTGACCGAAGAGATTCAGCGCTCCGTCAAAACTCACATTGAAGAGATTACGGGGATACCGGTTGCTGACGTATCCGTATTCGTTGCGAACATCATCCAGACGTCCAGCGTGAAACCCCGCGTGGAATAGGAGGATCGTCAATGCGGAGAGAGATTTGGGAAACCTACGGGGGGCGCATAACGGGAGTTGCGACCGGCATCATACTTGGCATTCTCTACTTTATCGTCGGTTTTTGGGACATGCTGTTCTTCGCACTCCTGCTCTGCATCGGCTATACGGTCGGCAAGAGCAAGGACGAGGGGAGCGGGCCGTTTATTCCTTGGGGTCGGATAACGGAATGGCTCATGCAGCGATGGAGACCATTTAAATAGCGTTATGATCTCCTCCGTACTCCGGACGAACGGCTAGTATGACGTTCGGGGCAGGGAGGAGATCATATTTTTATGAAGAGCGTGACAGGCTCGTCAAGATAGACCATTGTTAGGGAGGACCTATGAAACGAAGGCTTGCACGGGAAATTGCGGTACAAAGTTTGTACCATATGGAAATGAACGAGGTTACGGCCGCGGACGCGGTGAACATGCTGGCGGACGAAGCACGCAACGATGAGAACGAAATCGGCGCATCCGCCGCGGACATGTCAGCCATCGAGGTCTACGTGCGTGAATTGGTTCACGGCGTCATTGAACATAAACAAGCGATAGACGATATGCTCCAAACCTATTTGACAGGCTGGCAGGTTGACCGTCTATCTCGCGTCGATCGGCAAATTTTACGGCTTGCCGCCTACGAGATGGTATTCCGGACCGATGTGCCGCCGAAAGCTGCGATCAACGAAGCGATCGAGCTGGCGAAGCATTTCGGCACGGACGAGTCGGGCAAATTCGTGAACGGCGTACTGGGCAAGCTGCTGCAGGCGCTTGATGAGTTGAAACCAAAAGCGTAAGGGGAGCCCTTACGCTTCTCGTTTGACAGGAGACACGCGGACGACGATATCAGATTAAGGGAGAGGAACATCGTGACGGCACAGCGTATTGAAGGGAAAATAATTTCGGATGAGATTCGTGCGGAACTAAAGGCGGAAGCGGCTCAACTGGCGGCAAGCGGAATCGTACCAGGACTCGCGGTTATTCTTGTAGGCGAGGATAAAGCTTCGCAAGTCTATGTCTCCAACAAGGCGAAGGCGTGCGAGCAGCTCGGCTTCTACTCGGAAGTACACCGTCTTGATGGCGCGACTTCCCAGACAGATTTGCTGGCGCTGATCGATACGTTAAACCACCAGTCGAGTATCCATGGCATATTGGTACAACTGCCGCTTCCTTCGCATATTGAAGAGAAGGCAGTCATCGATGCCATTAGCGTCGAGAAGGACGTCGACGGGTTCCATCCAGTTAGCGTTGGCAATATGGTCATTGGCGACGACAGTCTTCTTCCTTGCACGCCGGCAGGCGTCATCGAACTAATCAAACGGAGCGGCAATACGATTGCGGGCAAACATGCGGTCGTGATCGGCCGGAGCAATATTGTGGGCAAGCCGGTCTCGATGCTGCTGCTGCGTGAGAACGCAACCGTCACGATTTGCCATTCACGTACCACGGACATGGAAGCGATCGCCCGTACGGCAGATATCCTCGTCGTCGCAATCGGTAAGCCGGAAGCGATCGGCGCCAGTTACGTCAAACCGGGCGCGATAGTTATCGACGTTGGCATTAATCGTTTGGCGGACAACCGGCTTGTCGGCGACGTGGATTTCGAGACGGCGAAGGACGTAGCCGGTTACATTACACCGGTACCCGGGGGCGTTGGTCCGATGACGATTACGATGCTCCTGGCCAACACGCTGAAGGCGGCGAAAGCTTCGGCGGCGCGTAAGGCGTGATTCGGCCATGAAACAAGATGCGAAAGTGTATTCAATTAAGGAGATCACGCGTTACATCAAAATGAAGCTCGAATCGGACAATGTGCTGGGCGACGTTTGGATACGCGGCGAAATTTCCAATTTTACGCACCATTCCAGTGGGCATATGTATTTTACGCTGAAAGATCCCGACAGCCGGCTTAAATGCATCATGTTCGCTTCCCATAACCAGCGTCTTCCTTTCAAACCGAAGGAAGGCGCCAAGGTGCTGGCGCGCGGCAACTTCTCGGTTTATGAACGGGACGGCAATTATCAGTTCTACGTGATGCAGATGCAGCCTGATGGGATCGGCAGCTTATATTTGGCTTACGAACAGTTGAAACGGAAGCTGGAGGAAGAAGGCTTGTTCGCCGTCTCCCGTAAGCGGGCCATCCCGAAATTTCCGAAGGCCGTCGGCATTATAACATCTCCGACCGGCGCAGCCGTCCGCGATATTATCATCACGCTGCAGCGCCGCCACCCTTCCGTGCCGGTGCTGCTTTTTCCTGTTCTTGTCCAAGGGACTGGCGCGGCACCGGCCATCGTTAACGCGATTGAAACGATGAACCGATTGGCGGAAGTCGACGTATTAATTGTAGGGCGCGGCGGCGGATCGTTAGAGGAGTTGTGGGCGTTCAACGATGAACGCGTCGCCCGCAGCATCGCGGCGTCGACGATACCGGTCATTTCCGCGGTCGGTCATGAAACAGATTTCACGATCGCCGATTTCGTTGCTGATCTTCGGGCGGCGACGCCTACTGCGGCGGCGGAATTAGCCGTGCAGAACGTACAAGAATTAAGCACGCAGCTCGGGCAGATGAACGCGAGGCTCGCGCAGGCTTTGAAGTCCGCGGTTAGATCGCGAGGCGAGCGGCTCGCAAGGCTGCGGCGATCGCCGGTGTTCGTCAATCCGCGCAGATATTTGCTACAGCAAGCCGAACGGCTCGACCGATTGAAAGAGCGGCTTGAAGCGCGCACCGTGCGCCGTGCGGAACGAGGCAGAGAGAGATGGCTCAGAATCCAGGCGAAGCTGGCCTCGGCCCACCCGGGTGAGCGCGTGGCGATTGAAGCCAAGCGCGTCGAAGCGCTGACCCGCCGTATGGAAGGCGCCATGAACAGCACGATGAAAGAGCGTCAGTTGATGCTGGTGTCGGCGATGAAACAACTGGATGCCTTAAGTCCGCTTAAGGTTATGTCACGCGGCTATAGCCTGGTCTACGATGAGGCGGAGAAGCAGCTTTTGAAATCGATCAAGGACGTGCAGCCAGGCGATATCGTGAAAGTGAAATTAGCCGATGGCCAGCTGGATTGCCAGGTATGGTCGATGAAAGGGGAATCGTGAGCATATGGAAGAACAGCAAGTAAGCTTTGAAGAAGCGATGGAACGGTTAGAATTAATAGTAGGACGTCTGGAGAACGGTGACGTTCCGCTCGAAACCGCGATCGAGCTGTTTCAAGAAGGCATGAAGCTCTCCCAATTGTGCGGCTCGAAGCTCGAAGAGGTAGAACGCAAGATCGAGGTGCTGATTGAGGGTGAAAGCGGTCTTCAGAAAAAACCGTTTGCGCCTGCAAACGAAGACAGAGGGGATTAGACGTGAGCGTTTCGATTTCGATCAAGGAATATTTGAAAACCGTGACGGCCGAGGTGGAAGAAGCGCTTGGCAATTCGTTCCCATCCGAGCTCGGCGTGCCGGCCACGCTGCGCGAAGCGATGATGTATTCGCTGGAAGCCGGCGGCAAGCGGCTTCGCCCCGCGCTCTTACTAAGCGCGGCGGAAGCGGTGCACGGCAGCAAGCCGCTTCGCCAAGCAGCGATGCCGGTTGCGTGCGCCGTCGAGATGATTCATACGTACTCCTTGATTCACGACGATTTGCCTGCGATGGACAATGACGATTACCGCCGCGGCAAGCTGACGAATCATAAGGTGTTCGGCGAAGCGATGGCGATTCTGGCGGGCGACGGGCTGCTGACGCATGCGTTCTATGCAGTAGCTCAAGCAGCGAAGCTGGGCGTGCCTGCCGAGACGGTACTGGCGATTTCGTCGGACCTAGCTTTGCTCGCAGGGGCACCGGGCATGGTGGGCGGTCAGGCGGCGGACATTCTGGGCGAGCAGGGGATTACTTCGCTTGCAGAGCTTGAATATATCCATCTTCGCAAGACGAGCGATCTAATGGTGTTCTCCGTGACTGCGGGAGCAAGGGTTGGCGGGGCTTCCGCGGCGCAGCTGACGGCCGTGGGCGAATTCGCCCGCAAGCTGGGGCTCGCGTTCCAAGTCCAAGACGACATTCTCGACGTTACGGGCGATGAAGCGAAGCTCGGCAAACCCGTCAACAGCGACGTTGATCAGCAAAAAGTCACCTATCCTTACTTAATTGGACTCGAGGAGAGTACGGCACTTGTACAACGTTTGACGCTGGAAGCGAAAGAGGCGCTGGCAAGAGCCAACCTGACATCGCCCGAGCGGCTGATCGACATCGCGGATTACTTGATGCGGCGGGACCACTAACTGCTAACGGCTAACATATTGGGGATTTTGTAACACTGTGATATAATGTGTCACAAAGTCAGACGTAAATCGAGAACCGGTAGCCGCCTGCAATGAAAGCGAGGAAATGAATGTGTTGCTCGAACATATTAACGGGCCTAAAGATTTGAAAACCTTAACCGTTCCGCAGCTGGATGAGCTTGCCGCTGAGATTCGCTCTTTTCTAATCGAGAAGCTCTCCGTTACGGGTGGTCATCTTGCTCCAAATCTGGGCGTCGTCGAGTTAACGCTTGCGATGCATTATCTTTTCGACAGCCCGACGGATAAATTTATTTACGATGTCGGACATCAATCGTATGTCCATAAAATATTGACTGGCCGGAAAGACCAATTCGACACGTTAAGGCAACATAAAGGTCTATGCGGGTTCGTCAAGCGTTCCGAAAGCGAGCACGACGTCTGGGAAGCGGGACATAGCAGCACGTCGTTGTCGGCCGCGATGGGCATGGCGCTGGCGCGCGATTTGAAGGGCGAGACGAATAAAGTCGTTGCCGTGATCGGCGACGGCGCGCTTACGGGCGGCATGGCGTTGGAAGCACTCAACCATATCGGGCATGAGAAGAAGAATCTCCTCGTCATCCTGAACGATAACGAGATGTCCATTGCCCCGAACGTCGGCGCGCTTCATCATTACTTGTCCAAAATCCGCACGGACCGTCATTACCAGAAGGCCAAAGAAGAGTTGAACCAGTTCCTGAAGAAAATACCAGCTATCGGCGGGACGCTTTCCAAGACGGCTGAACGACTGAAGGACAGCGTCAAATATTTGCTCGTCAGCGGCATTTTGTTCGAACAGTTCGGCTTTACGTATTTCGGACCGGTTGACGGACATGACATTCCGCAGCTGCTTGATGTGCTGGAACAAGCGAAGAATGCGTCAGGTCCGGTAATGGTCCATGTCGTGACGACAAAAGGAAAAGGGTACTCCCCGGCAGAGAAGGACTCGCATAAGTGGCACGGAATTTCGCCTTATAAGATTGAATCGGGACAGGTATTGAAAGCGGTCGGACCGCCGATGTATACGGAAGTATTCAGCGAAGCGCTGATTGATCTGGCTATGGAGGATAAGCGCATTGTCGCCGTTACGCCGGCCATGCCGGGCGGATCTGGACTGCTGAAGTTCGCCGAGCTGTTCCCGGGGCGCATGATCGACGTTGGCATCGCCGAACAGCATGCGGCCACGCTGTGCGCGGCACTGGCAATGGAAGGCTTGAAGCCGGTTTATGCAGTGTATTCGACCTTCCTGCAGCGGGCGTACGACCAAGTCGTTCACGATATTTGCCGGCAGAATCTGAACGTGATCTTCGCGATTGACCGCGCCGGCTTTGTCGGTCCGGACGGCGAGACGCACCATGGCGTCTATGACATCGCTTATTTGCGCCATGTGCCGAATATGGTGCTCATGATGCCGAAGGACGAGAACGAGCTGCGCCGGATGATGAAGACGGCCGTCGACTACAATGATGGACCGATCGCAATCCGTTATCCGCGCGTGAACGGCGTCGGCGTGGAGATCGAGAAGGAAATGATTCCGATTCCGATCGGCACGTGGGAGACCGTGCGCGAAGGCGACTCCTCCGTCATTGTGGCCATCGGCCCGATGGTGCAAGTCGCCGAGGAAGCGGCAGATCAGCTCAAGCGCG
The DNA here is from genome assembly GCF_042431225.1 of Paenibacillus aurantiacus. Classification (NCBI taxonomy): domain Bacteria; kingdom Bacillati; phylum Bacillota; class Bacilli; order Caryophanales; family Paenibacillaceae; genus Paenibacillus; species Paenibacillus aurantiacus. The sequence goes on along the minus strand of NZ_JBHMDO010000010.1, from coordinate 68,936 downwards.
AAGGACAGAATGTGCGAATCGTGAATGCGCGCTTCATCAAGCCGCTTGACGAAGCGATGCTGCTGCAGCTGGCGAAGGAAGGCTTGAGCATAATTGTGCTGGAAGAGGGATCCGAGCAAGGCGGTCTCGGCAGCGCGATTCTCGAATTTTACTCGCAGCGCGGCATCAGCGGCTTGAATATTCGGATTATCGGCGTCCCGGATGTTTTCGTTGAGCATGGTTCCATCAAGGAACAGCGCCAAGAGACGGGACTTACGGCAGAACGCGTTTGCAAGGAGCTGCGCGCATTGAAGCCGGTATTGCGGCAGCGAGCGAACGGAACGGCATAAGAGCGGGAGAGTAGCATGACCTCAGGGAAAGAACGAATCGATATTTTGCTTGTTGAACAGGGTTATTACGAAAGCCGCGAGAAAGCAAAGGCCGCTCTAATGGCAGGTCTTGTCCTCGTGGATGGGGAACGGGTGGAGAAGGGCGGCATGAAAGTGCCGCGCACCGCATCGATTACAGTCAAAGGCGCGCCGCATCCCTATGTTAGCCGCGGCGGATTGAAGCTGGAGAAGGCCATTCGCGCATTCAGCCTGGATATGAACGATGTCGTCATGTTGGATATCGGGTCGTCGACCGGGGGATTTACAGATTGCGCATTGCAGAACGGCGCACGTTATGTGTACGCCATCGACGTCGGTTATAATCAGCTGGACTGGTCGCTCCGCCAAGACGAACGCGTCAATGTGATGGAGCGGACGAATTTCCGCTACATGACGCCAGAGGATTTGAAAGGTCCGGTGCCGACGTTTGCGACGATCGACGTTTCCTTTATTTCGCTCAAACTGATTTTGCCTACGCTCGGCACGTTATTCGCGCCTGGTTCGGGGGTCATGGCGTTGATCAAACCCCAGTTCGAGGCGGGACGCGAGAAAGTCGGGAAATCAGGCGTCGTACGAGAGCCGGCGGTCCACCGAGAGGTATTGCGAACCATTACCGACTTTGCCGCCGCCGCTGGATACGAGCTTCGTCATCTAACGTTCTCGCCGATTACGGGCGGTGAAGGGAATGTGGAGTTCTTGGCGCATTGGGTTTGGCGCGGGGCTCCGGTTGATAGCGTGCCTGGTGACGACCAGATCGCCGCGGTCGTAGCCGAAGCCGGAACGACCTTTAAATAAGATACAGATTGGCTTGAATGAGTCTCTTAAGCGATGCATATGCTTGAGAGACTTTTTCGTCTTGTTCCCCTTTGCACGGGCGCAAATATTTGATAAACTGAAAAAGCAAACAAGCGTTCGTAAATGCGTCGCATTGTTCGCTCAGGCTCCTACGTTACCTATTCTGCATCATGCTGCGGCCAAGCGGGCAAACCGCTTTTCGAACAGAACGGACAGGAGAAGAGCGAACGGAGGGATCGGCTTGGGGAAATACGGAGACTGGCTTGTCATGCTGGTCGCGGTTGTGCTAATTGTCCTGCTGCTCTATCGGCTCTTCTATCGTTGGCTGCATGAGCCGCCTTCCATGCATTCCGAAGTGCTGCTTAGCCGGGCGGAAGAGGTAGATGACGAGGACGAGCATGTGAAGCTGCTGGAAGAGGAAGGCTTCGACGTTACATACGGGCGATACAAGGTCCCAATCCATATAGACATTGATACAGGCGAGCAGCTGCAGAGCAGGCTGTTCATCGACATGATCGCGGAGAAAGACGGGAAGCATTATATTGTGAAGACGGCACGAGAGCGCATGCCGCTGGAATGGACAGGCAGCGGGTTGAGAGACAAGCTATTGGTGTATGCGCTGCTGCTTCCGGAGGCGTCAGGCGTGGTTTACGTGAACGCGCGCGAACGAACGGTAAGAATGATTACGTTCCATTTTCCAGACCAGTAGGCGTCAATATAGGAGGATACCATGAAGAGTGTTCGTCATATGAAAATACGAGAGATTATTACGGGCAGCATCGTCGAAACCCAGGAGGAACTGGTTGACTCGCTGCGCGAAGCCGGGCTCCAAGTGACCCAGGCTACGGTGTCGCGCGATATCAAGGAACTACAACTGATCAAGGTGCCTGCTGAGGATGGACGCTATCGCTATTCACTCCCGCAAGAGCAGCGCATGAACCCGGTCCACAAGCTGAAGCGGGCGTTGGCGGATCACTTTCTTCATATCGACTCCACGGAGAATTTAGTTGTCATGAAATGCCTGCCGGGAACGGCAAACGCCATCGGCGCGATGATCGACAACATGGAGTGGAACGAAGTGATGGGCACCATTTGCGGCGATGATACCATTCTTATTATTTGCCGGTCCAAGGAACAGAGCGGCGACGTCATCGAGCGCATGCTCGCTTATATGAACTAATTATCAGGCCACCGTTAACAAGGAGGAATTCTGCATGCTTCGCGAATTATCTATTCGTAATTTGGCTGTTATTGAATCGGTATCGGTCCGGTTCCACGATGGGTTTCATGTTCTGACGGGGGAGACTGGCGCCGGCAAATCGATTCTCATCGATGCGCTGTCCCTAATTGTCGGGGGCAGAGGGTCGTCGGATATGGTCCGATACGGCTGCGATAAAGCCGAGATCGAAGCGATGTTCGAGCTTCCGGCTGTTCATCCCGTCTGGTCAACGCTTCATGGATTCGGGATCGAAGCGTCGTCGGAGGAAGGTTTGGTCGTTCGTCGCGAGCTCTCCGCACAAGGGAAGAACGTGAGCCGAATTAATGGCCGGATCGTCACGATGTCCATGCTTCGCGAAGTCGGCGAATTCCTTGTCAATATCCACGGTCAGCACGAGCATCAGTCGTTATTCAAGACGGAGCGACATTTGGACTGGCTTGACTTATATGCCGGCGAACGCGTCGAAGGACTTATCGCACGCTATAAGGAGACCCATCGCAAATATGATGAGGCGCGTCATAAGCTGAAGGAGCTGGAGGATTCATCGCGTCAGAACATGCAGATGCTGGATCTGTACAGGTTCCAAATCGAAGAAATTTCCGGAGCGAAGCTGAAGCCAGGAGAAGATGAATCGCTTCAGGAAGAGAAGCAAAAACTAATGTATGCCGTAAAGCGCAGAGATTCCGCATCTGAAGCCTATGCGTTACTGTATGGCAACAAAGGGCTTGACGCGATTAGCCGTTCGATCTCTCGGCTTGATGATATACGGGATTATGATCCCGAAGTGCTGAACCCCCTGCTGGAGCAGGTTCAGTCCGCTTTTTACCAGCTGGAGGATGCCGCGTTCCAATTGCGCGACTATCGCGACGGTGTAGAGTCGGATCCGGAACGACTCGCCGAGATTGATGATCGGCTTGATCTCATTCACAGCCTCAAACGCAAGTACGGAGAGACAATTCCGGATATTTTAACTTACTTGAAGCGGATACAGCACGAAGCCGACAAGATGGAGAACCGGGACGAGCATATTGAACGTCTCCGCAAGGAAGAGGAGCTTCATTATGAGGAAGCGGTGAGATTCGGCCTGTCGTTATCGGAGCTGCGCCGCGGTGCTGCACATAAGCTCGCGGCCGCCATTGAATCCGAGCTGCGCCAGCTTCAGATGGAACGGACTACGTTTAGGGTCGAGCTTCTCATGCACAAGGTCGGCGATAAGTACAAGCTGCTTCACAACGGTATAGATGAAGCTGTTTTTCTGATCGCACCGAATCCGGGCGAGCCGCTGAAGCCGCTGAACAAAATCGCCTCGGGCGGCGAGATGTCGCGGATCATGCTGGCGCTTAAGACGATATTCGCATCGATCGATCAAGTTCCGACGCTTATTTTCGACGAGGTCGATACCGGTGTTAGCGGCCGTGCCGCTCAAGCGATCGCAGAGAAGATGTCGCGTCTGTCGCGTCAATGCCAAGTGTTCTCCATTACGCATTTGCCGCAAGTGGCGTGTATGGCCGACCATCATTACGAAATCCGCAAGTCGATCGTCGCCGAACGGACATCGACGAATGTAACCGAGTTGGAGTTCGTCACCCGCATTGAAGAGCTCGCTCGCATGCTCGGCGGCGTGGAGGTCACAGAGAAAACAAGGCACCATGCGCAGGAAATGCTCGACTTGGCCAGACAACAGAAAGGCGCGTAGTGAAAGGGTTTCAGGGAATGTTTTTATCGACATAAAACATTAGGGGCAGGGTTACCTTATAAGTACGCAAATGGCGAACGCCTTTCTCGTCAAGCGAAAGTATGCACAGGGAGCGTGAAGTCATTGAATGCCAATCAGCGTAAGCGGTGGCTCGGTCTTGTTCTCGTATTCTTCGTTTGCGTGCTTGGTCTTTCCTCCCCCTTTCAACATTTCGCCGCATTCCCGAACGAACTTCGTTTGTTCTCCGGCCAGTTGAAACAGTTAGACTATGGCATGCCTGTCCATGCACAAGTAACTGTTGACCCGTCGATCCTTCACGTGAATGGTTCAAAAGGCCGGTCGTTGTCAGTTGATTTGAACAAGCCGTTGTCTTTGCAGACCGAACACAGCGGCGAAACGACGATGAAGTTGAAGTTATTCGGCAAAATACCATTCAAAACCGTGAAAGTAAACGTTGTGCCTGATCTTCGTGTTATACCGGGCGGTCAAACGATTGGCGTCAAAGTAAAGTCAGCCGGCATCATGATCGTAGGCCATCATCAAGTGGTTTCCTCCAAAGGTGTAAAGGTTTCGCCCGGTGAACTCGCCAATTTGCAGCTAGGTGATCTTATCACGCATATTAACGGGAAGTCCGTAAACGAAGTGAAGCTGGTAGCCAATCTTACCGAGCAAGCAGGCAAAGCCAAGAAGCCGCTGGTACTTACAGTGAAACGCGGTGATCGTACATTTGACACAAAGCTCGACCCGGTTTTCGATGCCGAGGACCAAGCCTGGCGGTTAGGACTGTACATTCGCGATTCGGCGGCAGGCGTAGGAACGCTTACGTTTTATGCTCCGGATCAAGGCGTATATGGCGCCTTAGGTCATGTCATTACCGACATGGACACGCAAACGCCGATTGAAGTTGGAGAAGGACAAATTCTCCAGTCGCATGTTACTTCGATTAACAAGAGCCAAAATGGCGAACCAGGGGAGAAGCGAGCTACTTTCGTCAAAGAAGGCAAAGTACTTGGCAATATCGAACGGAACACACCGTTTGGGATATTTGGCAAAATGAGCGAGCAACCGACGCACAGCTATGATTCACAGTCGCTACCGGTCGCGTTCGCGGAAGAGGTAAAAGAAGGACCGGCGCAGTTGCTCACTGTCGTGAACGGTCAGAAGGTCGAACGATTCAATGTGGAGATCGTGCATGTCACGAAACAAGCGTCACCCGCTACGAAAGGCATGGTCATTAAGATTACGGATCCTCGGCTCATCGAGCAGACGGGCGGCATCGTTCAAGGGATGTCTGGCAGTCCGATAATTCAGAACGGAAAATTGATCGGCGCGGTGACGCATGTGTTCGTCAACGATCCGACTTCAGGATATGGATGTTTCATTGAGTGGATGCTGCAAGACGCGGGCATATTGCTCAAGACGGAGGGGACAAATCTTAAGGCGGCTTAAGCCCCTTAGGATTTGTTTTTTGTTAGTTATTTGTCGAATACGAACGAAAAAAGAATGATCTTGTTGTAAATTTTCCATTATAATTCATCCGAAAATAAAAATAAACAAAAATATTATTCGACAGAAGGAATTTACTTCAAAGTGTCGAAAATGTTAGTCAGCAGAAAAGAAGTGAACTTAAATACGCATTGAGTATATACCGTTTACTAACACTAAGGAGGATTTTACCTTGCAAAGAATCGAAGTTCTACTTGCTGACGATAACCGAGAGTTTACGAACTTGCTGTCTGAATACATTTCGGAACAAAGCGACATGGTCGTGACCGGAATTGCTTATAACGGCGAAGAAGTACTTCGCTTGCTAGAAGAATCCCGCAAAGCGCCGGACGTCCTTATTTTAGATATTATTATGCCTCATCTCGACGGATTGGGCGTATTGGAACGTTTGAGAGAACTGAATCTGTCCCCAATGCCGAAGATCATAATGCTCACGGCATTCGGCCAGGAGAACATTACGCAGAAAGCCGTTCAGCTGGGCGCCTCGTATTACATACTGAAACCATTCGATATGGAAATACTGGCGAATCGTATCCGTCAATTGGTTGGCAACGCGACGGCAATGTCCGGATCGGGTGCGAGCGTGTTCAGCGGCAGTTCTTCGATGGTGAAATCGTCTTCCAATGTCGTGCCGCTCGCCAAAGGCAAAAATCTGGATGCGAATATTACAAGCATCATTCACGAAATCGGTGTGCCTGCGCATATTAAAGGCTATCAATATTTGCGGGAAGCGATTACAATGGTGTACAACAATATCGAGATCCTCGGGGCCATCACGAAGACGCTGTATCCGGCGATCGCGGAGAAATTCAAAACAACGCCATCTCGTGTAGAGCGTGCCATCCGTCATGCCATTGAAGTGGCTTGGACGCGCGGCAACATCGATAGCATCAGCCATCTGTTTGGCTACACAATCAACATCAGCAAGTCGAAGCCAACAAACTCCGAGTTCATCGCCATGGTCGCCGACAAGCTGCGGATCGAGCACAAGGTGTCGTGAGAGCGTAAGAACGAATAACATAAAATTAGCCGCCCGCCGAATGGAATGTTCGGCGGTTTTTTGTTGCCGGCACCTGAACAGCTGGATACGGCTACTGCGCCATGTACGTTAATCAATGGTCATCTATAAGTGCCGAATCAGCAAGGCGTTGAACAACGTAACCGTGTACCGTTAACCCTCACACTGAGCGACAATGAAGGCCGATGCATGATGGGAAATAATAAATTTTTCGTCACCCCGTATCTTAAGACGTCCCCTGTTCGTTTACACTATAAGCAACGAAGGAAGGAGGAGCTCCAATGTCGACTAGCGATCAGGCTGTGTCTTCGGCGCAATGGCGCCAAGATTTATACCGGTATTGTAAGCGGCTTACGTCTTCCGATTGGGAAGCCGAGGATCTGGTTCAGGAGACCAGTTTGCGTGTGCTTGCTTATTTGACCGGCGAGCGACGACATCCAAATCTGCAAGCCCTTCTGCTGCGCACGGCTAAAAATATATGGATCGACCAGTGCCGCCGACAGCGCAAGCTCCAGACCATCCTGCATGAACAGCTGCAAGTCGGCAACGAGGCTGAGGATGGCATGTCGAAGTCCGGTATGGAGACCGAGCAGCTGCTTGGCGCTTTGAATCGTTCGCTAAGCCCGCTCCAACTGACGATTTTTCTGCTGCGGGATGTTTTTCAATATACGGCGATCGAAACGGCGAGACTGCTGAACACGTCTGAAGGTGCAGTGAAAGCTGCTTTATTACGAGCAAGGCGAGGTCTGGCTCGAATTCGCGTTCAGCTGATGTCGGAAGAGAGGTTCGAGGAGCGACGTTCCGAGAAGGAACGACAATTTGTACGGGCGTATACCGAAGCCTTTCAAAGTGCGAATACGGCCGGACTCGTGGTCCTTGCGTTAACGCAGATGCAACCTGCAGAGCAGACGACCGTTGCGGTCGGAATGCCGGGGATCGGGATGGGTCAAACAAGCAGCGGATATACCCGGGCAGACGCCACATCCATGGTTATGGCCATGTGGGCGGCATAGATTCGAACGAAAGCAGTACGGCCTTATTCACGAGGCGCCGGAACTGCTTTTTTTTATTCCTAACTTTAAGGAGGCACGACCATGACATTGATTCCTTACGTGGTTGAACAAAGCGGCAGAGGCGGAGAACGCAGCTATGATATCTATTCCCGGCTGCTGAAGGATCGAATTATTATGGTGAGCGGTGAGATCGAAGATAACATGGCGAACGCGATTGTGGCGCAGCTGCTTTTCTTGGCCGGCGATGACCCGGATAAAGATATTCAAATGTACATCAACTCGCCTGGCGGCTCTGTAACGGCCGGATTCTCAATTTATGATACGATGCAGTATATTAAGCCGGATGTGTCGACGATCTGTACGGGATTCGCAGCAAGCTTCGGTGCCATACTGCTCGCGGGCGGGGCGAAAGGCAAGCGGTACGCGCTGCCGAACAGTGAGATTATGATCCATCAGCCGCTTGGCGGAGCAAGAGGACAGGCGAGCGACATTCAAATTCATGCGAACTGGATCATTCGGACGCGCGCCAAAATCAATGAGCTGCTCGCGGGGCATACAGGGCAGTCGATCACGCAAATTGAGCAGGACTCCGATCGCGACCGGTACATGAGTGCGGAAGATGCCAAAAATTATGGTCTCGTCGACGCGATCATTTTGAAGGCATAGCACACATAAATACCTCTTGGTGACGACAGATGACAACAAACGGCCCCTTATCGCTCGATTGCGGTAAGGGGCCGTTCTCGTTGCAGTCGCTACGATCACGACCCGGATTGTCCAGCGCCGGGCCGAGGCGGGCGAGGACGTTTCTGACGGAAGCGAGGGGCGACGTAATTGCGCTTGCGGTCTCGGAAGAACGTCCAACCGCCGATAAAGCCGACGCCGACTCCGAAGAGCAAGAAGCCCGCGATAAAGCGTCCGAATTCGAAGCTGCGTGCGGCGGCTTCTTCATGGGCGAACGAAGAAAAATAATGAAAGACGGCATCTTTCATAAGCAGAAAACCGTACGTGGCGCCAATGCCTGGAATAACGAGCAATAAAATCGCGATGAAGCGGGCTATAACGGGTTTCATGTTCGAGGTAGAGCCTCCTGCGCGTAGTCGTCCGTAATGGGTTCCAATATCCGGTATAAATCCGCACGCCGCCGTTCAAGCGCGGGCAGGTTCGGATTACCTTCTATCCTATCATACTCCTTTGGAGACAAGGTTGTCTATTTGCGGGCGGCGCGTGGTTTTCCCGGAGAATGAAAAAAGGTACAATAGGAGGTGGGAAGGCAAAAATCGGCGTAAGGAGCTTTGGCGAGATGACAATACAATGCGATATTGCAGTCCTTGGGGGCGGCATTGCGGGATATACGGCAGCCATACGCGCGGCGCAAGCGGGCAAGAAGGTCGTGCTGATCGAGAAAGAGAAGCTGGGCGGGACATGCCTGCACAAAGGCTGCATCCCAAGCAAGGCGCTGCTGCGCAGCGCGGAAGTGTTCGCCACGCTGAAGAAGGCGGATCACTTCGGCCTTCGAGTTGCGGATGACGCCGTAGCGGTCGACTTTGGCGGCGTGCAGGCGCGCAAGGAACAGACGGTCGATCAATTGTACCGCGGATTGCAGCACCTGATGAAGAAAAATAACATCGAAGTCGTGAACGGCAGCGGACGGGTTATCGGGCCGTCGATCTTCTCGCCGAGAAGCGGAAGCGTGGCCGTTGAATTGGCGGACGGCGAGATGGAGACGGTCGTGTCGGCGAACCTGATCATCGCGACAGGTTCCAGACCGCGCACTCTACCCGGCCTGCCGCATGATGGAGAGCGAGTGATGACAAGCGACGACGCGCTGCGGATGGAGCAGCTGCCGGACTCGATCCTTATCGTGGGCGGCGGCGTTATCGGCGTGGAGTGGGCCTCGATGCTGGCGGACTTCGGCGTCCGCGTGACGATCGTGGAGACGGCGCCCCGATTGCTCGCGGCGGAAGACCCGGATGTGTCGGCAGAGCTTGCCAAACAGCTGAAGCGGCGCGGCGTGCACGTGCTGACGGGCATTAGCCTGAAGCTCGATACGTATACATACGAGGAAGGACAGGTGTCCATCGAGGCGACCAGCGGCGAGGAGACGATTCGGCTCCAAGCGGAGCGGATGCTCGTATCCGTCGGCCGCCAGGCGAATACGGAAGGCATTGGGCTCGAGAACACGGATGTGCAGATCGTGGACGGCGCGGTGAAAGTGAACGGATATTATCAGTCGACAGAACCTCACATCTATGCCGTGGGCGACGTGAACGGCGGACTTCAGCTCGCTCATGCGGCCGCGCATGAAGCATTGATCGCGGTCGATCATATTCTAGGTGGCAAGGAAAGCGCCGGGGATTCGAGTCTCGTGCCGAGGTGCATTTATTCCCGTCCCGAGATCGCTTCAGTCGGGATAACGGAGGAAGAAGCGCGTAAGCGGGGACATCAGATCAAAGTCGGACGCATTCCGTTCCAGGCGATCGGCAAGGCGCTTGTGCTGGGCGATCCGGAAGGGTTCGCCAAGGTAGTAGCAGACGCGCAAACCCATGATATCCTGGGCGTCCATCTGATTGGCGCACACGCGACGGATCTGATCTCTGAGGCGTCGCTCGCCATGCTGTTGAACGCTGCGCCGTGGGAGGTCGGAGCGGTCATTCACCCTCATCCGACGCTGTCGGAAGCGATCGGCGAAGCGATGCTCGCCGTGGACGGCAAAGCGATCGCGTTCTAACGCGTCGATCGGACAAGCTTGCCCGGCGAGCCGGCCGTCTTGGCTAGAGCTCTGCACCTGTCCGTCAACATTTCCTTTTTTGCTCTATTCGGGTATAATGAAATCAAATCTTAGTACCAGGTTTTAAGAGTAGCTAAAAGGAGGGGTTCCCACATGACACCAACTGGGTCCACCCAGCAAGCGTCCAGACATGCGGAGCTCGGCTTATCGGATGATCAAGCTATTGATATGTATGCAACCATGCTAACCGCTCGGAAGTTCGACGAGCGTAATTTGCTGCTTCAACGCGCAGGCAAGATCAACTTTCACGTATCGGGGATCGGCCAGGAGCCGGCGCAAGTCGCGGCTGCGTTCGCCCTCGATCGCGAGCAGGACTATTTCCTTCCCTATTACCGGGATTACGGCTTCGTGCTCGGCGTCGGCATGACGGTGCGCGAGCTGATGCTTTCGGTGTTCGCCAAGGCGGAAGACCCGAACAGCGGCGGCCGCCAAATGCCAGGACATTTCGGGCACAAGAAGCTGCGGATCGTCACGGGCTCGAGTCCGGTTACGACGCAGGTGCCGCATGCAGTCGGCATCGCGCTGGCCGCGAAGATGAAACGCAAGAAGTTCGTGTCGTTCGTCACGTTCGGCGATGGCTCGAGCAACCAGGGCGACTTCCACGAAGGCTGCAACTTCGCGGGCGTGCATAAATTGCCAGTTATCATCATGTGCGAGAACAACCAGTACGCAATCTCGACGCCTCTGCATAAGTCGGTATCGGGCAATATCTATGAGCGGGCGATCGGCTACGGCTTCCCGGGTATACGCGTGGACGGTAACGATCCGCTCGAGGTGTACCGGGTCGTGAAGGAAGCGCGCGAGCGCGCGGTCGCGGGCGAGGGCCCGACGCTGATCGAAGCGATGATGTATCGGCTGTCGCCGCATTCCACGTCGGATAACGATTTGGCATACCGGACGAAGGAAGAGGTCGACGAGCATCGCGCGAAGGACGGCGTCCTGCACTACAAGCAATATTTGATCGACTGCGGCATCTGGAACGAAGAGAAGGATCTTGAGCTCCAGCAGAAGATCCGCGCCGTTATCGACGACGCGACCGAGTACGGCGATCGAGCACCGTTCCCTCAGCCGGAGAGCGTCCTGCGCCACGTATATGCGGAAGACGACCGCGAAGGGGGACGTTAAGATGGCAAGAATGGAATATATCGACGCGATTCGCCTGGCGATGAAGGAAGAGATGGAGCGGGACGAGGACGTATTCGTACTCGGCGAGGACGTCGGCGTTAAGGGCGGCGTGTTCACGACGACCAAGGGGCTGCAGGAGCAGTTCGGCGAAGAGCGCGTGCTCGATACGCCGCTATCTGAATCGGCCATCGCCGGCGCCGCGATCGGAGCGGCCATGTACGGCATGAAGCCGATCGCCGAGATGCAGTACTCGGACTTCATGTTCCCGGCGACGAACCAGATCATCAGCGAAGCGGCTAAGATTCGTTACCGGTCCAACAACGACTGGACGTGTCCGCTCGTCATCCGCGCGCCGATTGGCGGCGGAATCTTCGGCGGGTTGTATCACTCCCAGTGTCCGGAATCGGTCTTCTTCGGCACGCCGGGTCTGAAGATCGTCGCGCCTTACACGGCGTATGACGCCAAGGGGCTGCTGAAGGCGGCGGTCCGCGATCCGGATCCGGTGCTGTTCTTCGAGAACAAGAAGTGCTACAAGCTCGTGACCGGTGAGGTGCCGGAGACCGACTATGTCGTGCCGATCGGCAAAGCCAACGTGCTGCGCGAAGGCGACGATATTACGGTAATCAGCTATAGTCTGCCGCTGCACTTCGCGCTCGAAGCGGCGGAGGAGCTGGCCCAGGAAGGCATCTCGGCGCATATTCTCGATTTGCGCACGCTGCAGCCGCTCGACAAGGAAGGTATTCTGGAGGCGGCACGCCGTACAGGCAAAGTCCTCATTATTCATGAAGATAACAAATTCGGCGGCATCGGCGGCGAAGTATCGGCGATTCTGGCCGAAGAGATGCTCTACGAGCTGGATGCGCCGATCATGCGTCTATGCGGTCCGGACGTGCCGGCGATGCCGATCAACCCGCCGGGCGAGAAGTTTTTCATGCTCAACAAAGAGAAGGTCAAAGAAGCGATGCGCCATCTGGCGCAATATTAAAGCGAAGACGGCTGCCGGCGGTTCTTGAAATACAGGAATTTATAAGTTACATGCTTACAAATAACCCTATATTTCATTTCGCTGAATGCTGCATTCCCAATCTTCGAATTGGGACGCAATCCAATCTGCTTTTCCAGAATGAAACGCGCGCTGCCGCAAAGACGGCGTTAGCCGTTTCATTTTGCGTCTACCAGGAAGCTGCCGGCTATTGCGGCGGCTTTCTTCTCGAATGCGGCGCATGCAAGATCCGCATAGACGCATACAACGTTCAGGAGTTGATACGATGAAAACCGTAACGGAAGTCATCATGCCGCAGCTGGCCGAGTCGCTGGTGTCGGCTACGATCGACAAGTGGCTGAAGCAGCCGGGGGATCCGGTCGACATGTACGAGCCGATCGCCGAAATCATAACGGATAAGGTGACGGCCGAGCTGCCGTCGACGTTGCGGGGAACGCTGGTCAAAATATTGGCAGGCGCTGGCGAGACTGTGCCGGTCGGCGCGCCGATCTGCCTAATCGAGACGGTAAGCGAGAACGCACCGGCCGCATCAACACAAGGTGGCGCGAACGCGGGAATTCGTGGAACCGAGTCCGCAAGCGGCGTATACACATCGGACCAAGCCCAGCCGCAAGGTGATCAATCCATGCGAAGCCGATACTCGCCAGCCGTCCAGCAGCTGGCCGCCGAGCACAAGCTGGATTTGACGCTTATCCCGGGCACGGGATTAGGCGGGCGCATTACGCGCAAGGACGTGCTGGCCTATGTCGCGGCAGGCGGCGCCGGCCGGCAGCAACCGCAGTCGGCGCCTCAAGCACCTGCTGCGGCGGCATCGCCAGTCGTCCAAGGCTCGTCGCAGACGGAAGACGCAACGCATGTCGCGGTGCGTTCGAGCGGGCTGCATTTGTCCGAGACGCCGCGCATTCCACAGGTGGAAGTGGAAGGCCAGCCGATACCGGGCCGCGGCGAGACGTTCATCGACATCACGCCGATCCGCAATACGATCGCCCAGAAGATGCGCCAGAGCGTGACGGAAATTCCGCACGGCTGGATGATGATCGAGGTCGATGTGACCAACCTCGTCGTCGCGCGCAATAAGCTGAAGGACGAATTCATGAAACGCGAAGGCATCAATCTGACGTACCTCGCGTTCTTTATCAAGGCGGTCGTCAACGCCATCAAGGAATATCCGATCATTAACTCGGTGTGGGCGGTCGACAAAATCATCGTCAAGCGCGACATCAATATTTCGCTGTCGGTCGGTACGGAAGACTCCGTCATAACGCCGGTCATCAAGAACGCCGATCAGAAGAATATCGCCGGTCTGGCCCGTGAGATCGATGTGCTCGCCCGCAAGACGCGCGAAGGCAAGTTAAAGCTGGACGACGTGCAGGGCGGGACGTTTACGGTCAACAATACCGGCTCATTCGGCGCGATTTTGACCCAGCCGATCATCAATTACCCGCAAGCGGCCATCATTACATTCGAATCGATCGTGAAGCGTCCAGTCGTTATTAATGACATGCTCGCCGTCCGTTCCATGGCGAACGTCTGCTTGTCGCTGGACCACCGGATTTTGGACGGCGTCATTTGCGGCCGGTTCCTGCAGAAGGTGAAAGAGACGCTCGAGGCGTTCGACGCGGAGACGAAACTGTATTGAAACGAGGCGATGAAGCATGACGACGGCCAATGCGAGAACGCTCGATGTCAGCTATGATCAATTGATCGGCTATGCTGATGCCTGGGAGATGCAGAAGGCGTATGTGAAGGGGATCGACAAGGAGGAGCGCGGCGAGAGGCTGATGCTCCTTCAGCATCCGCCAACATACACCATCGGTTCGCAGCGACATCCGGAGCATCTGTTATATTCGGAGGATGAACTGCGGGAACGCGGCATCGAGATGTTCGAGATCGATCGGGGCGGGGATATCACGTACCATGGACCCGGACAGCTCGTCGGCTATCCGCTCCTGTATTTGGACGCAGTCGGTCTTGATCTGCATGCGTATTTGCGGCAGTTGGAGCAGGTCATCATCGACTGGCTGGCGGATTACGGCATTGTAGGCGGGCGGAAACCGGAATATACGGGGGTTTGGGTCGGTGACGCGAAGATCGCGGCCATCGGCGTGAAGTTTAACAAATGCCGTGCCCGCCGCGGCTTCGTTACTAGCCACGGCTTCGCGCTGAACGTGCGGGCAGGCATCGGGGAAGAAGGATTTAAAGGTATTATTCCGTGCGGCATTCAAGAGTACGCTGTTACGTCGTTCGCGGATGTCACGGGCATCCACTTGTCCGTTGAACGGGCGGCGAGGGAGCTTATCCCGCACTTCTGCCGTCTGTTCGGGTTCGAAGCTAGGACGCCGGAGGCATTACTGGAAGATCCAGCCAATGCTAAATAGCAGCGTCGATAGCAACATGGATATAATAACGAACCAGACGAACACTTTAGCAAGCCGGTTAACGCGCATGATCGATGTCTCCTTTCGATATCGAGATAGGGATGGCTACTGCTACTAACATTGTAAACGATAGATACGGATGGAGGAAAGCCAATGGTATCGCAAGACCGGTTGGTCGAGCATTTCATGTCGCTGGTCCGGGTGGACAGCGAGACGAAGCACGAACGCGACATTTGCGACGTGCTGACGAAGCAGTTTCGGGAATTGGGGCTGACGGTCGAAGAAGACGACGCGGCTGCGAAGACAGGCCATGGCGCAGGCAATCTCATCGTGAAGCTGAACGCGAGCGGGGCGGACAACGCCGTGCCCATCTTCTTCACGTCCCATATGGATACGGTGACGCCGGGCAAAGGCATTAAGCCGCAGCTGGACGCAGACGGTTATATCCGCAGCGACGGCACGACGATTCTCGGCGCGGACGACAAGGCCGGGTTAGCGGCGATGTTCGAAGCGATCCGCGTGTTGAAGGAGAACGGGATCGCGCACGGGCCGATCCAGTTCATCATCACGGTCGGCGAAGAGTCCGGGCTCGTCGGCGCAAGCGTGCTGGACCGCTCGAAGATTGAAGCGAAGTTCGGCTACGCGCTCGATTCCAACGGCGAGATCGGCTCCATCGCGGTTGCGGCGCCATCGCAGGCAAAGGTGACGATCGAATTTTTCGGCAAATCGGCTCATGCCGGCGTCAATCCGGAGAAGGGCATCAGCGCGATTCAAGTGGCGGCGAAAGCGATCTCGCGCATGCCGCTCGGGCGCATTGACCACGAGACGACGGCGAATATCGGGCGGTTCGAAGGCGGCGGCGCGACGAACATCGTGTGCGACTACGTGAAGCTCGAAGCGGAAGCGCGCAGCATCGTGCAATCGAAGCTGGACGCGCAGGTAGCGGCAATGAAGGAAGCGGCGGAAGCCGTTGCGGTGGAATTCGGCGCGACTGCGGGCTTCGTCAGCAAGCTGATCTATCCGGCCTACCAATACGGCGAGGGCGACCCGGTCGTGGAACTGGCGAAGACGGCGATCGGCAATATCGGCGGAACGCCGCGGCTGTTCCATTCCGGCGGCGGCAGCGACGCGAATATTTTCAACGGACTCGGCGTGCCAACGGTGAACCTCGCGGTTGGCTATGAAGAGATCCATACAACCAAAGAACGGATCAAGGTCGAGGATCTCGTCAAGACGACCGAGCTCGTACTCGAAATCATCAAGCTGGCGGCGCAGAAGCAAGCCTAAGGCAAGCAAGAGCCGGACGTGGCGCCACGTCCGGCTCTTTTTTATGGCGATATGAATAGGCGGAAGTCCGATACGCAAAGGTAACGATGCGACAGGGAGGCGTTATTGCGGGCCTACTGGCTGGCGGCTCCCAAGATATTCGCCGAGCGTACGACCTTCCGCCATCATGCTGCGGAGCCGGGAACGGATTTCCCACGCTTTGCCGACGAGGGTTAATTGATGGGAGACGGAAAATTGTTTCATGGTCATTCCCTCCTTAATATGGTATTAATCCCAAATGGGTCCGTCGTAAGCAGATGAATTTGATATAATGAAGATTATGCGCAGGCAGGACATGATATGCATAATAAGCAGGACAAGAAGTAAGTAGAACGTAATAGCCCTCGCATAACTAAAGGAGGAACCAGCACATGTTGAAGAATACGGAAGAATTCCGTGAGCCTACGGTAAGCACGCAGCCGATATTCGAAGGGAAAATCATTTCGCTTCAGGTAGATACCGTTCGCCTGCCGGACGGGAACACGGCGACGCGCGAGATCGTGCGTCATCCGGGTGCCGCCGCGGTGCTCGCGCTGATCGACGACAAGATGCTCGTCGTGGAGCAATACCGCAAGCCGATGGAGAAGTTCCAGGTCGAGATTCCAGCGGGCAAGCTGGATGCAGGCGAAGACCCAATGGCCGCGGCGGCGAGAGAGCTGGAAGAAGAGACCGGATACCGGGCCGGGAAGCTGCGTCCGCTCAGCGCGTTCTACACGTCGCCGGGGTTCGCCGACGAGAAGCTGTACGTCTACATCGCGGAGGAATTAACGCTTGGCGAGAGCCGTCCGGACGAGGATGAATACTTGAATGTGAGTGCCATTACGTTCGACGAAGCGCAGCAATATATCCGGGAAGAACGCATTAGCGATGCCAAGACTGTGCTGGCTGTCTATGCGTGGCATATCTACCGATTGACAGGGGAGATTTAACCGATGACGGGGCAGCCGCTGTCGCGCGTCTTCGCGGATTTACATATTCATATCGGCAGCACGAGTCGCGGCGAAGCGGTCAAAATCAGCGGCAGCCGGGATTTGACGTTCAGCCGGATCGCTCACGAGGCAGCACATCGCAAAGGCATTGGGCTGCTTGGCATCATCGATTGTCATTCGCCGGGCGTGCAGGCGGATATCGCGGACTGCCTTGAGACAGGCGAAATGGCCGAGATCGACGGAGGCGGCATCCGGTATCAGGATACGACGATCCTGCTCGGTTCCGAGATCGAGGTGAAGGAGCCGGGGAGGGGGGCCGCGCATTACTTGGCGTTCCTGCCGACTTTTGCGCTAATGCGTGACTTTACGACTTGGATGAGCCGGCATATGCGCAATGTGCAGCTGAGCTCGCAACGGATCTACGTGCCTACGCGAGAACTGCAGCGGGAAGTGAGGGCGCGTGGCGGATTGTTCATACCTGCCCATGTCTTCACGCCGCACAAGAGCTTGTATGGCAGCTGCACGGACTATATGAGCGAAGTGCTGGATCCGGAATTGGTGGACGCGGTCGAGCTCGGCTTGTCCGCCGACAGCACGATGGCTGGTCTGATTCCAGAGCTGGACGGCTTGCCGTTCGTCACCAATTCGGACGCGCATTCGCTCTCGAAGATCGGACGGGAATATAACGAGCTGCGGTTGCATGAGCCGTCGTTCCGCGAGCTCGAATTGGCTCTGAAGAATCGGGATGGGCGGCAGATATCGGCTAATTACGGCTTGAACCCGCTGCTTGGGAAGTACCATCGTACCTATTGCCTCAATTGCGGATCGCTGGCGGAGGAGGAGACGAGCACGGAGCGCTGCGCGCAATGCGGAAGTCCGAAGCTCACTCGGGGCGTCATGGACCGGATCGAAGAGCTTGGCGCGCTTCAAGGGCGCACCGAAACGTATGTGCCGGATGGCCGGCCGCCTTACGTTTATCAGGTACCGCTGGAGTTCGTGCCGGGCATTGGCAAGGCGGCCATGGCGAAGCTGCTCGACCGGTTCGGCACCGAAATGAACGTCCTGCACGATGCGTCCGAAGATGAAATTGCGATGGCCGTGCCAGCTCGGGCAGCGGCGATGATCGTACAAGCCAGGGAAGGGACGCTGGCGCTCGATGCGGGCGGCGGCGGACGTTATGGACGGGTGACGAGAAGCGGCAATGACGGATAAGCGCCAATTCGCGCCATACGGCTAACCAGCAGCGCTTGACGTCCTCTGGCAACGGACGGATATTGAACGAGAGAAGCGGCAGTCAACCGAGACGGACTTGGGCAAAGGTCATAGCTTCGCAGGGGTACTCATATAATGGGGTACAAGCCTGTGAAGGAGGTGTGCAGGTGGGATCGCCGGTTCGCGGGTCGCTTGTACGAGATCAATTGACGCTTTATATATTCGTCTCCGTGTTGTTTGTCGTGGGCAGCGTCTTCGGCGCGCTGCTCGTCAGCGCGCTCACGCTTGACCAGCAGCAGAAGCTTGCCACCGAGGTGGGACAATTCGCGCTTCGTCTCCAGGAAGGGGCGACGCTGGACGGGGCAGATGCCTTCTGGGATCGCGCATTGTTCCACGCCAAATGGCTTGTACTCGTCTGGGTGCTCGGCATAACGGTTGTCGGGATGCCGCTTGTGCTGGCGCTCGACTTTCTGAAAGGCGTGCTCGTCGGGTTCGCGATCGGGACGCTCGTCAGCCAGCATGAATGGAAAGGACTGCTGTTCGCGCTCGTCTCCGTTGCGCCGCAAAATCTCATCGTGGTGCCGGCGCTCTTGATCGCCAGCGTCTCGGCGCTGTCCTTCTCGCTGTTCATCGTCAAAGGCAGGCTGCTCGGCAGCTCAGGGACGCTCGCGCAGCCGCTCCTGTCGCATACGTCGACGGTCGTCGCCATGGTGCTTGTCATCGGCGCGGCCGCCCTGGTGGAAGCGTTCGTATCCCCGGGATTGCTGCGATGGGCAGCTCCGCTGCTGGACAATTCCGGATTCATATCAGGTTTGGAATGATTCTAAAAAAAATTGACTTTCCTCGCGAAGTGCCCCTATAATGAAAGCAAATGTTCCGGCGATGGGTACTAGCCATGCGAGGGGGGAAACCATGGAATCCCGGATTGATAAAATCAAGCAGCAGCTGCAGTCACAAGGGTATAAACTTACCCCGCAGCGTGAGGCGACCGTACGCGTCTTGCTCGAGAACGAAGAGGATCACTTGAGCGCCGAGGACGTGTTTATGCTCGTTAAGGACAAAGCGCCCGAAATCGGGCTTGCGACCGTATATCGAACGCTCGAGCTCTTAAGCGAACTGCACGTCGTGGAGAAAATGAATTTCGGCGACGGCGTAGCGCGTTACGATCTCCGAACGGATAATAACAAGCATCACCACCATCATCTGATCTGCGTGCAGTGCGGCACGATGACCGAAATATTGGAGGACTGGCTCGGACCGCTAGAAGAGCGGCTCGAGAAGGAATACGGTTTCCAAGTTATCGACCACCGTCTTGATTTCCAAGGCGTCTGCAGCAAATGCCGTCAGAAGAACGATAGTCAGCAACAGCAATAACTCCCATGTGCAGCGTGCGCCGAGTTTAGCGCGCGCCGCGCAAAGGGAGTTTTTTTGCGTTCGAGAACGACCTATTTGGTAATAGCTGGTTACGCCCGTGAGGCAGGGCGTCTGCGGCATATCTTCCTCGCGCTGACCGCATCGGCGAGCTGGAGCAATCCGGCGCCTTGCGCTAGCGTGCTGTAGCCAGGGAGCCTACGAGCCGCGTTCTTCAGCTTGCGGGCGACGCATTTCGGCTTCAGGCCCGGATAACGTGCCAGCATCAGCGCCGCGCCGCCTGTCACGTGCGGGGCGGCCATGCTGGTGCCGCTCATGATCGCGTAGCCGCCGCCAGGTTTGTTCGAGCGGATCAAATTGCCGGGTGCGGTAAGCGCAATGCCTTTGCCGCGGCTGCTGAACGAGGCAATCCGGTTGGCGCGTGTCGAGGCGGCGACGGCCAGCGTCTGCGGATATCGGGCAGGCGCGTCCAGACCGACGTCGAGCGGCCCGTTATTGCCCGCCGACGCGACGAGCACGATACCGCGTTGATAGGCTTGGCGGACGGCTGCTTGCAATGCGGGACTTTCGCCGCCTAGCAAGCCGAAGCTCATGTTGATGACCTGCATACGGTTGCGGATGCACCATTCGATGCCTTCAATAATGTCGGAGATGAAGCCGCTTCCGGTCGCATCGAGCACTTTGACCGCATAGAGCGCGGCGCGGGGCGCCACGCCATACTGCTGGCCTTTCGCGCCGCGGGCGGCGGCGATGCCGGCAACGTGCGTGCCATGGCCGTTATCGTCACGAAAGGAGCCGCCCGTGATCGTATTGACGCCTCCGCTGACGCTCACGTCAGCGTTCGGGCCAATACCGGTATCGAGAATGGCGATTCTCACGCCTGCGCCTTTCGTCGCCCTCCATACGGAAGGAGCTTGCACGCGACAAACATTCCAGGGCACTTGAGCCGATTGTTTCACCGGGGCATTCATCTTGCCGGAGACGTTGCGAGTCTTGCGCGGCGTGCGGATGGCTGACGTTAGCGTGTGAGCGGCGGCCCGACCGTCTTTCTCGACGAAATGCACGTGGGGATGGCGGCGCAGCGCCGCAAGCGCACGCTGCTGCGCGGGATCGACTTGTGCGCAGATCAGGCGGCTGTACCGCAGTGTCTTGTGCGGCTGAATGCCGCTTGCCCGTAATTCGGCTACACAAGCATCGTAATGCTTGCGATGCGTGAAGCGGATGAGCGCACGCTCGGTGCCGCGCCCGGCAGATGAGGCCGCGCAACCTGCGATTAATCTCGCTGTACTAGGCAAATATCCTTCCTCCTCGAAGTTCGTTTTACGCTTAATGCGACTTTGTACGGTGTATTCATTGTATGAGGCGCTTGCCGCGGAGGTTGGTCCATTCGCCTGCAGTTCACATATTTGGGGATGGCGTTGGACAACGTAACGGAAGGACTGTCAATCCCGAAGTCGGATGCATAGAAGGGCAGAAGAATGCATGCCGATAACGGTCGGAGGAGGAAATCGTGATGCTGATCGGCGTACCGAAGGAGATAAAAGCGAATGAATACCGCGTCGCGCTAACGCCAGCTGGCGCCAGCATGCTGAAGGCGGCCGGACATCGCGTGATCGTGCAATCCGGAGCGGGGGACGGAAGCGGGTTCGGTGACGAACTATACGCAGCCGAAGGCGCGGAGATCACGGACGGCGCGTCCGAGGTGTGGGCCGGCGCGGACATGATTATGAAGGTGAAAGAACCGCTGCCGGAAGAATTCGGTTTCTTCAAGGAAGGGCTGCTGCTCTTCACGTACTTGCACTTGGCGGCGGCGCCGGCGCTAGCCAAGGCGCTTGCTGATGCGAAAGTGACGGGCGTCGCGTACGAGACGATCCAGCTGCCCGGCGGAGGTCTGCCGCTGCTAACCCCGATGAGCGAGGTGGCGGGGCGAATGGCGGTGCAGGTCGGCGCGCACTATTTGGAAGCTTATTTCGGCGGAAGAGGCATCCTGCTCGGCGGCGTGCCAGGCGTGCCGCCCGCGGAAGTCATCGTGCTCGGCGGGGGGATCGTCGGCTTGAACGCGGCGCGAATGGCGCTGGGCATGGGGGCGAGCGTGACGTTGCTTGAACGCAGCGCAGAGCGGATGCGCTATATCGATGAAGTGTTCGCGGGGCGAATCCATACGTTGATGTCGAATCCGTACAATATCGCCAATGCCGTCAAGAAAGCGGATCTGCTGATCGGCGCCGTGCTCATTCCGGGCGCGCGCGCACCGCATTTGGTCACCGAGGCGATGGTGCAGACGATGAAGAAAGGCGCGGTCATCGTTGATGTCGCCGTTGACCAAGGCGGGACAATCGCCACGATCGACAGGGTGACGACGCATAGCGATCCCGTGTACGAGAAGCATGGCGTGCTCCACTATGCGGTCGCGAACATGCCGGGAGCCGTGCCGCGCACCTCCACCTTCGCGTTGACCAACGTTACGCTTCCGTACGCGCTCGAGCTCGCAGGCAAAGGCTTCGAGGCTGCGGCGAAGGCAAGCGAGCCGCTGCGCAAAGGCGTGAATACGTACAAAGGCCACGTTACCTATAAGCCGGTTGCCGAAGCGGTGTCCCTGCCATATGTAGACCTTGCGACGCTGCTTTAACAAAGATAGACACTCGGCCGAAGCGACATCGCCTACTGATGAGCGGCGAGTCTTCCGTACTTGGGAAGCTGCATGGACATGATTGCTAGACCCCCAGCATAACATGGAGAAGACAAAGGCGAGACGCGCTGTCTGTCGCCGACTTTAGAGACGGTGCAGCGCGTTTCATCCGGAGGAATAAGAGGCGTGCGTTTCGCGTATTACATTGATCATTTTTGCGCCCTCTTATTTAGGACAAACCGCCGGCGGCGGTCTTCTCTTTTTTATGCAGAAGGGGGTAATCGTGTTGTTCGTCTTTTCCGCGCGCCGCTGGTTCCGAAGAGCGGCATTCGTAATTTTGCTTGTTCTTGCCACGTTCGTCATGTATAATGGCTGTCGCGTCTTGGGTCAGTGGATTGTACCGTCAGATCCGTATCGGGTGCCGCAGGGCGCGGCGCTCAAGGTGTTTGGATCCTCGAGCTACGCGGTTCACGAGCCGACCTTCGCCGATCGGCTCCGGTTGTTTTACTGGTACGGCGAGTAAGGCGGTTTATCGTCCCAGGCAGGAGATTGGCCCCTTTCTGCGGAATATAGCTAGTCGTGGACTCGCGTCCGAAGAAAGGATCGATCTATGAGAGCGCATATGCAAACCTTTATCCGGTATTTGGAAAACGACCGCAAGTTATCCCGCAACACGCTGGATTCCTATGAACGCGACTTGGCCGGTTTTGCCGAGTATGCGGAGTCGCTCGGACTGATCCGACCGGAACATATTCAGCAGCACCATTTGACGATGTACGTGCAGTCGCTTCGCCAACAGGGCAGAGCAGTGGCTACGGTATCCCGGCATATGGTGTCGCTTCGTTCGTTTTTTCAATATTTGACGCGCAGTCGCGTCCTTGTGTACGATCCGTCGCTGCATTTGGAGACGCCCAAGCCCGAGAAACGGACGCCGCTTATCCTGCCGATCGCGGATATCGAGAAATTGCTCGCCGCCCCGGATGGCCAGTCGCCGGCTGGCGCGCGCGACCAAGCGATGCTCGAAGTGCTGTATGCGACCGGCATCCGGGTTAGCGAGCTAATTTCGCTGCAGCTTGGGGACGCGAATGTTCCGCTCGGTTTTATTCGCTGTACGGGGATGGGGGACAAGGAGCGGATTATTCCGCTGGGCCGCCTGGCATGCGACGCGCTGGCTGCCTATTTGGACGGACCAAGAGACGGCTTGCTGAAGCAGGGCAGCGACGAGCAGGCGCTATTCCTCAATCAACAGGGCCATGCGATGACGAGGCAGGGCTTCTGGAAGCTGATCAAGAAATACGCCCAGGAAGCCGGCATCGAGGCGGATATTACCCCGCATACGCTGCGGCATTCGTTCGCCGCGCATCTGCTCGAGAACGGAGCAGACCTGAGATCGGTACAAGAAATGCTCGGCCACGCCGACATTTCGACAACCCAAATTTATATGGGGATGGGCAAAGCGCGCATCAAAGACGTGTACAACCAGTCCCATCCCAGGGCGAAAGTGAAGTAAACGCGGCGGGCGCATACGGCGCCGCGCAAGGAGAGGACACCATGACATTTAAACGGATGACCGTAATCGTACTCGACAGCGTCGGCATCGGCGAACTGCCGGATGCGGCTGCTTTCGGCGATACAGGCTCGCATACGATCGGCCATATTTTGGAGCGGATGCCGCAGCTGGCGCTGCCCAACTTGAGAAGCTGGGGCTTGGACCGGATCGCGCAGCTCGGCGACTGGAAGAGCGAAGCGGCACCGCGGGCGTACTACGGCAAGATGGCCGAAGTATCCGTCGGCAAGGATACGATGACAGGACACTGGGAATTGGCGGGTCTCAAGGTGACGGTGCCGTTCCGCACGTTCGAGAACGGATTCCCGGAGGAGCTGCTCGCGGCATTTGAAGCGAAGACCGGCCGAGGCGTGCTCGGCAATAAGGCGGCAAGCGGGACGGAAATTTTGGACGAGCTGGGCGAAGAGCAGATGAAGACCGGCAAGTGGATTGTCTATACCTCGGCCGACAGCGTCTTCCAGATTGCTGCGCATGAGGGCATCATTCCGCTTGAGGAATTGTACGAAGCATGCCGAATCGCCCGCGAGCTAACGCTCGATGATCGATACGCGGTCGGCCGCGTCATTGCCAGACCCTATGTGGGCGAGCCAGGCGCGTTCAAACGGACGCCGAACCGCCATGATTACGCGGTCGATCCGCCGGAACCGACCGTTTTGAATGCGCTTCAGGATAAAGGGCTGGACGTTATTTCCGTCGGCAAAATCAACGACATCTTTAGCGGCCACGGCATTACCGAGTCCCATCCGACCAAGAGCAATGCGGATGGCATCCAGAAGACGATCGACGCCCTGGCGCGTCCGTTCGAAGGCCTGCTGTTCACGAACCTGGTCGACTTTGATTCGCTGTATGGCCATCGCCGCGATCCGATTGGGTATGGCCAGGCGCTGGAAGAGTTCGACCGCGCGCTTCCTGAACTTGTGAGCAAGCTCGCCTCGGACGACCTGCTTATCGTGACGGCCGACCACGGCAACGATCCGGTGCACCCCGGCACGGACCACACGCGGGAATACGTGCCGCTGCTCGTGTACGGCCCGTCTCTACAGTCGCCGGGATCGCTTGGCGTTCGCGCTACATTCGCGGACGTCGCGGCGACGATCGCCGACAATTTTGGGGCGAAGGCGCCTGCTAATGGCACATCGTTCCTTGCTTCGCTCGTATAACACTGACATCAGGCATGCGGTCTGTACGGCCGCATAAGGAGGAGCTTTCCCATGAACGTATTAACAGCTGCACAAATCAAAGAAGCAGCCGCTTATATTCAGTCCAAAACTTCGATTCAACCCGAGATCGGGCTCATCATGGGCTCGGGTCTTGGCGTGCTGGGCGATTATATCGAGAACCCGGTTGTCATCCCTTACCATGACATCCCGCATTTCCCGGTATCGACAGTCGAAGGCCATGCCGGCGAGCTGCTGATCGGGACGTTGGCCAATCGTCCGGTCGTGCTGATGCGCGGGCGATTCCATATGTACGAAGGCTACGGCCCTGAGCTGACGGCGTTCCCTGTGCGCGTCATGAAGGCGATCGGCGCAAGCAAGCTGGTCGTGACGAACGCCGCGGGCGGCATCAACACGAACTTCCAAGCCGGGGACCTGATGCTGATTAGCGACCAGATTAACCTGACCGGACGCAACCCGCTGATCGGTCCGAACGATAATGAGCTTGGCGTGCGTTTCCCGGATATGTCGGAAGCTTACAGCGGGCGTCTGCGCACGCTGGCACGGGAAGTGGCGAAGCAGCAAGGTTTCGACGTGCAAGAAGGCGTATACTTGAGCGTGCTTGGTCCTTCGTACGAAACACCGGCCGAAATCCGGATGATGCGGACGCTTGGCGCGGATGCCGTCGGGATGTCGACAGTAGCGGAAGTAATTGCGGCGCGCCATGCAGGGCTGGAAGTACTGGGTATTTCCTGTATCAGCAACATGGCATCGGGTATTTTGAACCAGCCATTGTCCCACGATGAGGTCATGGAGACGACCGAAGCGGTCAAATCCCGATTCCTCGGACTCGTGCAGGGCGTAGTGCCGCTGATTTAGTCCCGGTCTGTCATAAAATTGTAATAATGCGCTCGACCGAATATGACATTTTTTGTGCGATCGTCGTCGTATAATCTCCTTCATACAATATTTATATATGGATAAAAGTGGGGATTACATATGGACAAAGAACACGGTCGTTTAGAACGAATGCGCGGCGAGCTGGTCGAGGCCGCGGCGCGCAAGAAGACATTTCTTCACCGTGATGTGCTGCTGCTAAGCCAGTCGCTGGATTTGCTTATTGTGAAGGCGCAGGCTGAGAAGATCAGACGGTTGAAGGGCACCAATGCCACAGGCGGCTGATTCGGCTTGCAGCGTATTTTAGAGGAGGCATCTTAGATGCGGGCAGTAGATCTCATACATAAGAAACGGGAGGGCGTAGAGCTGACGGCTTCCGAGCTCGCCTTCCTGATCGAAGGATACAGCAAGGGAGATATTCCCGATTACCAAATGTCGGCGTTCGCCATGGCGGTATTGTTCCGCGGCATGACGGCGCGCGAGACTGCGGAGCTGACGCTCGCGATGGCGCGTTCCGGCGATCAGATCGATCTGTCCCCGATCCGCGGGGTTAAAGCGGACAAGCATAGCACGGGCGGCGTGGGCGACAAGACGACGCTGATCATCGGCCCGCTCGTCGCTTCGTGCGGGGTGCCGGTGGCGAAGATGTCCGGCCGCGGCCTCGGCCATACGGGCGGCACGATCGACAAGCTCGAGTCTATCGCTGGCTTCCGCACGGAGCTGACGCGCGAGCAGTTCTTCGCTCAGGTGAATGAGATCGGCCTGGCCGTAATCGGCCAGAGCGGGAACATTACGCCGGCCGACAAGAAATTGTACGCCCTGCGTGACGTGACCGCGACGGTCGAATCGATCCCGCTCATCGCAAGCTCGGTCATGAGTAAGAAAATCGCAGCTGGCGCGGACGCAATCGTGCTGGACGTGAAGACCGGCAGCGGCGCGTTCATGAAATCGGTCGATGCGGCGGAAGAGCTGGCTAAGGCAATGGTCGAAATCGGCACCGAAGTCGGCCGTCAGACGTCCGCGCTCATTAGCGACATGGACCAGCCGCTCGGCTTCGCGATCGGCAACGCGCTTGAAGTTCGTGAAGCGCTCGATACCCTTCGCGGCAGCGGTCCAGCCGACCTGACGGAACTGTGTATCGCGCTCAGCGCGCATATGGTCGTTCACGGCGGCGTTGCGGCGACGCACGAGGAAGCCGAGGCGATGCTGCGCGAACGGTTAGCTTCCGGCGCGGCCTTGGCCAAGTTCCGTGAGTTTGTCGCGGCGCAGGGCGGCGACCCGGCGGTCGCCGACGAGCCGACCCGACTGCCCCAGGCGGAATTCGTCATTGAAGTCCAAGCACCGACTAGCGGCTACGTGCAGCGCATCGATGCCGAAGAGCTAGGCCTTGCGGCTATGCTGCTTGGCGCGGGCAGAGCGACGAAGGAAGCGGTCATCGACCACGCGGTCGGCGTCGTGCTCCAGCGCAAAGTCGGCGAGCAGGTGCAGGCCTGCGATACGATCGCGCTGCTGCATGCCAGCCGCAACGACGAGTCGGTTGCGGAAGTAACTCGCAAAATTATCGACGCCTACACGATTGGCGCAGATCAGCCAAGTGTCTCGCCATTGCTGCTTTCCGTCGTCACGGCGGATGGCGTCAAGCGATTCGTTTAATCGAGTAGCTCGGTTTCTTAAGCCCGGAACAGGCGAACCCTGTTCCGGGCTTTTTTAGCATGTCCGCAGGAGCAAACGGAAGCGGAGGGCCGGCTTGGAATTGCAAGGGGAGGAACCTCCTACAAAAGCGTGGCTGGCTCATACCATACTGCCGACCGCTAACAATCGAGGCATAAGGAAAGGGGGGTGTCCAGAGGCGAGGCTTTCTTGAAGAAAGCTAGCCTTGGAAGCATATGCTTCGCCCTTTGGAGTCCCCTCGGCCGAGGGCAATGCGGTTAGGTTAAGGAAATACGTCCGGGTGAAGCCAACCGTGGCCTATAGTTGACAGGTTTATGTCTTAGGACAGACTTGAAAACCGACTGAAGCTTTGTCCGCGAGGACAAAAGCGTGCCAGCTCGAAGCAACCCGCCGACCGCGAACAACGAGCCAGCACGAAATGGGGAGTCCAGAGGGCGAAGTCTGAGCGTTTTCCAACGGAAAGCGCACTTCGGAAGCATATGCTTGGTTCCCCTCAGCGGAGGGGGAAGGGGGAGGTAGCAACAAAAGCGGGGTCATAGGGGCGGAGCCCTCCTTAACCTGACAGCATTACGGAGAGAGGAGCGGAAGGGGGAGCAAAACAATCGCATGAAGGGATTGCTTCCATTGGAATAAATTAACGCTTATCGGTCCACACTAAGGATGAGATTTTAGGAGTGCTTTTGGCAATCGCTCGCGCTTGCGGCAGAGGCCAACATTTCAGGAGGGGACCGATAGAATGAGAAGCAATCGAACGAAACTTGTGCTCGCGCTCTGCACCGCTTTGCTGCTGGCGCTTGCGCCAGCTTCCGCTTGGGCGCAGGAACCGGCGGCCAAGCAAGCGCCTGCCGGTCAGCAGGCGCCAGCCGCGCAGGCGAACCTGGCTCCATCGGCGCGTTCCGCGATCTTGATGGATGCCGATAGCGGCACGATTATTTTCGAGAAGAACAGCCACGACAAGCTGCCCCCGGCCAGCATCACGAAGGTCATGACGATGCTGCTGATTATGGAGGCGCTGGACGAAGGCGTCGTCAAGCTGACCGATAAAGTATCGACAAGCGAATATGCCGCGTCGATGGGCGGCTCGCAGATCTTCTTGGAACCGGGCGAGGAAATGACGGTCGAAGAGATGCTCAAGGGAATCGCGATGGCATCGGGCAACGACGCTTCCGTCGCGATGGCCGAGAAAATCGCCGGCACCGAGGCCGAATTCGTCAACATGATGAACAAGCGCGCCGAGGAGCTGGGCCTCAAGAATACCCATTTCTCGAACGTGAATGGCTTGCCGGTCGACAACCATTACACCTCGGCGCATGATATCGCGGTCATGTCGCGCGAGCTGCTGAAGCATCCGGAAATTACGAAATACACGGGCTTGTATCAGGACTACCTGCGCAAATCAAGCGACAAGCCGTTCTGGCTCGTGAACACGAACAAGCTCGTTCGTTTCTACAGCGGGGCGGACGGCCTTAAGACGGGCTTTACGAGCGAGGCGAAGTTCTGTTTGACCGCCACGGCCAAACGGGACAATCTGCGCGTCATCGCGGTCGTCATGGGCGAGCCGAACACGAAGACCCGCAATGCGGAAGTGTCGCAAATGCTCGATTATTCGTTCGCCCAGTACATGAATCACACGATTTTCAAGAAAGACGATGTGATGGGTACGATCAAAATCGAGAAGGGCAGCGTGCCGGAACTCACGCTGACGGCGAAGCATTCCTACAGCGTCCTGCTGAAGAAAGGCAGCTCGGTCAAGGACATTCGCTATGAATTGCAAATGCCGAAGCTGATGGCGCCGATCAAAGTGAACGAGCCCATTGGCAAGCTGATCGTCTATCAAGGCGACCAAGTACTGACCGAATTCAACGTCGATTCGCCGGCCACAGTCGAGCGCGCCGGCTGGTGGAAGCTGTTCAAGCGGTCGGTCGGCAGCCTCTTTTAGCAAAAGCTGGCGCGGTAGCTTTGTTCCAAAAGCTGCGCGGCACGCAGGTTTTTGTCGTCTTCTATCGCCCTGCTTCTAGTTTTGTCGGGAGGCAGGAAATGCCAATCCGCATGTGGAAATGCTATTCCAAGCCAAAACCGAAGCGTTCGCTTTCGCGTTCGACGCGAGAGCGGAGCTGCAACGAGGCCTACTTCGAAGATTTTCGTTGAGGAGTGAACAGGCGATGAGTTTGCAGGTTGAACTGGAGCATTACCGCGATGTGCTGATCGTCCGGCTGAAAGGCGAGCTAGACCATCATACGGCCGACATTGTGCGGTTCAAGATGGAAGAGGCGATATTACGCGGCAACAGCGCGCACGTCATCCTAAGTTTGAAGGATCTCCTCTTTATGGACAGTTCCGGTCTCGGCGTTATTTTGGGGCGGTATAAGCAGCTGAAGGCACGAGATGGCAAAATGGTCGTATGCGACGTGAATCCCGGCGTGTATCGGCTGTTCGAGCTCTCCGGCCTGTTCAAAATACTGCCGATTCACGAGAACGAGCGCTCTGCGCTCACAAGTCTGGAGGTCGTTTCATGAGCGCATCGAACGAAATGAGGCTCGCGTTCTCCGCGCGTTCGGAAAACGAGGCGTTCGCACGCATTACGGTAGCCGCCTTCGTGTCTCAGTTGGATCCGACGATGGAGGAGCTGAACGACTTGAAGACAGTCGTGTCGGAGGCGGTCACCAACGCCATTATTCATGGCTACGACAGCGATCCGTCCGGCATGGTGACGATCGAGGCCACGATCGTCGGAGATACAGTGTCGCTTGTTATCAAGGATAGCGGAAGCGGCATCGAGGATTTGGAAATGGCGCGCCAGCCGCTCTTCACGTCCAAGCCGGAGCTGGAACGTTCCGGCATGGGCTTTACGATCATGGAAAATTTTATGGATGGCTTCGAAGTGATCAGCGAACCGGGCAAAGGGACATCTATTGCAATGACGAAGCGCATCGAATCGAAAAAAGCGCTGTTTAATTAGGCGCGTAGGGGTTGGACCTCATGGAAGTCGATTTGAAACAAACGGCGCAGCCATTTTTGGACGATTCGGAAGTCAAACGGCTCATTGCGCTCAGTCAATCCGGTGACTCGATCGCGCGCGATACGCTCGTGCAGTGCAACATCCGCCTGGTCTGGTCGGTCGTGCAGCGCTTTATCGGCCGCGGCTACGAACCGGAGGATTTGTTCCAGATCGGATGCATCGGCCTGCTGAAGTCGGTCGACAAGTTCGACCTCTCGTACGAAGTCAAGTTTTCGACGTACGCGGTTCCCATGATCATCGGGGAAATCCAGCGGTTCCTGCGCGACGACGGAACGCTCAAGGTCAGCCGGTCGCTTAAGGAAACGGCGAATAAAGTACGCAAGACGAAGGATGAGCTGTCCAAAGTGTTGGGCCGGCTGCCGACAATCAAGGAGGTTGCCGAACGGCTTGGCATCAGTCCCGAGGACGTCGTCTTCGCGCAGGAGGCGAACAAACCGCCAACCTCGATTCACGAGACGGTGTTCGAGAACGACGGGGACCCGATTACGCTCATGGACCAGATCGCCGACGACTCCCAAGAACGTTGGTTCGACAAGCTGGCGCTATCGGAAGCGATCGGCGGCCTGACCGAGCGGGAACGCTTGATCGTCTTCCTCCGGTATTACCGGGACCAGACCCAGTCGGAAGTCGCTTCGAGACTAGGGATTTCGCAAGTGCAAGTTTCGCGTTTGGAGAAAAAAATTTTACAGTCTATCCGGGACCAAATCGCTCAATAAGAGCGGCTTGGTCTTTTTGCTTGTTTTGGGAGTACGTCGGCGGCCGTTTTCTCATACTAACGAAAGAGGCTGCGGCGAATGCGAATGAAACGCGCTGCACCGCAAAACATGGCGAAGCCGTTTCTACTTTGAAATGGCAGGGAGGGAAGCGCGATGGGAACGGAAGCGCGGTCGGTCCTCTACTTGCGCTTGCGCAGAAGGATCGGAATCAAGCCCGGAGGAATCGTGACGCTCGGATTAGCCGCCAGGCTGTTCGCGGCGGACCCCGAACTGGAGCAGCGGCTGCGGGCGCTCGAGCTTCATCGTCACCACGTGAAGGACGGCAATCGCGTCGTCATCGACCTGCTTCAGATCGTCAAGACGATCCAGGAGACGTGTCCGCAGCTGGAGATCGAGACGTTCGGCGATCCGCAGGTACTGGTCATCGTGAGAGATAAGGTGCCTAAACCGCGCAGGTTCATGCTCATCGTCGCATGGCTGCTGCTGTTCTTCGGGTCGGGCCTGGCGATCATGAATTTCCATACGGACGTCAGCATGAAAGAAGTGCACACGCGGATCGCGGAGCTCGTGACGGGCAAGAAATCGGACCATCCGCTATGGCTGCAAATTCCATATTCGCTTGGGATCGGCATCGGCATGGTGCTCTTCTTCAACCATCTGTTCCGCAAACGGTTCAATGAAGAGCCGAACCCGCTGGAGGTGGAACTCTACTTGTACGAAGAGAACGTCAACAATTACGTCATTGCCGATGAAATGCGAAGAAAAAATAAGAGCCGGCAGGCGCTCGAGGCAGAAGGGGATACGAGTTTGAACCGAGGCGGCGAGGGCGATGGCTAGTGCTGCGGGGAATCTATTCGTCGCGCTGCTTGGCTTGGCCGGAGGACTTGCTGTCGGCAGCGGACTCGTCTCGCTGCTGATCGTGCTCGATCTGATCCCCCGCCTAGCCCAGGTGGCGAGCGCGTATCGCAAATCGTTCTGGTTCGAGACGGCTGTTCTGTCGGGCGCTATGTATTGGTCGGTTACGGACATGATGGATTGGAAACTTCGGATTCCGGTTCCGGATGTCGTTATGCTCGTTCCTGTCGGGCTGTTGTCGGGCATTTTCGTCGGCATGCTGGCCGCGGCGTTAACGGAAGTGATGAACGTATTGCCCATCCTGGCTAGACGGCTGCACCTGCATGATCATATGGTTTCGCTCGTCATGGCGATGGTGCTCGGGAAGATAATCGGCTCCTTGTTTGATTGGCTCGTATTTCAACGGCTGAATTGATAATTTCAAAGCGAGGGAGAAGTGACGGAAGATGACGGATTTCGATCAGGATCAGCAATCACGGGAGGGCGGACGTCGGACGATCCATCCGATTTGGCTGGATGACGCGGAACTGGCGGACGAGCACGGCGAAGACGAGGAGCCGGTCCGTCATGACTACCATTTGTCCACGTTCGGCACGGCGCTCACCGGTCGGCGGAAACGGGCGGACCGCAAGGAGCAAAAGCCTGAACCTGTTCCGATCCCTGAACATATCGATGATTATATCGACCTGCTCGAGCAGGAGGTCGGCTATAAGAAGAGCTTTGACGTCGTCGTTCGGGAGATGACGTTTGGGGAGCGGAAAACAGCGCTTTTTTTCATGAATGGGTTCGGCAAGGATACGATTCTGCAGGACGTGCTCAAACGATTGAGTTATTTGCACCCGGACGACTTATCGACAGGGGCGCTTCATTCTTTCTTTGACAACTATGTGCCGGCCGTGCAGGTCGTGAAGGAAGCGGACTGGAACAACATGATGACGAACGTGCTGGCCGGGGCGAGCGCGCTGTATATCGACGGCGAGAGGGAAGTGCTGATCATCGACGCGAAGGCGTTCCCGGCTCGCGGTCCGGAAGAGCCGACGCTAGAGCGTGTGGTGCGCGGCAGCCGGGACGGCTTCGTCGAGACCCTCATGACGAATGTGACGCTCGTGCGGCGCCGTCTGCGCGACAAACATTTGCGCTACGAAATCATGCGCGTCGGCGAACGGACGCAGACAGACGTATGTATCGCATATATTGATGATATCGTCGACAAGGAGCTCGTTGAGTCGATACGCGATAAAATATCCATGCTCAAAATCGACGGGCTGCCGCTGGCCGACAAACAGCTGGAAGAAGCAACGGTCAAACGCGGATGGAGCCCGTTCCCGCTCGTGCGCTATTCGGAACGCCCGGATACGGTGGCATCTCATCTGCTCGAAGGGCATGTTGCCGTATTCGTGGATACGACGCCGAGCGTTATGATTCTGCCGACGACGTTTTTTGACCATATCCAGCATGCGGAGGAGAATAGGCAAGCGCCGTTCATCGGCACCTATTTAAGATGGGTGCGCTTCTTCGGCATCTTCGCCTCGCTGTTCCTGCTGCCCATCTGGTTCCTGTATGCGCTGGAGCCAGCTCTGAAACCGACTGCCCTGGCGTTCCTCGGCGCGCAGAAGGCGGGCAAACTGCCGATGGTCGTGCAGTTTCTCATGGCGGAGCTTGGGGTTGACCTGCTCCGGATGGCTGCCATACACACGCCAACGCCGCTCGCGACCGCGATGTCGCTTATCTCTGCAATCCTGATCGGGGACATCGCCGTAAAGACGGGATTGTTCATCAACGAGGTAATTCTGTATATGGCTGTTGCCGCGATCGGCATGTTCGCGACGCCGAGCTACGAGCTGGGATTGGCCAATCGCATCGTGCGGCTGCTGTTCATCGTCGTCGCCGCCACGCTGCACGTGCCGGGCTTCATGATCGCGGCTGCCGCCATCACAATCATGCTGACGACGGAACGTTCATTCAACCGTCCCTATATGTGGCCGTTCATTCCGTTCGACGCGAAAGGGATGTGGAGCATCATCGTCCGTCCTCCGGTGCTCCAGAACCGCACGCGCCCGAACTTGCTCAAGCCGCAGCAGCGCGACCGGATGCCCGGTGGAACGAGCGGCAGCGGCAATGGAAGCGGAGGCGGGGGAGCCGGGGGCGGAGGCCAGGTGCACTGACGGCTTCGCTACCGCAAATAATGCAAATGAAATGCGGATTTATCCATTTTACCAGGGGACAGGGGTAAGCTATACTTTCGTTAAATGATGCAAACCAACCGTCATGGGGATTTCATGGAGAAGCCGGAGGGGAAACAATGTATTTACACGGAACAAGCGCAATTAACGGCCAAGGGCATTTGGAAATCGGCGGCTGCGACGTCACCGAATTGGCGAAACAATACGGAACCCCGCTATACATCGTGGACGAGACGCTTGTGCGTCAACGCGCACGCGAATACGTCGATGCGTTCAAGGCATCAGGTTTGAAATTCCAGGTGGCATACGCCAGCAAGGCGTTCAGCGTCATGGCCATGTGCGCAATCGCGGAGCAGGAAGGACTGTCGCTGGATGTCGTCTCCGACGGCGAGCTGTACACCGCGCTGAAGGCGGGATTCCCGGCGCAGCGCATCCATTTCCACGGCAACAACAAGACGCCGGACGAGATCAATATGGCGCTGGATGCACAGATCGGCTGTTTCGTCGTTGACAACTTCGATGAGCTTGCCCTCTTGAACGCGCTAGCTGGCGACAAAGGTCTGAAGGTGAATGTTCTGCTTCGCGTGACACCAGGGGTGGAAGCGCACACGCACGAGTATATCTCGACCGGCCAGCAGGATTCCAAGTTCGGTTTCGACGTTGAAAGCGGCGCCGCTTTCCGCGCGGTGCGCGAGGCGAATGGCCTGCCGAATCTGGAGCTGCTCGGCGTTCATTCCCATATCGGATCCCAGATCTTCGAAGTCGACGGCTTCGAGGTGGCCGCGAGCAAAGTGGCGCAGTTCGCGCTGCTCGTGCGCGATGAGCTGAATGTCACGTTCCCGGTTATCAATCTGGGCGGGGGCTTCGGTATCCGGTATGTGGAAGGCGATACGCCGCTGCCGGTTGCGACTTACGTCCAAGCGATCACCAGCGCGATCAAGGACAACTTCGGCGGGGCGAGCTATCCGATTCCGGAAATTTGGGTAGAGCCTGGCCGCAGCATCGTTGGGGACGCTGGTACGACGCTGTATACGATCGGGACAAGCAAAGATATTCCCGGCGTGCGCAAATACATCGCCGTCGACGGCGGCATGACCGACAACCCGCGCCCGGCGCTGTACGAGTCCAAGTACGAGGCTGTCATCGCCAACCGGGCCGGTGAAGTGGCTGATGAGACTGTAACTGTCGCGGGCAAATGCTGCGAGAGCGGCGACAAGCTGATCATCGACTGCCAGCTGGCGAAGCCGCACACGGGCGATCTGCTCGCGGTGCTGTGCACCGGCGCCTATAACTATTCGATGGCGAGCAACTACAATCGGATTCGCCGTCCGAGCGTCGTCTTCGTGAAGGACGGTCATTCGGATCTGGTCGTCAAGCGCGAGTCGCTCGACGACATTGTGGGCAACGATATTTTGCCTGCGCGCATGAAGAAAGTGTCCGCTGTTCAATAATTCACGGGCCGTCCCCCGGTGCTTTCAGCCGCTTCATGCGGCGATCGCCGGGGGACAAGCTTTTTATCGGGGACGCTTTCTGCTATAATGGCAATGTTTATACAACCGAAAGGGTGGATTTCAATGGCAAAACAAGCGAAAATTACGATGGCGGACGGGGCGGAAGTCGTCCTGGATCTGTTCGATCAAGACGCGCCTAATACAGTAGCAAATTTCGAGAAGCTCGCGAATAGCGGCTTCTACAACGGTCTTACGTTCCACCGCGTCATTCCAGGCTTCGTCGCGCAAGGCGGCTGCCCGGACGGCATGGGCACAGGCGGCCCAGGTTACACGATCAACTGCGAAATCAACCCGAACAAGCATGAGCGCGGCACGCTCGCGATGGCGCATGCCGGCCGTAACACAGGCGGCAGCCAGTTCTACATCTGTTACCAGCCTCAGCCTCACCTGGACGGCGGACACACCGTCTTCGGTAAAGTAGCTAAAGGCATGGAGCACGTGGACACGTTCAAAAATGGCGTGAAGATGGAGAAAGTCGAAATCGTGGAAGTATAATCGCAAGCTTTCGTTCGTCCCCCGAAGCGGCACTGGCCGCCTGGGGGATTTTTCTGTTTCGCGGGAAGCTCGTCCGTGTATTAACAACTAACGAATCCCGGTGCAGGTAAGTCAGTGAACGCGCCCGACGCCGGGAATAGCGAATGGTTGAAGGGGGAGCCGCCTCATGGAACGAGAACAGTATTACGTATCCGTCTCTGCGCGCACGATCGGTAAGGAACCGTCGATCGCTGAACAGCTGACGGTCTATGCGAACGAGGAGGAATTGCGCGAGCTGGAGACGCTGCTGGACGTCGAAGACAAGGACGACCAACTGACGCACGTGCGGGCGGTCATTCCGTACAAGTCCGCCGAGCGCGATCCGGCGACGGACCGGTTCAGCGAGCATTTGGAGATGCTCTACGCCTACATCTACAAGATCGGCACGCCGGAGACAAAGGCGCATATTGAGTCGATGGACATTTTGCCGAAGCTGGAGAACCAGAACCACTATCTGCCAGGTTACAAGTGAGCAGACAGAGTTGAATAATCGATGCTCGGGCGCCTGCTGGCAACCGGGCGTTTTTGCTTTTTGGCGGACTTCAGCGGGCTGCCATGCGTAAGCTGATCTGCCTATTGCTGCGGAAATGAAAGCTGGTTGCTTTTTTTCAGGGGGAGTGGTAACATTTTGTCAAAGTATTGCAGCTTACCTTCGGGGCAGGGTGAAATTCCCAACCGGCGGTGATCAAGACGGATTCGGCCACGCATGACGAGTGCGAGCCGAGGTCGATCTTGTCAGTCCGTGACCCGTCCATGCACGGCGCTTCTCGACTTGCGAGAGCGGCGGCGCATGAACGGTGGACCCGGTGAGATTCCGGGACCGACAGTATAGTCTGGATGGGAGAAGGAGGCGGCAGCGTATACCGTTCATGAATATAACCTTTTGACTTGTTCTTTTTTTCACGTTGTCTTGGGTTTTATTTGAGCGCGTCCTTGTGCTGTTTCCTAGTGTATCTCCCATCACCCCGTCGGCTTCATGCGGATAGGGGTGTTTTTATTTTGTCGATCGTGTTAAATGACGCATACTATATGCAGCTCGCTCTGGATATGGCGGCGAAAGCAAGCGGCCAGACCGATATCAACCCGGTCGTTGGCTGCGTTATCGTCAAGGAAGGCCGCATTGTCGGACTTGGCGCCCATCTGAAGCGCGGCGAAGGTCACGCTGAAGTGCATGCGCTGCGGATGGCTGGCGAACAAGCGGAAGGCGCCACCGCTTACGTGACTCTCGAGCCATGCAGTCACCATGGCAAGACGCCTCCATGCTGCGAGCGGCTCATCGAGGCTAAGGTGTCCCGTGTCGTCGTTGCTTGCACGGATCCGAATCCGATGGTGGCCGGCCGCGGCGTGAAGCGTCTGCAGGAGGCGGGGATCGAGGTCGAGGTTGGTCTGCTCGGCGACGCATCGGAGCGGATGAACGAGAAATTCAACAAATTCATTACGACGCGCAAGCCGTTCGTGACGCTCAAGACGGCGATGACGCTCGACGGGAAGATCGCCGCGAAGACCGGAGACAGCCGCTACGTCAGCGGTTCGGCCTCCCGTGAACAGGTACATACGCTCCGGCATCAGCATATGGGCATCATGGTCGGCGTGCAGACTGCGCTGGCCGACGATCCGGAACTGACGACAAGGCTAAGCGTGCCTGCCGTGCATCCGGCCCGTATAATTGTCGATTCGAAGCTTCGGCTGCCCGTGACGTCCCGCTTGTTTCACAACAAAGAAGTGCCCGTTATCATCGTGACCGTTGAAGGTGCCGACGAACGGCGCCGTGCTGAGCTGGAAGCGGCTGGAGCGCGAGTTCTGGCGTGCGGCAGCGGCGAGCAGGTTGACTTGGAGCTGGCGATGACCCGATTGGGCGAACTGGAGATCGGGTCGATCTTGCTGGAAGGCGGAGGCAAGCTGAACGGCGCCATGCTGGAGCGAGGCTTGATCGATAAGGTCATGCTGTTCATCGCGCCGAAGATCATCGGCGGCGAACGCGCGCCGGAAGCGTTCTCCTTCGGCGGCTTTGAGCGGATGAGCGAAGCAATCGGCCTGCGCGGCGTGACGATGGAGCAGGTCGGCGACGATTATTGCCTGACCGGTTATCCGGTGTACGCCTGACCGGCAGTTGCTGTCATCGCTGGTGGAAGCGGGAGGAGGAGAAAATTGTTTACGGGATTGATTGAAGAAGTGGGCACGCTGAAGCGGACCTACAAGCAGGGCGAAGCGATGAAGCTTACAATAGAAGCGGCGCGCGTGCTGGGTGACGTGAAGGACGGCGACAGCATCGCTGTGAACGGGGTTTGCTTGACCGTAACGGACTTCGATGCCGCCTCCTTTACGGTGGATGTCATGCCGCAGACTTACCGCCATACGAATTTGAAGGACATGAGGCCAGGCGAGCGGCTCAATCTGGAACGAGCGATGCAGGCGGGCGGCCGCTTCGGGGGCCATATCGTGCAGGGACACGTCGACGGTACGGGTACGATCGTCGCACGCACGCCGGACGCGAATGCCGTCGTGTTCACGATTCAGCCTCATGACACGTCGCTCATGCGGTATGTGATCGGGCAAGGCTCTGTCACGCTAGACGGTATCAGTTTAACGGTTATCGACCGGAGCGATTCCGAATTTTCCGTCTCGATCATTCCGCATACGCTGCGAGAGACCGCGCTTCAGTTGAAGCAGCCTGGCAGCGTGATCAATATCGAAGGCGATGTGCTGGGCAAATACGTTGACCATCTGCTGCGGTATCCGGGCGGCGATGCGTCAAGCGGGGATCAAGGCCGGAAGAAGAGCGGCGGCTTGACGGCGGCTTTTCTCGCCGAGAACGGCTTTTTCTAGGGAGAGTGAACGAAGCATGACAACGGATCAATCGATATTCGACCCGATCGAAGACGCGCTGCGGGATTTGCGCGAAGGCAAGTGCATTATTGTAGTGGACGATGAAGACCGCGAGAACGAAGGCGATCTGATCGCGCTTGCGGATATGGCTTCGCCGGAGGTTATCAACTTCATGATTACCGAGGCGCGCGGACTTGTGTGCGTGCCGATAACGCAAGAACGGGCGGAAGAGTTGGACCTGCCGCCGATGGTTACGCATAATACGGATTACCACGGGACGGCATTCACGGTGTCCGTTGACCATGTGACGACGTCAACGGGCATATCGGCGGGCGAGAGGTCGCAGACTATTCAGGCGCTAATCGACCCGACTGCCAAGCCCTCTGATTTCCGCCGCCCGGGCCATATTTTCCCCCTCATCGCCAGAGCCGGGGGCGTGCTGCGCCGAGCTGGACATACAGAAGCGGCCATCGATCTGGCTCGGATGTGCGGCTCCGCGCCGGCAGGCGTAATTTGCGAAATTATTAAGGAAGACGGGACGATGGCGCGATTGAATGATTTGGTGGAATTCAAGAAGCGCCATGGGCTGAAGCTAATCTCGATCGAGGGCATGATCCAATACCGCAACGCGAAGGAGAAGCTCGTTCACCGCGCCGTGGAGGTCAATCTTCCGACGGATTTCGGCACGTTCCGCACCGTGGCGTATACGAATGACGTCGACAGCAAGGAGCACGTGGCGCTCGTCAAAGGCGACATCACGCCGGAACAGCCGACGCTCGTGCGCGTGCACTCGGAGTGCTTAACTGGCGACTCGTTCCACTCGCACCGCTGCGACTGCGGGCCTCAGCTGGCCGCGGCGCTCCGCCAGATCGAGGAAGCGGGCAGCGGCGTGCTGCTGTACATGCGCCAGGAAGGCCGCGGCATCGGGCTTATCAACAAATTGAAAGCTTATGCGCTGCAGGAGCAGGGATTCGACACGGTTGACGCGAATATTAAATTGGGATTCGCTCCTGATCTGCGCGATTACGGCATCGGCGCGCAAATTTTGAAAGACCTCGGCGTCCGCCAAATGCGATTGCTCACCAACAATCCGCGCAAGATCCGCGGTTTGGAGGGCTACGGGCTCGAAGTGGTCGAGCGCGTGCCGATTCAGACGGAGCTGAAAGCGGACAATACGGACTACTTGCATGCCAAAAAAGAAAAACTCGGTCATTATCTTGAGTTTGAAATTTAAATTCCCCCAACATCGAACCATGAGAGGATGACGGATTTTATGCCGCATGTATACGAAGGACATTTAGTTTCGCAAGGGCTGCGCTACGGGATCGTCGTCGGCCGTTTCAACGAATTCATCGTCAGCAAGCTGCTGAGCGGCGCGCTGGATGCGCTTAAGCGCCATGGTGTAGACGATAGCGAGGTTGAGATTGCTTGGGTGCCAGGCGCGTTCGAAATTCCGCTCATTACGCAGAAGATGGCAGAGAGCGGCAAATACGATGCCGTCATTACGCTCGGCGCGGTCATTCGCGGCTCTACGCCGCATTTCGACTTCGTCTGCAATGAAGCGGCCAAAGGCGTGGCCGCGGTTGGGCTCAAGACCGGCGTGCCGACGATCTTCGGCGTGCTGACGACGGACTCTATCGAGCAGGCGGTCGAACGTGCAGGCACGAAAGCGGGCAATAAAGGCTGGGAGTCTGCGGTCAGCGCCATCGAGATGGCGAATTTGGCCAAGGCACTTAAAGGCTAATCAAGCCCGGGACATAGTATATTCACGCAGGAGGCAGCCGCAACATGTCGGTGACATACAAACTGGAGTCTTTTGAGGGTCCGCTTGACCTGCTTCTTCACTTGATTGACAAGGCGGAGATCGACATTCACGAGGTGTCCATCAGCGAAATCACGGATCAATATATGGACTACCTGAATGCGATGCAGGAGCTGGAGCTCGAGGTAACCAGCGAGTTTCTCGTCATGGCGGCCACGCTGCTGTCGATTAAGAGCAAGCAATTGCTCCCGAAACCTCCGGTCATCGAAGAAGAGTTCGATTACTGGGAGGATCAAGGCGAGCTTGACCCGCGCGACGAGCTGATCGCCAAGCTCGTGGAGTACCGGAAATTCAAGCAGATCGCGGAAGAGTTACGCACGATGGAATTCGCACGAAGCCTCGTCTATACGAAGGAAGCCGAGGATTTGACGCCTTATATGCCAGTCATTCCGGACAACCCTGTCAAGGGACTGCATATCGGCGATTTGATCAAGGCTTTCCAAAAAGCGCTCAAGCGCGAGGCGCGCCGCAACGTGGTCGCGACGGTGCACCGGGACGAGATTTCGGTAAAGGACCGCATTCGCGATATCGTCGAGGTGCTGCGGCAATACGAGACGGTCAGGTTCTCGAAATTGATCAAACAGGAGATGAGCCGCCACGAGATCGTCGTGACGTTCCTCGCCCTGCTTGAGCTGATGAAGATGAAGCATATTCGCTGCTACCAGCATGGGTTGTTTGACGATATCGTAATACATTGGAGAGGGGAAGCGGCAGAAGGTGGATTACTCGAAGTGGAAGACAGTTATTGAAGGCTTGCTGTTCATGGCGGGGGACGAGGGCTTGACCGCCAAGCAGCTGGCCGACATTTTACAAACGGACGCCGCCGTTGCCCACGATATCGCCAAAGAGCTGATGGCCGAATTGAAGAAAAAAAAGCGGGGCATTCAAATGTCGCTCGTCGCCGGTGCATTCCGGCTGACAACAAACCCCGATCACGCGCCGTATTTCGAGCGGATGGCTTATACGCCGACTCGCTCGAGCCTGTCCCAGGCCGCGCTTGAGACGCTGTCCATTGTGGCGTATCGCCAGCCGATTACGCGCATTGACATCGAAGAGATACGCGGTGTGAAAAGCGATCGAGCGATCGCGACGTTGGTGTCCAAAGACCTGATCGAAGAGATTGGGCGCGCCGAGGCCATCGGACGACCGATACTTTACGGCACGACCAAGTCGTTCCTCGATTATTTCAGCCTGCCGAGCCTGGAATCATTGCCCGAGCCAACCTCCGTCGACGATGATTCGTTGGACGAGCAGACGCAGCTGTTGTTCGAGAAACTCGAAGGACGCCAAATGACGCTGGAAGAGCTGCCACCCGCACCTGTCCAATCGAAAGAATAGAACAGCGCTTGAGCTATAAGGACGGCGCGCATGAGATCTGTACGCTTGATCCATACTATATCCAACTATAACAAGGGAGCAGAGGGGGAAACGCCCATGCTTGGTTATCCGTTCGGATGGTGGATCGCGGCAGGTCTTTTTTTGTTGCTAATCGTCGCGGTATTCATGTCCCGAGTCGTCATCCACGGAACGGCCAAACGGATTGGCACTGACGATCACGCCGAGCTGAGGATCCGCGGGTTAATGGGGCTTATTCATTACCATTGGGAGATGCCCGTGATGAAGATGAAAGGGAGCGGCGTCGAGGTGAAGCGGGAGAAGTCGGTACGCAACATAGGTGGCGACAGTGAGCAAACTTCGAAGGATAAGGTGGATGCGCAAAGCGTAATTCGATCGATCGACTGGATGAACATGCTGCTCAAGCAGACCGATTCGCTGCTCGGCTGGCTGAAGACGACGCTGAATCACGTTCATATGACGGAGTGGCGCTGGCGAACGGCGGTCGGCACGGGCGACGCGATGTGGACGGCGATGGCGACGGGCATGGTTTGGACGATCAAAACGACGGCAATCGGTGTTCTATCTCAAATGATTCGGCTGAAAACCGATCCGCAAATCAGCGTGGAGCCGGTATACGCCTCCGCCCATTTTTCGACCGAGTGGCATTTTACCGTGAAGCTGCGTTTCGGCTATATGATCTTCGCAGGCATTTACCTGTTGTTCAAAATGCGCCATATGCGCGGCATCTTCCGCGGTCTGGTCGGTTGGCAGCGAATCCT
Source organism: Paenibacillus aurantiacus (assembly GCF_042431225.1). NCBI lineage: Bacteria > Bacillati > Bacillota > Bacilli > Caryophanales > Paenibacillaceae > Paenibacillus > Paenibacillus aurantiacus. The sequence continues at coordinate 25,682 of NZ_JBHMDO010000010.1, read as the reverse complement.
GCTTCGTGCATGACGTTGGAATGCCCGCATCATAGCGACAATTTAAAGAACCAAGCGAAGCGCAAGCTTCGCTTGGTTCTTTTGTATAACGGGATGATTTGGAGGGTTAACCGGCGATATAGACGGTATAGAGACCCGTGTCCACGGAAGGATTGTGACCGCGCACGACGAACAGCAGCGTGTAGCCTTAGGGGATTGTGGCTGTAAGCAGGCATAGATGCTTCCGGTCATCGCGCGTACATATTCCCCTCGTCTTGAGAGCAGACTGTTAGGAGTATTCGTTACCTTTGATTACGAAGGAGGGCTTTGGTCATGAATGAGCACCCGATACAAGGTTTAATGCAGACAGCGATGGAGAACATCAAGGAAATGGTGGACGTCAACACGATCGTCGGCGATCCGGTACAGACACCTGACGGCAGCGTCATTATGCCAATCTCGAAGGTCGGCTTCGGGTTCGTAGCCGGCGGCAGCGACATCCGTCTTGGCAATCTCGCGGATCAGACGCAAACAGGAAGCCATGCCACGGCGGATGCCCACAACTCGCTCGTCAGCATGCCGTTCGGCGGCGGCAGCGGCGGCGGCGTGTCGATTACGCCGATCGCGTTCCTCGTCGTCGGCGCGCAAGGCGTTCGCGTCGTGCCGCTGGATAGTCAGACCCATCTGGTCGAGCGGGTAATCGAGTCCGCGCCGCAAGTTTTCGAAAAGCTGCAGGGCATGTTCAAGAAGAACGGCGGCAACCAAATGGAGGATAACACCTCGGTCTATATTGATACGATCAACACCACGGATGGGCATATCATCTAGTGCGCAAAGCCATGCGAGAGAACTGCTCTGACGGAGCAGTTTTCTTGTTTTCTGCACGTTGCGATCGCGACTTCCAGGACATAACCTTGTCCTTCGCACATATACTGTACCAGACAAGACCCGGCGCTTTACGTGCGTCCACGATACAAGGAGGATCACTCTATATGAGGCAATTCACCCCACGCGCATGGATAACCGGCATAGTTGCGTTTGTTATGGCGTGCGCTGGTGGTCCGTTTATGCTTGCGTCCCAGGCAATGGCGGCGCCGCCGATTAATACGAATGCGCAGGCAACCGCTCTGATCGACGTTGAATCGGGCCGAATATTATATAGCGAAGATGGCGATAAGCCGATGCTGATCGCGAGCTTGACGAAGATCATGACCGCGATCGTCGCGATCGAACATGGCAAACTGTCCGACAAGGTCAAAACGAGCAAGCGGGCGGCGGGCAAAGAAGGATCCTCGATCTACCTCAAGCTGGGCGAGGAGATGACGCTGGAAGACATGCTCTACGGCCTCATGCTGCGCTCCGGCAACGACGCGGCTACGGCCATTGCCGAACACGTTGGCGGCTCGGAGGAAGGCTTCGTCTATCTGATGAACGAGAAAGCGAAGATGATCGGCCTAGAGAACAGCCAGTTCATGAATCCGAGCGGCTTGGACCAGACAGGCCATTACTCCACCGCGAATGACTTGGCCAAACTGACGGCCTACGCGATGCACAACCCGGTGTTCAAGGAAATCGTGAAGACGAAGGGGAAGCTGGCCGCCGGCCGTGATTACAAATGGATGAACAAAAACAAGATGCTAAGTATGTATGAAGGCGCGGACGGCGTAAAGACCGGCTATACGAAAGCAGCGCTGCGCTGTCTCGTCAGCTCTGCTACGAGGGGCAGTCAGCAGCTGGCCGCCGTCACGCTCAGCGACCGAAGTGATTGGGTAGATCACAAGCGACTGCTCGATTGGGGGTTCGAACACTTCCCGCTGGAAGAAGTGGTTCATAAAGGTCAGATGATCGCCGGACAGCCCTTGGCGGCTGGGCGCACGTTCCGATATCCGTTCGGCAATGGCGAGCGGGCGAACCTGACGTCCAAGCTGGTGCTCGTGAGCCCGATGACGATGAACTATACACTGGGCGAACGCGGCAGGATCGAATGGTATTTGAACGCGAAGAAAATCGCAGAGACGCCAGTATACGATCCGGAAGGGACGCGTATCGATATGCCGGAGAGACCGGCCTGGTCGACGATGGAGCAGACGGCACGGCTGAACAAGCCCTGGACATACGCTTTCGCTAGTTCGCTAAAGCAGGTGCTTAAAGTTTTGTTTGGGGGGAAGGAGGCCATTTAATGGTCAACTGGATATGGCTGTTTTTCATTACGGCGAGTTTCGTTGCAGCCGTCGTCAACGGCCGAATGGAGCTGTTGACGGAGGCGGCGTTCGACGGCGCGAAGAACGGAGTATCGGTTAGCTTCGGGCTGATCAGCGTTATGGTGTTCTGGATGGGGCTGATGCGCGTAGCGGAGGAGGGCGGGCTGCTGAATAAGCTGGCCGCACTGCTTCAGCCGATCGTGCGCTTCTTGTTCCCCGATGTGCCAAAGGGCCACCCGGCGCTGGGTTACATCATGAGCAATATGAGCGCGAATATTCTCGGCCTTGGCAACGCGGCAACGCCAATGGGGATCAAGGCGATGCAGGAGCTCCAGAAGCTGAACCCTGACAAAGAAACGGCGACGCCGGCAATGTGCACGCTGCTTGCGTTGAACACCGCGAGCATCACGCTGGTACCGACGACGCTGATTGCGATCCGCATGACGTATGGCTCAGCTCATCCGGCGGAGATTGTTGGCACGACGCTCGCGGCGACGGCAGTGGCGACGGCAGCGGCCATTTTGGCCGATCGCTGGTACCGGTACCGAAGCAAGCCCCCGATTAGCGGCGATCGGAGCGGTCCGCCTACATCGATTGGCCGCGATACTTCGGGAGCTTCCCCAACCGCTTCCGGAGGCGCTACGATTGCCTCCATAACCGCCGTTCCGCCAGCGGCCGGCGGGAAGGGGTGAGCGCCGTATGTATCAATGGATTTCGACGATCTCCGCTTGGACCATTCCGTTCATGATCGTTTTTATCCCGCTCTATGCGGCTTTCCGCAAGGTTCCCGTTTACGAGAGCTTTCTGGACGGGGCGAAGGATGGTTTTGGAACAGCGATCAACATTATCCCGCATTTGGTCGGCATGATGGTCGCCATCAGCATGTTTCGGGCATCCGGCGCCATGGATTTGCTCATTGCACTCATACGTCCATTATTCGATCAATTGGGCATTCCGAGCGAGGTGCTTCCGCTTGGGCTGCTGCGCCCGATTACCGGAGCGGGCTCGCTTGCTTTTACGACGGAGTTGATCAAGACGCACGGACCCGACTCCATGATCGGCCGTATCGCTTCCACCATACAAGGCAGCACGGATACGACGTTGTATGTGTTGACGGTCTATTTCGGGGCCGTCGGCATTCGCCGGAGTCGTTATGCGCTTAAGGTTGGTTTGTTCTCGGACATCGTCGGATTTCTCGCCGCCATCTTCATTTGTTTGTACATATTCGGTTAAAATGCGCAATTATTTGACCAAGCCCGTTATTTGTCGGCCTGCCCAATCGGCACATCGACGAAAAACGGGCTCTTTTCGCTGCTCGGCTTTTCTTCTTTGTCGATTTTAGGGTATGATGAAAGGTGAGGTGAAAGAATTGGAACGATTACAAAAAATATTAGCGCAGGCGGGCGTCGCATCGCGCCGCAAGTGCGAAGAATTGATTTTGGCCGGGCTGGTCGAAGTGAACGGGGAGAAGGTCACGACGCTCGGCGTCAAGGCGGATCCGGCGACGGACGTCATTACGGTGAAAGGAAAACCGATCCGAGGCGAGCAGAAGCTCTATCTCATGATGAACAAGCCTAAAGGCGTCATCACGAGCGCGAGCGATCCGCAAGGCCGCAAAATCGTATCCGATTTCCTGCCGGACATCAAGGAACGGGTATATCCGGTAGGCCGATTGGACTATGATACCGAAGGGCTGCTTATTTTGACTAACGACGGCGAGTTCGCGAACTTGCTCACCCATCCTAGCCATCATGTACCGAAGACTTATTTGGCAACGGTGAAGGGCGTCCCGCATGGGACGGCGCTCGAGAAGCTGCAGAAAGGGATCAAGCTGGAGGACGGCATGACCCAACCGGCGGAAGTGGAGTATCAGGACGTCGATCCGGAGAAGAAGCAGGCGACGATCATGATCACGATTTACGAGGGTCGCAACCGCCAGGTTCGACGCATGTTCGACGCCATTCATCATCCTGTAACGCGGCTGAAGCGTATTCGTTTCGGCGAGTTGGGACTTATGAATCTGCAGCGGGGCAAATATCGCCATTTGACGCCGAAGGAAGTGCAGGAGCTTCGGGACATGGCAGTCAAGACACATAAAGTTCAAAAATAACGTCGCGACGGCAATCTAACTGCCGTCCGATTTTCGTTATAATGAAATCGGAACCAAAGTTTAACTTGGCAAGGTCGGTGACGCACAACAATGGGGAAATACCGCAGAATAACGCAGATCGTCATTTTCATCGGAGTCTTGCTGCTCGGCGGTTACGCAATCGGCAAGGCGCTTTTTTCGTCTGATGACGGCTTGGTTCGCAAAGGAGAAGCGCCTCCGGCGTTCGCGCTGCTCGGGACGGACGGGGAAGCGCACAAGCTGGACGATTACAAAGGCAAGGCGCTCGTCATCAATTTCTGGGGCACGTTCTGCCCGCCTTGCGTAACCGAAACGCCCGATTTGCAGAAGCAATACGAGAAGTGGAGAAGTGAAGGCAAGCCGTTCGAAGTTATCGGCATCAATCTGGGCGAAGACCAGCTGACGGCGAATCAGTTTGCCCAGCAGTACGGCGTGACGTACGACATTCTTCTCGATAAAGGGCGCAAGGTCATGGCGGAATACGGCGTGAAATCCTTCCCGACGACGTTCTTCGTTAAGCCCGACGGTACGGTCATGGACGTATTCGTAGGCGGAATGACGGAGAAGGACATTGAATCGCGCGTCACGAAACTGCTTCAGTCCTGACCCGGAGGAGGATATATACGTTGTTATCTTTTCAGAATACCAAATGCGAATGCGGCCATCAGAACCCGGTCGGCACGGTGCTATGCGAGAGCTGCGGCAATCCGCTGGAGGAGGCGGAGGCAACTTCGCAAGCACCGCTCGAGATGCGCTACGACGGGGCCGCGCGGCGTTCGCAGAAGGCCAACCCGAGCATCATCGACCGGGTATGGAATTTTTTCTCGTCGGTCAAAATCGCGGTGTGGCTCATCGTCATCACCTTGATCGCGGCCATGATCGGCACCGTCTTCACGCAGGAGAGCGCCTTTGTCTCCTTCGATGCCTCGACGTATTACGAGGAGAAGTACGGTTGGATCGGCAAATGGTATTATAAGCTTGGTTTCTCGCATACATACGAATCTTGGTGGTTCACGCTTCTGCTCGTCATGATCGGTACGTCGCTCGTCATCTGCAGCCTTGACCGGGTGCTGCCGCTATATAAGGCACTGAGCAAGCAGCAGGTGCGCAAACACGAACAGTTTCTCAGACGCCAGCGCACGATGTACGAGGTCGAGTTGACGCAAGACCCCGAAAGCTGGACGGCTCGGGTGGAAGAAGAACTGAAGCGCAAGCGGTACCGGGTGAAACGGGAAGGCGCTGCGCTGCTGGCCGAGAAGAACCGGTTCAGTCGCTGGGGCCCTTACATTAACCATATCGGTCTGATCGTGTTTCTGATCGCGGTGCTGCTGCGGTCGATGCCGGGGTGGTCAATGGATAACTATATGGCGATTCGCGAAGGAGAGACGCTACAGATCCCGGAGACGAATTACTATATCAAGAACGAGAAGTTCACCATCGACTATTACACGGAAGACGAACTTCCGGAGAGCCTCAAAGGAACGTCGAGACCCAAGCTGTTCAAGACAGACGCGGTGCTCTACACCTGCGCGGCCGACTGCGAAGATCCGACCAAAGAGCCGGTGCTCGAAGAAGTCAAGCGTCATGGCATCATCGTCAACGAAGCCTTGTCTTACAAGGGGATGAATATCTATCAGTACGGCTACGACGATACGGCGAAGATCGCCGCGGTGAATCCCGTACTCGTCAACAAGCAAACGGGCGAGACTTACGGGCCATTCAAGCTGTCGATGCGCAGCCCGGATTTGCAATATAAGCTTGGCCCGTACACGCTCGAACTGAATTCCAAGTATTTGGACTTCGCGATCGACGAAGCGGGCAATCCGCGCACGAAGTCGGACGAACCCAACGCGCCGGCGTTTATTTTCATGCTTAAAGGGCCCGGACTTGCGGAGAATGGCGAGCCGTACATCTACTTTGTCAAACAGAACGACCGGGTCACGTTCAGCCAAGATAAAATCAACGGTGAATTGGCCGATCGGTTCGAGATCAAGGTGCCGTCCATGGAGGGAGTCGACTTCGCGGGTGTATCTAGCACGCTCAATATTCGCATCGATAAAGCGATGCCGTATATTTGGGTCGGCGCCGGCATTTGGATCTTCGGTGTCTTCTTAGGCTCTTACTGGTATCATCGCCGGATCTGGCTGAGAGTGGACAACGGGCGGCTGCTCCTAGGCGCCCACACGAACAAAAACTTTCACGGCATGCGTGGCGACGTCGCCGCCGTTCTGAAGCGGACGGGAATCGACGTGGAGCCCAAGTCGCTCGATAACGGAGGTAATCGGTCTTGAACGCTTTGCTTAATTTCAGCAGCGACGTCTTTCTCGTCGCTTTCTTCTTATACTGCCTCGGCTTTATCTCGTATGGGATGACGATCGCGGGCGCGCGGTTGACCAAACGGGATCCCGAGAAGCATATCCGCAAGTGGGGCAGAATATCGTACGTGATTTCCCTGCTTGGCTTAATTAGCCATGCGACGTCGTTCATAACGCGTTGGATCGGCGGCGGACATATTCCGACAAGCAACATGTACGAATTCATGTCGTTCTTCGCCATGATGATCATGCTGGCATTCGTCGTGACGTTTGCCATTTATCGCAAACATCTGATCGGCTTGTTCACGCTGCCGCTCACCGTCATTATCGTCGCCTATGCGATGGTATTTCCGCAGGAGGTACAGCCGCTGATACCGGCGCTGCAATCCCCTTGGCTGAAGATTCACGTGACGACGGTCGCGCTCGGCGAAGCGTTCCTCGCGGTGGGATTCGCGGTCGCGCTGCTGCAGCTGCTGCGCATTGTCGACTTCCGGGAGAAAGGGCCGCGCGCCCGCCGTTCCCAGCGCTGGGTCGAGGTGCTGATGGTCATTGCGGTTATTATGGTCGGTTATTTGATCAGCGTATTCGGCTTCCGCGCAGCTGGTTATGAGGCTACCTTCCTGCAAGAGAATGTCCATATTAGCAACGCTGGCGTCGAGAGCACGGAGACCGATACGGTCGTGTACAAGCTGCCGCCAATCTTCAAGCCATACAACAGCCACGTGCAGGAGATGGATTCGTTCCTCGGCCTGAAGGACGGCCTATTCGAGACGCCGCACTGGATGAAAGGCGTCGATGCCGCACGCAAATGGAATACGATCGTCTGGTCCATTATTATTGGACTCATCCTTTACGCGCTCATTCGGGTCATCATCCGCAAGCCGATCGGCGCGGTCATTCACCCGCTTACACGGGGGATGGATCCTGACGATCTGGATGAAATCAGCTACCGGATCATCGCGATCGGTTATCCGATCTTTACGCTGGGCGGCCTCGTATTTGCGATGATTTGGGCGTATCTCGCGTGGTCGCGTTTCTGGGGCTGGGATCCGAAGGAAGTATGGGCGCTCATCACGTGGCTGTATTACACGGCTTACCTGCACTTGCGTCTTTCCCGCGGCTGGCACGGCGAGAAGTCGGCTTGGCTTGCGGTCATCGGATTTATCGTTGTTATGTTCACCCTCGTCGGTGTCAATCTTGTTCTTGTCGGCCTGCACTCGTACGCAGGCGTTGATAACTAAACGAAACCTATAAAGGAGCCGGTACGCCATGTCCGAACAGCAGCACCGCATTCTCGTCGTAGACGATGAAGAACGTATCCGCAGATTATTGAAAATGTACTTGGAGAAGGAAGGCTACGTCATCGAAGAAGCGGAAGACGGGGAAAGCGCGCTTCGGATGGCCAGCGGCAAAGATTTCGATCTCATCCTTCTTGATGTCATGCTCCCCGGTATTGATGGCATTGAGGTGTGTTCTCGCCTTCGACAAGTCAAAGCAACGCCGGTCATTATGCTCACCGCCAAAGGCGAGGAGATGAACCGGGTGCAAGGATTCGAAGTCGGCGCGGACGATTACGTCGTCAAGCCGTTCAGTCCGCGTGAAGTGATCTATCGCGTCAAAGCGATTCTCCGCCGCTCGTCAGCGACGGCCTTCTTGTCCAAGGAGACGCTGACAAGCAACAACATCGTCTTCCCGCATCTCGTCATCGAGCATGACGCGCATCGCGTGATGGCTGGCGGGCATGAAGTCAGCTTGACGCCGAAGGAATACGAGCTTCTGCATTATTTGGCGATTTCCCCGGATAAAGTATTCTCCCGCGAGGAGCTGCTGAAGGATGTTTGGAATTACGAATTTTTCGGCGATCTTCGCACGGTCGACACGCATGTGAAGCGGCTGCGCGAGAAGCTGAATAAAGTGTCGCCGGATGCGGCGTCGATGATCACGACCGTGTGGGGCGTCGGTTACAAGCTGGAGGTTCCGAAGTAAACGATGATGGGACCGCTGTGGCGCAGTGTTGTCGGTAAGCTGTGGATGACGATTATCGGCTTGGTAGCCGTCGTCCTGCTCATTCTGGGCGGATTTCTCCTGCAGTATATCGATCTGCAGTTTGACGAAGCAACTTCGCATCGGGTTAAAGTGTTGTTCGTCTATACCTGCATTATCGGGTTTCTGCTTTCTACGTTTTTCGCCTTCTTCCTATCGACGAAGATCACGCAGCCGCTCATCCAGATGAAGAAGGCTGCGGATTTGATCGCTAATGGCGAATACCGGACGCGCGTGCCCGTTCGCTCCAACGATGAGATTGGAGATTTGGCCGATACGTTCAACCACATGGCGCAAGAGCTAGATACGCTCATTCGGGATCTGAACCATGAGAAGGACCATCTGGCTAGCGTGCTTCGGAGCATGGCGGACGCGGTCATTACGTTCGACGCTGAAGGGACGGTCATTCTCTCCAATCCGCCAGGCCAGCAGCTGCTCGACCGGTGGAACGGGCTCGATTGGTCCGAGGCCGAGGCGACGGGCAAATACCGGGTGCGGAATCAGGTTCCGATTCCGCTCTTCGAGATTTACCGGAACGTGCTGCGCAAAGGTCGGGACATGACCGACAAGATTCATGTCCAGAGCGGGGTCTGGTCGATCGTGATGGCGCCGCTCAAGTCGCATGATGTCGTGCGTGGTGCGGTAGCCGTCATGCGGGATGTAACCGAAGAGTCTAAGCTTGAGAAGCTTCGTCGCGATTTCGTAGCGAACGTCTCGCACGAGATCCGTACGCCGCTCTCGATGCTGCAAGGCTACAGCGAAGCGCTGTTGGATGATATCGCGAGTTCCCCTGAAGAGCGGCAGGAGCTCGTGCAGGTCATTCATGATGAATCGCTTCGCATGGGACGGTTGGTGAAGGATCTGTTGGATCTCGCCAGGATGGAAGCCGGACACATGGAGATGAACCCGGTGGATGTCGATTTGACCGCGTTGTTGCGGCGAGTTCACCGTAAGTTCAACGTCTACGCGAAGGAACGGGGAATCAAGCTTGAACTGTCGACTGGCGAGGAAGAGCTGAACATCCAAGCGGGCGACGAAGATCGGCTGGAGCAGGTGTTGACGAATTTGTTGGACAATGCGCTGAGGTATACCAGCGCTGGCGCAAGCATCAGGCTGACTGGCAGCTATACGGTGCTGGACGGCAAGCATTGGGTATCGTTGGGCGTGGCGGATGAAGGCGAAGGCATTCCTGAAGAAGATTTGCCCTTTATCTTCGAGCGGTTTTATAAGGCGGACAAAGCCCGTAAGCGCGGCGCCACGTCAGGCGGAGGCGGAACGGGTCTGGGCCTTGCGATCGTAAAGAACATCATCGAGGCGCATCGCGGGAAGATCGAAGCGAAGAGCAAGATCGGCCAAGGCACGACCTTCACGCTGCTGCTTCCTGTCGAAGCGCCATAGAATTTGTTTGAGCACACCGAATCGGTGTGCTTTTTTTGTTGAAGCAAGCCGAGAAATCTTGTTGGTCGTGAAACAATTTTCATAGACTTTATGCAAAAATCGCGCGGTTAACTAATTACGGCTCCAATCTGACACGCATATGCATGGAAAAAGCGCTGTCTCGGAGGAGACAGCGCCTGGTAAAAGGTCATATGAAATTTTAGTAAAGGGTGATCTCTTTCGCTGTGTTCAAGTCGGGCAAAGCCGTAATTTCGGCGAGCAATTCTTTCGGCGCAGCTTTGTCGACGGTGAGCACCATAATGGCGCTGCCGCCGGCGAGTTGACGGCCAACCTGCATGGTCGCGATGTTGACGTCGTTGTTGCCGAAGAGCGTACCGATTTTACCGATGATGCCCGGTTTGTCGTTATGCGAAACAAGGACGAGATTGCCTTCCGGCGCGACATCGACTGGGAACTTGTCGATCTGTACGACGCGAGGACCATAACCGGTCAGCAGCGTGCCTGCGACGAGACGTTCTTCGCTCTTCGTGCGGAGACTGACGGAGACCAGGTTCGTAAAGTCGCGCGACTCCTTCGTTTTGTTCACGATAATGTTGACGCTGCGTTCTTTCGCCAGATGCATCGAGTTGACGACGTTCACTTGCTCGCGGCCGAGATGGTGCGCCAGCACGCCGCGAACGATGTAGCGGGTAAGCGGCTGTGTATCCACATCTGCCAGTTCGCCGGAATAGCTGACCTTGATCTCGGATACGGCGCCTTCCGTCAATTGAGCCGCGAAGCTGCCCAGCTTCTCGCCTAGCGTGAAGTAAGGCTGGAGCGTCTTGAGCAGTGTTGCCGGAATCGGTGGCATGTTCACCGCGTTCGAGAACGGCGCGTCGCGTAGAATATTCAGCACTTGCTCGGAAACGTCGATAGCAACGTTCTCTTGGGCTTCTACCGTGGAAGCGCCCAGGTGAGGCGTTACAATGATCTTAGGATGATTCAGGAACGGATGGTCGGCAGCCGGCGGCTCGACTTCGAAGACGTCGAATGCGGCGCCTGCGACGATGCCGTTGTCAATCGCTTCCACAAGGGCGAGCTCGTCGATAATGCCGCCGCGCGCGCAGTTGACGATACGCATACCTTTCTTCATCACTTCGAATTGGGCGCTGCCGATCATATGCCGCGTCTCGGGGGTGAGCGGCGTATGTACCGTCATGAAATCCGCGTTGCGTACGATATCGTCTACGGTGGAGAGGCGAATGCCGAGCTGTTCCGCGCGTTCTTCCGTCATGAATGGGTCGTAGCCCCAGATGTCCATGCCGAATGCTTTGGCGCGTTTCGCGACTTCACTGCCGATGCGGCCCATGCCGAGCACGCCGAGCACCTTGCCGCGAAGTTCGACGCCGACGAACGATTTGCGATCCCAAACTCCGCCGACCGTTTTGAGATAAGCTTGCGGAATATGGCGCGCAACCGCCATCATCATCGCGAATGTGTGTTCACAGGTCGTAATTGTGTTGCCGTCTGGTGCGTTGATCACGATAATGCCGCGCTGCGTAGCCGCTTCGAGGTCGATGTTGTCGACGCCTACGCCTGCGCGACCGACGACCTTCAGCTGTTTGCCTGCTTCCATGATGCGGGCGGTAACGCGGGTTTGGCTGCGAACCAGCAGGGCGTCGTATTCGCCGATAATGGCGATGAGCTCATCCTCGCTAAGGCCGGGCTTTTTGTCAACAGCGACGTCGGTAGCTTCCACCAGCTTCTGGATACCGAGATCGCTGATCGGATCTGAAACCAATACTTTGAACATGTGAACGTGCCTCCTGAGCGTTATTCCCGCAAGTCCGGCAGCGCTTTGACCGATTAACGATTTAAAGCGTGCGAATCTGCGAATATTTCGGGTGCGGCGGAGTCGCATATGCTAAAAACCCTCGCAAGCCGCTGGTAAAGGAGCGGGGCGAGAGTCTGGCATGCTATCCACTTCTATCATGACCGCAAAATCGAACGTTTTGACGAATGATGCCGAGAATGTTCGACTTTACGTACACCGAACTACTATGGTCTCTACTATTTTATAGCAACCTTGTGGATAAAATCAATGCCGAAACTTGCCCATTTGTGAAAATTTCGTTATGATCAAGGGCAAATAAAGGCTGAAAACCGAGGTGTTTCCTATGGAAAAATGGTCGCAAATCAGTCCGGAAAAGTTTGTCGAATCACTGGATGCCGGAGAAATCGACCGTGCGCAAATTATCGACGTGCGCGAGAAGGAAGAATGGGATTACTATCATTTGGAGCAATCGACGTGGATTCCGATGCAAACCATCCCGAGTAGGCTGGATGAATTGAACCCGGATCAACCGTTATATATTATTTGTGCGCATGGCATTCGCAGCGACCGCGTTTGTGCATATTTGAGCGAAAAAGGCTACAGCCGCCTCCGCAACGTTGTAGGCGGAATGGCGGCCGTAGCCGATCTTCAAGGGTTTGAGTACGACTAATTGCGCAGGTCCGTCAATTATCTTCCGGGTAGAAGAACGGAAGCTGAGGAATCGTTTCTTGGGCGTAAACTTTCGCTTTGCTGTTCAGGAAGTCGCCATACCGAACGGCGTTTGCATTGACGAGCAAATCAACGACGGCGTCGACCGATTTCATTTTCATCTTGGCCGCTTCGCCGGATAGAATGTACTCGTCTACCGCGGACACTAGATCCTGCGGATAATACGACGTCAGAAGCATTCTTGCTTTCATGTGTTCGGCCATCAGCTTGTTCTTGATCGTAAGGGGCAGCGTTTTCCATTGGTTAATCCCAAGAATGGCTGATAGTTCGTAAGTGGCCGGAATTTTCTTGTTGACGGTGTTGCTCCAGCGGAGCATGGACTGGTAGTAATCCAGCTGGCCGGACATGATTTGGTCGACGCCTTCCTTGTAGTACGAATCCTTCTTCAGCGCGACGAGCAGCTTGTCCGTCGCGACGTCCTTGGATGATACTGCGCCGCGACTTGCAGCGTCTCCGAGCAGCTTCAGACCTTTCAATATCTCGACTTGCGCTTGCTGAAGGAGCGGGGACGAGCCGGCGATGGAAGCCGCTTGGGCTTGCGCGTATTTTTGCTTTGCAAGGCTTGAGAGTTCCTTCAAAGCGGATGCCGGCTCGGTGAGCTGACCGGCTTTCATCTTCTCCATCGTCTTATACCATTCGGATTGAAATTCACGATAAGGTAAAAATACAGTATGATAGAAGGAGACCAGATCTTGCTGCGGGTAAGAGCCAGGCTTTGCCTCGGCGCCGGTGAGATGTTTCGCCTGCTCTACATACTTTGCTTCCGTCTTCTCGGCGCCGATCTTGGCTCCGTAGAAGAAGGCGCCCACGGCTACGACGAGCATAAAGATGAAACTGAGGCTAAAAATGAGTTCTGATCGGGTTAGTCGTTTCTCCATGGTAATCTCCTTCGTCCCAATTTTCGCCATAATTCGCGGCAGCAATTGTCCTACTAGTATAGGGGAATTCAAATCAAAAGAAAATACGAACCTACTTAAGACAGGCGGTAATCTATGAAAAAGCTGGACCTGAGCAAGTTCAAATTGCGGACCGTCTCCATTGACGATATCGACGACCGCATGCTGCTCATCAATCTGTACGCCACGCAAGCTGTTACTTTTATTATCGGTTTGATATGGGTATTTTTTCAGCAGGGTAACCCATTTTTATTATTTTCCAACCCGGGCTCTTGGGAGTTCCTTTATTGGGGGGCCGGCTTAGCCGCGGCAGTGCTCGTGGTCGATTTGCTCGTCTCCCGGTTTGTTCCGGATGAAGTGGGGGACGACGGGGGCGTTAATGACCGTATTTTCAAAAACCGAGCGGTCTGGCATATCGTGTTATTGTCGTTTATTGTCGCTGTTTGCGAGGAAACCTTATTTAGAGGAGGCGTTCAGCACCTCATCGGGCCCTACTGGACGAGCATTGTGTTCGCCGCTATTCACGTACGCTATTTGCGGCATTGGATTCCGACGGGGCTGGTGTTCTCGATCAGTTATGGGTTAGGTTGGATATACGAGCAATCGGATACATTGTGGGCGCCTATTGCGGCGCATTTCCTAATTGATGCCGTGATGGGCTTGATTATCAGGTTTCGGAGGGAACAGCAGTAATGAGCAGAGTAGAGAAGTTCGGCAAGAAACGTCAGCGTGAACATGACACAACGCAAAGTCTCGGCGCGGATATCGAAGCGTCGGCCGAGATCGCGGCCGCTTCCGCCGAGTTGAACGGATGGTCGGCAGGCGAGGGGGAGCTTCCTCCGCGCCGCGACGTATATCCTTCCCATCGTTTCAAAGTTACGTACTGGTTTTACCGGGTTCTTATCTTTTTGTTTATTATGCTGGCGGCTGGTCTGCTGATGTGGGGGAAGAAACGCTATGGTCTATAGCTTGGCGATTGCGGTCGCGGCTGTTATCGGATTATCGTCCGCGGCGGTTTATGCGATGTGCCGGAATGCGCTTCGATATCAAATGGATGAACAGACCATGGCGTCGAGCAGGCTGCCGGCGTCATTTGACGGCGTGAAAGTGCTGTTCGTCTCGGATATTCACGGGCACCGAATTCCGCAAGCAGTCGTGGATGCTTGCATACGGCGAGGTGATATCGAGCTGGTGCTGATCGGCGGCGATTTGCGGGAAGGCGGGGTTCCGCTCGAAAGAAGCAGGGGCAATATTCGCGCGTTGCGGAATATCGCCCCTATTTATATGGTATACGGCAATCATGATTACGACGATGATATTCGGCACTTGGAAGTGATGCTCCGCGAAGAGGGCGTTCGCGTGCTATCCAATGAATCCGTTGTGCTCGAACAAGCGGGCGGCGGGGCAATCAGACTTTCCGGCGTGGATGATCCACGTACGAATCGGGAAGATGTGTTTGCGGCGTTAAGCGGCGAAGACGGTCACGCCGAGTTGTTCACGCTGCTGCTTGCCCACGATCCGGTTATCGTGGAGCGGCTATTGCCAGATCAAGCTGCGCAGATCGACTTTATCTTAGCCGGTCATACGCATGGCGGCCAGATCGTGCTGCCATTTATCGGTCCTCTCGCAAGAACCGAGAACATCCTCGCGTATACGAGAGGTTGGTTTAACGGGGATGGACGGCAAATATCCGGGACGTCGCGGCCCCGGATGTTTGTCAGTTGTGGATTCGGCACATCGAAATTCCCGCTTCGACTCGCGGCTCCTGCACAATATCACATCATTACTTTGCGCGCGTTGCCTTAGGCTTAGGAACCGAATCGATCGTGGCTGGATCGATGAAACCATAGCCTTTTTCTTCGAGCTTCGTAAGCAAGCTGTCCAGAGCATTCTTCGTCCATGGGAGCTCGTGCATGAGTATATTCGCGCCGGGATGAAGCTGCTCCATCACGTTCGAGATGACTTTCTCCGGCTTATCCTTTGAGCTGGCGTCCCAATCCAGCGAGCCGTTGGACCAGGTCATGAATAGCATTCCGGAGTCGCGGGCGATCTGCTTG
This sequence comes from Paenibacillus aurantiacus, assembly GCF_042431225.1. Lineage (NCBI taxonomy): Bacteria > Bacillati > Bacillota > Bacilli > Caryophanales > Paenibacillaceae > Paenibacillus > Paenibacillus aurantiacus. Next base: position 10,123 of record NZ_JBHMDO010000010.1, on the reverse strand, counting down.
ACGACATCGCCGCCGGAGCCGAAGGGCGGCCGGAAGAATCGAGGCGTCTGCCCGATGGTCTCCTTCACGATGCTTTGCACGTCGCCGATTTGTTTGCGCACCGTCGATTCGTCCTCTTTCTTCAGATCAATGTGATCCCAGGAATGATTGCCGATCGTCTGTCCGCGGCTTGCGATCAGCTTAAGCAGCTCGGGTTTTGCTTTGACGCGATAGCCGTTGACGAAGAAAATCGCCTTGGCCTGATGCTTATCCAGCGTATCCAGCATCGCCGTCAGTGTCGTCTTGTCCTTTGGCCCGTCGTCAAACGTGAGCAAGACGGCTTTCTTCGCGGCTCCCGTCCCCGCAATGGGTTCGAATCGGTACGCGGCATTCATGGTATACAAGGGCTTCGTCTGTTCCTTTTGCTTCGCCGCGTCCGGCTTTGGCGTGTTCGTCGGTTTAGGCGTGGTCGTCTCTTTAATGGAAGCGTCTTCTTTTGCGGGGCTTTCGCTGTTCATTGCGCCTGACGTGAAAGGTGCTTCTTGCGGCTCCGTGATTTTGACATTGGCAGCAGACTCGGCATGCGCTTGGCTGTTCGGTTGAGACGCTGGATTGCCGCATGCGCTCAGGCATGCGAGCAGTGCGAGGGTTGTCGTAATTCTAACGGCATATGTAGGAACTTGCATTGGTGATCCTCCCGGAATGAATCTAGGTTGGTTATTCTTAAGGGATACCCGTTATCGCCCTCATTGTATCATATTTCGAAAACGCGGCCGTATACGCCAAGTGTCCTTCCTGAATTTGTGGCGGATGCGGGGCTGCTTGCCGCGGCACACTAATCGCGTATCCCAGATATCAAAGGAGGACTTGCGTGAGATGAGAATGACGGGCTTTATTATCGGTACAATTACGGGAATGGCCGCAGCCGCATACTTGTCGAAGAAACGTCCGGGCATGGTCGCTTGGGCTGGTGCAGCAACGGGGGATATCATTTCGTCCATGAAAGGCAAGGCGGTCAGCGCCGTGATGAACCGCAAATTCGGCCAGGCCCAGTCTGCCGCGCAGCCGGCATCGGCGAATAGCGCAGGAACGGCTAACTCCACCGAATCTTGGGGTCAAATCGAGATGCTCGTGAACAGCGATCCGGAAGTGAAAAGACAAGCGGAAGAGATCGCAAGCGAGGCTCCGACCACACATTAAGCTCGTATAAAAAAAGAATCGTTCGGGTTTCTGCCGCGTAGGATAAGGCAGGCCAGGACGATTCTTTTTTTGTCCGAATTAGTGCATTCCCTGTACGAAAATGATAACATAGGTACATAGCACGAATTAAGCACACATTGCTCGCTGTTTCATACGCTGTTTACAACAGATACTGCCGCGTTAAGCGCCATATAAGTAGCTGTTTGGTTCCGCGAAACGAAGCAGATGCTTTCGAAGAGGAGGATCCTAACATGAAAATCGAACGACTCAATCAAGACAAGATACGAATTTTTCTGACGTTCGACGACCTGCTGGAGCGTGGGATCCAGAAGGAAGACATGTGGCGCGAAATTCCCAAGGTGCATGAGCTGTTCAGCGAGATGATGGACCAGGCGTATACCGAGCTTGGTTTTGATGCAAGCGGGCCGTTGGCGGTGGAAGTGTTCGCGCTGCCTGCTCAAGGCATGGTCGTCATCGTCACGCGGGGCAAAGTAGGCGCCCGTCCTGAAGAACGCGCCATGGAGGAAGAAGAGAACGACGAGGATGTATACGAGCTGGAAGTCACGATGGAACAAAGCGATGTCGTCCTTTATACGTTTCGTGATTTCGAAGACGTCATTGCAGCGTGCAAACAATTGAACACGGCTGGTTTGTCCGAAGATGGCCGGCTGTATGCATACAACAACAAATATATGCTGGCTTTCGAACCGGCGGGTTTGGAACTGGCGCGTTACCAGGCGCTGATCGCGTTGCTTGCCGAATACGGGGAAGCAGCATCCGTTACGACCGCTGTGCTGGACGAATACGGCAAAGTAATTATCCCCAGCAAAGCCGTTACGGAGATTTGCGTTCATTTTTAACCGAATCTCAAGCTTCCGGAGCATCAAGCAGCGGGCCCACCGTTTTGCGCGATGCTTCTTTTATTGTGTCCGGGTGTGAAGATGTTATGAGATTTTCTCCGCAGGACGCGAAGTCGCATAGAGACGACGGTTCCCGCCCATATTATGCATTGAAAAGGTGGTGACGTTTCCAATGAGTGGTACAGAATCGAAGGATGTCTTGCTTTCAACGCAAATCGTAATCGAGGAAGCGTTGCGCAAGCTGGGATATGGCGATGAAATGGTGGAACTGCTGAAGGAGCCGATCCGGCTGCTTACCGTGCGCATTCCGGTACGGATGGATGACGGGAAGACGAAAGTGTTTCACGGCTACCGCGCCCAGCATAACGATGCTGTAGGCCCGACTAAAGGCGGCGTCCGGTTCCATCCGGACGTGAATGAAGCGGAAGTGAAGGCGCTCTCCATTTGGATGAGCTTGAAATGCGGCATTGCCGATCTGCCTTACGGCGGGGGCAAAGGCGGTATCATCTGCGATCCGCGCAAAATGTCGTTTCGCGAGCTGGAGCGTTTAAGCCGCGGTTATGTCCGGGCAATCAGTCAGCTCGTCGGTCCGACGAAAGACATCCCGGCGCCGGATGTGATGACGAACTCCCAGGTCATGGCTTGGATGATGGACGAGTATAGCCGGATTCGGGAGTTCGACTCGCCGGGCTTCATCACAGGCAAGCCGATCGTGCTCGGCGGTTCGCAGGGCCGGGAGACCGCGACCGCGCGTGGCGTCGCCATCATGATCGACGAGGCGATGCGCAAGAAAGGCATTGCAATAGAAGACGCCCGCGTCGTCATTCAAGGCTTCGGCAATGCCGGCAGCTACTTGGCCAAATTCATGCATGAGGCTGGTGCCAAAGTTATCGGTATTTCCGATGTGAACGGCGCGTTGTATAATGAGAAGGGACTCGATATCGAGTACTTACTCGATCGAAGGGATTCGTTCGGAACGGTGACGAATCTGTTCCGCGAGACAATCTCGAATGACGAGCTGCTCACGCTTGATTGCGACGTGCTCGTTCCGGCGGCAATCGAGAATCAGATAACGTCCGACAATGCCGACCGGATCAAAGCCAAAATCATCGTCGAAGCGGCCAATGGCCCGACGACGCTGGAGGCGACCCGCATCGTTACCGAACGCGGCATTCTGCTCGTGCCCGACGTGCTCGCTAGCAGCGGGGGGGTAATCGTATCGTATTTCGAATGGGTGCAGAACAATCAAGGTTACTATTGGTCGGAAGCCGAAGTGGACGAGAAGCTTCGGCGCATGATGATTCGCGGCTTCAATCAAGTGTACGAACAGCATCAGACCCGCAAAGTCGACATGCGTTTGGCCGCCTATATGGTAGGCGTTCGCAAAATGGCAGAAGCTTCGCGTTTGCGGGGATGGGTATGATCGTGCTTATATAATCGGTAGCGCGTCCGCTGCCGCCAAATGGAGGTGAGAGATCAGAGGATGCTGCTATTATCGATTTTGACGGCTGCCGTTGCACCGGGCATTTCTCTGCTCATGTACTTCTATTTGAAGGACAGGTACGACGCGGAACCGATATCAATGGTCATTCGCGTGTTTTTGCTTGGCGTGCTGATCGTCCTGCCAATCATGGTCATCCAGCGTGGGCTGCTGATTTGGTTGGGTGATCATAATTTCCTCTTCGCGTTCGGAATATCCGCGGGCGTCGAAGAACTCGTCAAATGGTTCGTGCTCTACCACATCATCTATAATCATACGGAATTCGATGAGCCGTACGACGGTATATTGTACGCGGTTGCGATCTCGCTTGGGTTCGCGACGGTCGAGAACGTGCTGTACGCCATCTTCCAGCCAGCCTCCTTCGGATCGCTGTTCGTACGCGCGCTGCTTCCGGTATCCGGTCACGCTCTGTTCGGCGTCACAATGGGCTACTATCTTGGCAAAGCGAAGTTCGCGCAAGGCGCCCGCGTCAGACAGTTCATTATTCTGTCGTTGACGCTAGCCATTATCGAACATGGCGTGTACGACTGGATCATGGGGTCGGGTACGGTCTATTGGATTTGGTTTATCGTTCCGCTTATGATCTATTTATGGGTGAAGGGCATGCGCAAAATCAATCGGGCGAACGCCAGATCGCCGTTCCGTTTGCTGCGCCGCGAAGAAGAGGTTAAGCTTTAATGATTCCGTCCATAATAAGGAAGTGGGTTTAAGCGAGAAGACCATTTCCGTTATGGAGGGACATCATGACGACGCCAAGGGTTAAAGTCACGATCCGCTGCAACCTGTGCGGCGAGAAATTCGTGCTTCGCGGACGACGCGACAAAGGCAAGGTCGATACTGGATTTAAACAATGTCTGTGCGACAACGCGAATGACTTCGAAGTCGAAGAGCTCGCGCTCTAGCGGTTAGACAATTCCAGATCTTGAGGAAACGTGCATAAAGCTCCTTCGGGCAAACCACACTAATGGCAGGGTTTGCATACGAAAGGAGCTTTTGCCTTATGTACCATCGATTAAGCGCGGTGCTATTCCCCATCATGACGCTAATGTTTATCGGGTCGATCTACTGGGGCTATCAGGAGCATCAAGAGAAGAATTCCATCCTTATCAAAGCGGAAAACCAATACCAACGCGCGTTCCACGACCTCTCCTATCATGTGGAGCAGCTGCACAAAGAGCTCGGCAGCACGTTGGCTGTCAATACGACGTCGCAGGCGTATCAGCGCAAATCGCTGGTGAACGTATGGCGCTTGACCAGCCAAGCGCAGAATGAGATCAACCAGCTGCCGTTGACGCTGCTGCCGTTTAATACCACGGAGGAATTTCTGTCGAAAATCTCGAACTTCGCGTATAAAGCATCCGTACGGGATTTAGCGAAGGAGCCGTTGTCTGATGACGAATATAAGACACTGATGACGCTCTACAAAAACTCCGACGAAATTGCGGGCAATTTGTTGAACGTGCAAAGCAAGGTGCTGGCGAACAACCTGCGCTGGATGGACGTGGAATCCGCGCTTGCGACGGAGAAGTCCACGCAAGACAATACGATCATCGACGGCTTCAAGACGGTGGACAAGAAAGTAAGCGAGTATCCAGAGATCAACTGGGGGCCTTCTGTGGCCAGCATGTATCAGAAGCGTTCTGTCCAGATGCTTGGCGGGACGAAGAAGACGGCAGAGGATATTAAGAAGCTGGCCGCGGAATTTGCAGGACTCAAGGACACATCGGCGATCCGCGTCGTCGAGAATGGCAAAGGGACGGAATACGAGTCTTTCTCCGCCTCCGCGCCGATCGCCGGCAGCGATCGGATGATTCAGATGGATTTCACCAAGAAGGGCGGACAGCTCATTTGGTATATGAATCCGAAGGACGTCGCCGCGAGCAAGCTTTCCGTGTCGCAAGCAGAGAAGAGTGCCATGAAATTTTTGAATACGCACGGCTATAAAGGCATGAAGCTGACCAATTACGACGAATACAACAATGTCATAGCATTCACGGCGGTCGGCACACAGCAAGGCGTATTGATCTATCCCGACAAGCTAATCATCAAAGTTGCGCTTGATGACGGCGAGGTTACCGGCCTTCAAGCGAACGACTATGTCTATGAGCACCATAAGCGCAAGATTCCGAAGCCGAAGCTGTCCGCAGGAGAAGCAAGGAAAGCGTTGAACCCGGGCTTAAAGCGGGAGAACGAGGGGCTGGCGGTCATTTTGAACGATCTGGGCAAGGAAGTGCTCTGCTACGAGTTCTCCGGTAGAATTAACGGAGGCAAATACCGGATTTACATCAACGCAGACAACGGGACCGAAGAATCGATCGAGCAGCTTCCCAAATAATCGGTGGAGATCGTGGCGGGAGGCGCAGACATGCGCCTCCCGCTTTATTTTGTCGCCACATTTCGACAGCTTGTGCTATAATCGGGGGAAACGGGAGGAGTCACCATCATGCTGCCGAAAATCAATCAATTGATCTACTTGCAAGTCGCCTCCTCCGACGAAGAGGAAGCGTCCATCGAATATAAGACCCGCATTGCCGACGAAACCGAGAATGAGCTGCTGATCGAGCTTCCCGTTCGGGAAGGGACGAGCCAGTACAAGCGGCTGTTCCTTGGGGACGAGTTGAGCGCATACTACGTGTCGTCGGAAGGCGTGAAGCATTATTTCAACTCCCACGTTATGGGATATAAAGAGGATGTGATCCGGCTCGTTCGCATCCGCAAACCTGAACCAGAATCTGTGACGAAGGTGCAGCGCCGCAACTTCCTTCGCGTCGGCGCGGAACTGGAGATGGCGGTTCATTTCTCGGGACTTCGTTTTCTCGTCGTGACGGACGATTTGGGCGGCGGAGGCGTATCGTTCCTTAGCGATGGCAAACGGCCGCTCAAGGAAGGACTGGAGATGGAATGCTGGCTGCTGCTCCCTTACCGGAACGGCGGCATTGATCACGCATTCTTTAAAGCGGAAGTCGTGCGTCTGAAGAAGCTGGAGTCAGGAAGGCTGCAAATTATGTCGAAGTTTACGCGAATTTCGGAGAACGAGCGGCAAAAAATCATCCGGTACTGCTTCGAACGCCAATTCGAGTTGAGGAAAAACTAGCCAGCCGGTCGAGCCGGTTTCGCAGGTATTTCCATGAGTCGTTTCGGCTCCCGTGCATAAACGCGCGATTCATCGAAGACACTACTCCCAAGCGGTCGGAAAGGGAGTTGCAGGGATGAAGGCCAACCTATGGTTTGCGCGAAAAAACAAGGTGTCCGGCGGTCGGACCAAACGTCTGATCCGTATCTCGGACGAAGTGTCGAAAATGCTGCAAAAAATCGTAATCACGCTGCTGATTGCTGCTGTATTGAGTCAATTGGCGCTCCAATCGGCTCCAATAAGAAGGTGGGTGACTGGCGTAGATCGACTGGAAGGTACGCCCTTTCGGTAGATGTACGTTCTTTGCATCTGCCTCTTTAGTGTGGTATAATTTTCACATTCGCAGGCAGAGCCTGCTTTTTTCTTGACGACTTGGAGCTTTGCCTCTTTCTGGGAGCGGGCATGCAGGTCAAGTATCGGTCCCCAAGGAGGTTTAACACCGTTGAGCAAGGATGAGAGGGTCCGCACGGAAAAAATGAACGTGGCCATCGACGGGCCGGCGGGCGCGGGCAAGAGCACGGTCGCAAGACGAGTGGCCGGAGAGCTTGGTTACGTGTACGTCGATACCGGCGCCATGTACAGGGCGGTAACGCTCGCGGCGCTTCGCCAAGGCATAGCGCCTGATGAAGCGGACAAGCTGAAGGAGCTCATCGGCACGATTCGGATCGAGTTGAAGCCAGGCGAGCAAGGCCAGACCGTCTACCTGAACGGGGAGGACGTCACGGAAGCGATTCGCAGCCGGGAGGTCACGTTGATTGTATCTCCGCTTGCCGCGAACGAATCGGTGCGCGCGAAGCTCGTAGAATTGCAACGGGAACTGGCATCCGCCCGCGGCATTGTGATGGACGGCCGGGATATCGGCACGCACGTGCTGCCTGACGCTGAACTGAAGATCTTCCTTACGGCTAGCGTGCAAATCCGGGCGCAGCGCCGTTATCAGGAGCTTCCCGAAGATCAGCGCATTCCGCTCGCGCAGTTGGAGACGGAGATTGCCGAACGCGATCGCAGCGACGAACAACGAGAAATCTCGCCCCTCATTTGCGCGAAAGACGCCATCGTGGTCGACAGCAGCGAGCTTACGATCGACGAGGTCGTAGCCGCGATTATCGATCTTAGCAGATCCAGAATGGCGGAGGCGAAATAATCTATGTTGTACGTAGTTGCAAGGGGCTTGCTCCGAATGTTTTACGCGGTCGTGTTCCGATTCAAGGCAGTTGGACTGGAGAATATTCCTGCCGAGGGGCCAGTCGTACTCTGTTCCAATCATATCAGTAATTTCGATCCGCCAACGGTAGGCATCAAGGTGCCCCGCAAAGTGCATTACATGGCGAAAGCGGAACTGTTCAACATTCCGCTATTTGGTCCGCTGATTCGGGGCTTGGGCGCATTTCCGGTCAAGCGTGGCGGTGTCAGCAAAGACGCCATTCGCAGCGCGATCGCACTGCTGGAGAACGGGGGCGTAATGGGGATTTTCCCGGAAGGTTCCCGCAAATCGCCAGCAGGAATGGGTAAGAAGGGCGCGGCCATGATTGCGATGCGGAGCAAAGCGACTGTCATTCCGGTTGCGGTCATCGGATCGTATAAGCCTTTTCGCAGAATGGTCATCCGTTACGGCAAGCCAATCGATTTGTCGGCCTTCATTCAGGATTCTTCCTCCGATGTGCTGGAGCGTGTAACGGACGAAATTATGGCGAATATCCGTGAAATGGTTCGCGAAGGCTATAAGTAAATGTTTTAGGCGGTATGCGGGTGAGGATGTTTCAACGCGCTCGTGTACGTTTAAATAAAGTTGGGGTATGAATTGAGGAGGTTATTTCAAATGTCAGAAGAAACAAAAGTGCAAGAAAATCAACAAGAGGCCATGGACAATCTTGTGTCCTTGAAGAAAGGCGATACGGTAAAAGGAACGATCGTCAAACTCGAAGACAACCAAGCTTTCGTAAGCCTTGGATATAAATACGACGGCGTTATCCCGCTTCGTGAGCTCTCCTCCATCCAATTGGATAATGCAGCCGAAGCGGTTCAAGTCGGCCAAGAGATCGAGTTGAAGGTCGTATCCATCGATGACGAGAAAGAGAAACTCGTTCTGTCGAAACGCGCGATCGACGGCGAACGCGCTTGGGATGAACTGCAGGCGAAATTCGAGAGCGGCGAAGCTTTCGAAGTAACTGTTGCAGACGTAGTTAAAGGCGGTCTGGTAGCGGATATCGGCGTTCGCGGATTTATCCCGGCTTCGATGGTAGAGCGCCACTTCGTTGAAGATTTCAGCGATTACAAAGGCCGCACGCTGCGTGTGAAAGTAAAAGAAATCGACCGCGAGAACAATAAAGTGATCCTCTCGGCGAAAGAAGTGCTTGACGCGGAATTCGAGCAAAACAAACAAAAAATCATGTCCGACCTGCAAGTTGGCCAAGAAATCGAAGGTACGGTACAACGCTTGACGCCGTTCGGCGCATTCGTTGACATCGGCGGTATCGACGGTCTGGTTCACGTTTCCGAGCTGTCGTGGCAGCATGTCGCGCATCCGAAGGACATCGTATCCGAAGGTCAAGCGGTTCGCGTGAAAGTACTGAAAGTCGATCCGGCTGCAGGCAAAATCAGCCTCAGCATGAAAGCTGCTGAGCCAGGTCCTTGGGAGTCGGCTAACGGCAAGTTCAACGCTGGCGACATCGTGACGGGCACAGTCCGCCGCATCGTAAGCTTCGGCGCGTTCGTTGAGATCGCTCCAGGCGTAGAAGGTCTCGTTCACATTTCGCAGCTGGCGCACCGCCATGTGGCAACGCCGCAAGAAGTTGTGAAAGAAGGCCAAGAAGTTAAAGCGAAAGTCCTCGACTTCAACCCAGCTGAGAAGCGCGTTAGCCTCTCCATCAAAGAGACGGAAGAAGCGCCTGAGCAACCGGCTAAGCCGGAGCGCGCGCCTCGCGATCGCGACAACCGCGACCGTGGTCCGAAAGTCGAGAAAATCGACAACCCGAACGTAAGCCTGAGCGGCCAAAGCATGAGCTTCACGCTGGCTGAGCGTTTCGGCGACAAACTGAGCAAGCTGAAATAATGATTTAACATTATAGACCGTTCATGACACGCCTTGCGCGCGTCGTGAACGGTCTTTTTCGTTGTCGAGGATGGAGTATAGGGATCCAAAAAAGTAAAGCGTGTCCGCGAAAGCGGACGAAAGCGAAGGTCAGCACGAAGTTGCGTCAAGCGTGCGAACTAGCAGGATACCACCCCACCCCAAGGCAAAACGTCGCGAACGAAGCGCATACTCAGAGCTTTGTCCAACGGACAAAAGCGGGCCCGCCTCGACGGACACATCCACGACGGCCGCGTAGAAGGAACGCTTATTTCGGGAGTCCAGAGGGACGAATCCTTCTGGTTCCCCTCCTCAGGAGGGGGCAATGCTGTTAGGTTAAGCTTTACAGGCTGCGCCGTTTGATGGAGGAGTACCTATTT
>NZ_JBHMDO010000009.1:0-143370 GCF_042431225.1 Paenibacillus aurantiacus | reverse complement strand
GGCAAATGGCGCTACAGGGATAAGACCCTGTAACGCCATTTTTTTGTTCAATTTAGGGGGGGCTTCGGAGTTAGAAGACTTAGAAGACAATTACTAAACCCTTTTGAGACGGCCTCTTCTCGCCGTTCATTCCCCCATTCAATCCGGGGTGTTGAAAATAAAACTGTAATCCTCTTCGTCGTCGCCGTATCCTTCGGCGAAGCGCTCCTCTTGGAAGGGATCTCCGTACATGTGATAACCATGCTGTTCCCAGAAGCCCGGCTTATCCTCGGCCATGAACTCGATGCCGCGCAGCCACTTCGCGCTCTTCCAGAAGTACAGATGCGGCACGACCATTCGCACGGGATACCCATGCTTCGGCGTTAGCAGCTCGCCCCCATGGCGCACCGCCAGCAGCGACGTCTCGCGCATGAAGTCTTCCAGGGGCAGGTTCGTCGACCATCCCTGCTCGGCGTGAAGCATGACGTACTTCGCTTCCGGCTTCAGCCGCACTTGCTCCATGATCGTCGATACCGCGACGCCGCCCCAGACGTTGTCGAGGCGCGACCACGTCGTCACGCAGTGGATGTCGTTCGTGTATTCGCGCATCGGCAGCTTCATGAACTCGCCGTACCCGATCGTCACTTCCTCTTCGACCAGCCCGAACAGCCTCAGGTTCCACAATGCCATGTTGTTATAATACGGCACGTCGCCGTGATGCAGCACGGGGAAGTTCGTCGTCAGGATCTGCCCCGGCGGAATCCGGGCTGGATCAATGTCGCGCTCTTCGTTCGCGCCATGCACGTACACCATGCGTTTCGCCTCCTTGCGCCCGGTACTTGCCGACCGTACTTCCAACGTTATCCCCGCTGGGATGCGATTTTATTCACCGCGCTGAACAGCGCTTTGACCGAGGAGGTCATAATGTCGACGTCGATGCCGCAGCCCCATTGCTCGGTGCCGTCTTCGGCCGTAATGCCGATGTACGAGACCGCCTGCGAGCTGGAGCCGACCGTCAGCGCATGCTCCTTATAGATTAGGTTCGAATAGCGGATGCCGAGCTCGCTTTGAATGGCGCTGCTGATTGCGTCGAGGCGGCCGTTGCCCGCGCCCGTGAACTCGCGCGCTTCGCCATTCACCTTTACCTTGACGACCGTCTGGAAATCGTCATGCTCCGTGAACCGGTAATTCAGGAATTGCACCGGCGCCGCGATGTTGACGTACTCGCGGACGAAAATATCGTAGATCTCCTCCGGCTGCAGCTCCTTCTGCTCGCGGTCGGAGACGTTCTTGACCGCGTAGCCGAAGCTCTCGCGCATGCGCGCCGGCAGATCCAGGCCGTACTTCTGCTCGAGCAGGTAGCCGATGCCGCCTTTGCCCGATTGGCTGTTGATGCGGATAACGTCGCCTTCGTATTCCCGTCCGATGTCCTTCGGATCGATGAGCAGGTACGGGACCGTCCAATGCTGGCAGTCGTTGTCCTCGCGCCACTTCATCCCTTTGGCAATGGCGTCCTGGTGGGAGCCGGAGAAGGCCGCGAAGACCAGCTTGCCGCCGTACGGCTGACGCTCGTTCACCTTCATCCGGGTGACGCGCTCGTACATTTCGATGATCTCGGTAATGTTGGAGAAGTCCAGCTTCGGATCGACGCCGTGCGAGTACAGGTTCAGCGCCAGCGTCACGATATCGACGTTGCCCGTCCGCTCGCCGTTGCCGAAGAGCGTGCCTTCGATCCGCTGGCCGCCCGCCAGGATGCCCAGCTCGGCGTCCGCCACGCCGCTGCCCCGGTCGTTGTGCGGGTGGAGCGAGAGGATGACGTTGTCGCGATAGTTCATATGCTCGCTCATGTATTCGATCTGGCTCGCGTACACGTGCGGCATCGACATCGACACCGTCGCCGGCAAATTGATGATGACCTTGTTGTCTGATGTCGGCTGCCAGACGTCCAGCACCGCGTTACAGATATCGAGCGCGAAATCGATCTCGGTGCCCGTGAAGCTCTCCGGCGAATATTGGAACTTGAAGTTGCCTTCCGTCTCAGCCGCGCATTCCTTGAACAGCTTCGCGCCCGCGACCGCGATCGCGATAATCTCTTCCTTCGACTTCTTGAACACCTGCTCGCGCTGAGCGACGGAGGTGGAATTGTACAGATGGACGACCGCGCTCTTCGCGCCTTTCAGCGATTCGAACGTCTTGCGGATGATATGCTCGCGCGATTGCGTGAGCACTTGGATCGTCACGTCGTCCGGGATCAGGTTCTGTTCGATCAGCGTCCGCAGGAAGGTGAATTCCGTCTCCGACGCCGCCGGGAAGCCGACCTCGATTTCCTTGAAGCCGATCTTCACGAGCATCTGGAAGTATTCCAGCTTCTCCTCCAGGTTCATCGGTACGACCAGCGCTTGGTTGCCGTCGCGAAGGTCGACGCTGCACCAGGTCGGGGCTTCGGTGATGTATTCCTTCTCTACCCACTTCATGCTTGGCTTCGGCGGCATAAAATAACCGCGGGCATACTTCTCGACATTGTTCATGATGATGACCACCTTCTACTCGTATTGGCCCGTGCGGCGGCACGGAGAAAAATAAAAAAGCCTTCCGTCTCTATACTGTATAGAGACGAAAGACTGTGAAATCTTACGCGGTACCACTCTGATTCACGCCGGGGCCGGCATGCGCTCAACGGACAGGGACGTGCTCCCTTATCCTCCTGCAATAACGGTCAGGCTCCGGCTCCGCTTACTGTGCTGAATTTCGGCGGGCTACTTCAAGGTGAGTTCGGATCGGCTTCGCGGCTGTTTCGCACCATCCAACAGCTCTCTGCTACGCGACTTGCTCATTCCTACTGGTCCTCTGCAACGTATTTGAAATATTGTTGCTAATATACTACATTGCTCCACGCTTATCAAGCATATTCTGAATTTTTGAACTTGCGCGGTTTTGGCTTGTTTCCTCCCCCTTCCCCCTCCGCTGAGGGGAACCAAAGGACTTTGCCCTCTGGACTCCCTTCTTCGTTCTGGCACGTTTGTTCGCGGTCGGCGGGTCGGCTTGAGCGGGGCACGCTTTTGTCCTTGCGGACAAAGCTTCAGCGGGTTTCAAAGTCATTCTTAAGGCATAAGCCTGTCAACTATAGGCATGGATGGCTTCACCGGACATAATCCCTTCACCTAACAGCATTGCCCCTCCCCTTTACTTCTCCTATAGTACCCCCAAGCCAAATAAAAAGAGCGGCTCGCGAGCCGCTCCTTTCAATTGGCTGCTCCCCTTAAGCGCGAAGCAGCAGCTCCGCCAGCGTGCGCACCATGACGCCCGTGCCGCCCTTCGGCTCCCATCTGCGCTCGCGCTCGAGCCACGCCGTGCCGGCGATGTCCAGATGCACCCACGGACGCTCTTCGGCGAACGCGCCGATGAACAGTCCCGCGATGCTTGCCGCGCCGTACTGCGAGCCTTTGTTGCGCAAGTCCGCCTGGTCGCTGTCGAGCTGCTTGCGGAATTCCGGATAGTTCGGCATCGGCCAAATCCGCTCGTCGGCATGCTTCGACGCCAGAATGACGTCCTGCATCAGCTGATCGTCGTTGCCAATGGCGCCTGTCGCGACGTCCCCAAGCGCGACCAGCACCGCGCCGGTCAGCGTCGCCACGTCGACGAGCTTCGTCGCGCCACGACGGATCGCCGTCGTCACGCCGTCGGCCAAAACAATACGGCCCTCGGCGTCGGTGTTCGTAATTTCGACCGTCGTGCCGTTCATCATCGTAATGACGTCGCCCGGCTTGAAGGCGCGATCGGACGGCATATTCTCCGCGGACGGAATGACGGCGATCACGTTCACCTTCGGCTTCAGCTCGCCGAGAATGCGCATAACGCCAAGCACCGCCGCGGCGCCGCCCATATCGGAGATCATCTCCTCCATGCCCGGCGCTCGCTTCAGCGAGATACCGCCGGTGTCGAACGTGATGCCTTTGCCGACCAAGCCCCATACCGTATCATTGTCTTCATCGCCCTGATAATGGATAACAATCATGCGCGGCGGATGCGCGCTGCCTTGACCGACAGCCATCAGCCCGCCCATCCCCTGCTCGGCCGCGGTGAATTCGTCCAGCACCTCGATCTCCAGGTCTTCGTATTGCCCAAGCGTATCCTCCGCTTCCATGGCCAGCAGCTCCGGATACAGCTTATTGCCCGGCATGTTCGTCAAGTCACGCGCATAATTGACCGCCTCGGCGAACACTTTGCCGCGCTCGATGCCCGCTTCCCACTGCGATGCCAGCTCATCGCCGCCTTCCGCCAGCACCTTGATGAATGAGACCGTCTGCACGGTCTGCGCGGCCAGCTCCTTCTTCAACGATTTGCGCTTGTACAGCGTGAGCGCATAGCCTTCGGTCAGCGCCTGCGCCGCTTGCGCAATCGTGTACGTCGACGCGCCCACGCTTACCGCCGCCGGGATAAGCTGCTGGATCGCCGTCGCCTTCAGCTTGCCGGCCGCCTTCGCTGCCGCCGAAGCCGCATCGCGCAGGCTGCCAAGCGTATCGTTCTTGTGCGTAATACCGGCGTAGATGACATGGCTGGCCGGAATCAGACCAAGCGTCGGCAGCACGATCGTTTCCTTCGTATCCGCTTTGAACAAGCCTTTGGACGCGTGAGCCCGCAGCGCCTCGTCCAACTGCGGATGTACCCATGCCGCGTCCGCCTGCTGCAAATCTTCCCGGTCCAGGAACGCCACGATTACATCATAATCCGCCGCTCCGCGATCCTGCACCCCGTATGTAAATTGGATGTTACTTGCCATAATTGTTCATTCTCCTTCCGCGCAAATGCCAAAAAATCGGGTATTATCAGCATACCCGATTCTAAGCGTTTACTCCACTAATGGCAAATAGATCTTGAAGTCCGTGCCTTCCCCGCTGCTGCTCGTCACGCGAATCGAGCCGCCGTGGTTGCGGACGATCCGGTAGCTGACCGCAAGCCCGAGCCCCGTCCCGGCTTCCTTCGTCGTGAAGAACGGGTCGAACAGCCGATTCTGGACGGTCTGGTCCATCCCCTTGCCGTTGTCCCGAACCGTAATCTCCGCATAGGAGCCGTCGCGCCGAGCCACAATGTCGATGCGCCCGCTCCGCTCTCCGCTGATCTCCTCGATCGCTTCCATAGCATTACGCAGCATGTTGAGGAACACCTGCTTCACCTGCTTCACGTCCACCGACGTCGTCATCTGGTCATCGTACGCTTCGTATTGAATTTCGCTGCCCTTCATGAGCGCCTCGCTCTCGCACAGCATGATGACTTCCTTCAGCAAGGAGCCGATATGTACGTTCTGCTTCATCGGAGCCGACGGCTTCGACGAGTTGAGGAATTCGTAGATAATGTCGTTCGCCCGGTCGATCTCGGCGAGAATGATCCGCGCGTACTCTTCCTTCCCCAGCTGGAACAAATGCGGCCGCAGCAGCTGAATGAACCCGCGGATCGACGTAAGCGGGTTGCGGATCTCGTGGGCGATGGATGCGGCGATCTTCCCGAGCATCGCCAATTTGTCGTTCTGGTAAGCCGTCTGCTCGATCTGCTTGTATTCCGACACGTCCTTCACGCTGAACAAATAGTCGCCGTCGAGCTGGTCGCCGTATGTAATCGTCACGAGCAGATGCCGCCCGTTCGCGTCCTGCAGCTCGAAGTAGCGGCTGCGCCGGAGGAACATCTCTTTGTACACCCGCAGCACGATGCGCCGCGTGCTCTTGCGCAGCTTCGGGTGCAGCAGAATGTCGCGGAGATTGCAGCCGATCAGTGTTTTGCGCGGAATATCGAACAACCTGGACATCTGCACGTTGACGAAAGAAAGCAGCCCGTCGTTATCGAAAATCGCCAGGCCGCTGTCCATATATTGCAGGACATTCTCATACTTGTCCTTCACCATCTGCACCGACCGCTGGGAGCTGAGTACCTGGTCGCGCGCCGCGCTCACCCGTTCGATCGGCACCGGCTCCCGCTCGTCCCGGAACCGGAACGCCACCATCAGCTCGATCAGGAATACGAACGAGCGGCTGTACAGCTTAAGCGCCTCGTCCGACTCCACGTTCGCGACCAACATTTGCATCGATTCTTCATGAATCGCGATAATATCCTCCGGGTGAACGCCCTGCAGCCATTTGCCGATCTCCGTCGCTTCGAACAGCGATTGCTCGCTGCCGCTTCTCACATATTCTGCAACCGCCGGAAAATAGCGCTTTCGAATTGCTTGCATGCTAGCCCTGCTCCTCTCCTGCCGCACAAACCGGGAAATCGACGCGCCAAGAGGCTAGCCATTTCCGAAATTGAATCATGTTGCCGCGGGCCGGATCCCACGCCGCCACCATATCATCGACGAGCGGGCGCGCCCACTCGGCCGAGATCCGCTCGCGGCCTCGGTAATGATCGTAGATTCGCACTTCCAGCCCCGGACCTCCGCCTGCGTCCCCTTTGCATCGTTCCATTCTACGAATGACCATATGGCCCTTCTCCGGAAATTGAATCAATTTGAGCGCAAGCTCCGAGATCGTGTACGCAATAATCGTCTGATCGACCAACCCGAATCCGATGCGCGACGCAATTTCGCGACCTCGCCGGCGCGCATGTATCGCATCCGCCCATTCCCGAATGTGGAATATTTCCACGAGCCCCATCGCCTCCGCTTGAACAATTGCCGTTTTCGCTATGCCCGTACATGGATGCACTTACAAATAATGATAGTAACTGCGTCTTTCCTTTGCAACCGAAGAGATTGTCGAAAATCGCCGCGCTTCTCACCGAGAGCTGGAGAGCATCCCACCCGCCTGGATAGAGAGGCTGCTGCTAAATAGGCACCAGCTTTCAGTGGTACGGACAGCCATAAGCTTAACGCACCTCATAATTGAAGCCCGCTCACGGGAATTGGCCTGAATTGAGGCATAAGGCAAGGCTACAGGCGGCGCTGACCGGTTCGGTTCGTTAATTGGTACGGACAGCCCTTAGACGTAAGCCAGCATCTGGTACGGACAGCCGTTAGACATAAATCAAACCTTTCGCCGCGTACGGAAATGAAGTACAACAAGGCGCGAGAGCAAATGCTCCCGCGCCCTGTCGGCAGGCAGGCTCGGCGATATCGCCGGCTAATCCTTATTTTTGCTTTTGTCCGAACCGCGTTCCCGCTCCGACTTCGAAGTACCGTTCTCCCGTTCCTGCTGCTTCGTCTGGCCGCGCCCTTGATTTTTGCCCGAATCGGAATCGTCGTGATCTTCACGGGACTTGCCGTTACTCCGGCTGTCGCCCTGATCGTCATCATCGCGCTGCGATTTGCCGTTCTTCTCCTTCTCTTGCGCGCTCGACTTCCCCCCGCTAGTGGTTTCGGTCGTTTTGCCGCTGTTCTTACCGCTGCTCCCTCCACCGCTCGCTTGCGTTCCGTTTTTGGCCGCATCCTTCTGCGTCCCGGCCGAACCGCCGTCATGACGGCCAGTAGAGGCGATTTTGCCGCCCTGCTGCCCGTCCTGCCGGTCCGTATTTCGCTCGTTCTTGTTGCGGTCGTCGTCTTTGTCCGCTCTTCGGCCGTTACCGCGATCACGATTCTGATCGTCAACGCGTTCGTCGTTCCGGTTCCACCCGTCCGATTGCCGGTCGTCTTCGCGGTCTTTCCACCGGTTATTCTTATCGCCGGACTTGCCGGATTCCTGGCCTGCACCTGCCCGATCCTGCTGCTTCTTGCCGCCCGCTCCCTGCGAGGCGGCCGCAGGCTTGCCGCCGTTCTTGGCCGGCTCGGCCGGCGTCTTGCCGCCTGCGGCGGAACCGGCGGTGGCATCGTCCTTCTCTGGCTTAGCCGATGCCGGCTTCGTAGGCGCTATCGCATTCGCCTTTCCTTGACCGCGCTTCGATTGGTTCTCGGCCGCGAGCGCCTTCAGCTTCGTCTTGATCGACTTCTTATCGATCGTCGTCTCGCCTTCCTGCTTCTTCTCGGCCGAACCGAGTACTTTCTCCACGCCGCCGAGCGCTTTGGCCGTATTGTGGATGGACTTATGCTTGAGCTCCTCCAAATCGACTTCATGCCCTTCGCTTTTCGCCAGCAAGTAGAACGCCATTTTGCCCGAGGAGACGCCGCTCTGCTTCGCTTCCTCCCGCACTTCCTCCGGAACGCTAAGCGTCGACACCGCCACCGCATCCGTTGCCGGCCCGCTCTCTTTCTTGGCGGCCAGCGATTCCTTCACCGCCGTATTCACATGCTCGGTCAAGGCGTCCTCGTAGTCTTCATTGCCTTTCATCAGCACGCTCGTAATGAAGATGTCGCCTTCGTTGCTATCGAAATAATGAGCATCCCGGGCACGCGACGTGATCGCGGCCGCCACCGCTTCCGCCGTCTTGCCTTTAAATTCAAGCCCTTCGATCAGTCTAGCGCCGTCTGGATTCAGCGGATGCAGCTCCACGACCCGTTCCTTGGCATCGATGCCAAGCTCCACGCTCGGATTAATATCCATCGTCAAATAAGCGGCCACCGCCGGTTCGGGCATTGCGACTTTCGCCAGCCATGGCGTGAGAAGAAGCAGCATGATCGCGGCAGCGGCAGCCCCCATCCCGTATCGGGATCGAGCTCCCCAAGCGCGCTTGCGCGGCAGCTGAGCGGCCTCGTCTAGCCGAACCTCGTCGCCGACCTGCACGCCCTCGCCCGCTTTCACCTTTCGAAACTCTCCGTCCGGCGTCATGACAACAGCGACATTGTTGCGAATTTCCATCACCACTGCCCGGTTCATGCGCTTCCTCCTTTCATTGTGCTGACGCTTGCGTCATCTGGCTGCAGATGCTCTAGATATCCTTGCAGATGCGGGAAGTCGCCGTCCCGAAGCAAAGCAAGGGCGATAATGTATTTCCGGTTGCGCTCGATCGTCTTCCGGGATACGCCGGCCATCAGGCACAGCTCCTTGATCGGCATTTTGCCGCTGGCGCCAAGCGCGCTCATCAGCACAGGCGTATCGGCCAGCAGGAATGCGATTGACGCAAGCAATCTGCGGGAATCCGCATGCTTGGGCGACAAATCGGGCAATTCGGCAAAGCTTATGTCATACCTGCCCAGGCAGGTGTTATATTCCGCGATCTCCAGCCGCCTCGCGTCGCTCTCCCGCTGGACTTCGTAACGAGCCATCGCTTCGTTTCGTTCCACCGGGTTAATCGTCTGCTCGTCCTCGTCGAGCGCGTCGAAAGCGCTTGTCGGCACGCTGCTTGCATGCCGCTGCTCCTTGCGCACGTAATCGATCAGCCTACGGCGGATGACCGTATCGGCAAAGCCCAGGAACGACCTTCCGGCTTCGGGAGAGAACTGATTGATCGCTTCATCGAAGGCGCTAAGCGCAATGCTGAATTCATCGTCATATTCGGGGTTGACATATCGTTTGCAGAACCGGCTCGTCACCTTCGCAATATAAGGTTCGTACGCGGCGATAAAATCGTCGCGGGAAGCATCGCCCGCGCGGATGCGCATGACGATCGCCTCGGGTGTTTCCTGTTCGACTGCCGCCCGGCTCTGCTTGCCGAAAAAGCGTTTAAACAGTACTAGTAGCAACCGCTCCACCTCTTAATCAATAGTTTCGCAACCGCACTCCGTATTGAGGGGGCCGGATTTGAGAAGCCGCAAAAAAATGAAGCCTCCTTGGCTAAGGAGGCCGGATTTGCTTAACAATAACCTTCCGAAGTACGGCGCTGGCGCAGCTTCATCTTCCGCTGGCCGAGCACCCCGAGCCGTTTCTTCAGTTCCGCCGCCCAAGCCTCGTCTTCAATCTGGGCCGCGAAGCTGAGCAGATCGAGCGCCATGTCGATTTGGTTGGAGACGACATCGAGCGGATCTTCGTTCTCGTTATTTACGCAATTTTCAAACAACATAAGGCCGTCTTGCTCGACATATTCGAGGAAATCCACCTCGGTAGCACCGTCGCCGTGCGCGTACTCGGCCAGAATCTCGTACTCGTTCTCAATCCCGTGATGGATCTCGACTCTGTGGCATACCGGGCAAAAAAGAATCGGAACGTTATGAATATGCGTCCGGAAATGCTTCAGCGTCCCGTTCGTTCCTATCATGCTAGCACCGCAGCAAAAACTCATATGTCTGTCTCCCTTCTAGTACCGTCTATATTTGTAATATCGGTCTGCTCCTACGTTTAGTTGATAAGCGCCGATCTTCCAATTTCATGACTGGTGCAGCAAGGTTGGCGCATCTGCTCGCTATGAGACTTGCCTATCCTACTGGGCAACGACCCACTAGGCTTCTTCTAACGTATTCGCGGCGGGCTAGCGTAATTCCTGCTTTCGCCTAAAGCCCGGTAAGCAGGAAAAAACCGGCACCCCTGAGAGGATGCCGGTTCGCTTGAGCAAATCATGTTGATTTCTCGCAATGAAAAAGCTGGCGCCGCATAAAGACGACGCCAGCTTCCTCAGCTTAAAATACAAGAATTTTATAAGTTTCATGCCTATAAATCATCTTGTATTTCTCCCTTGCTGAATGCTGCATTCCCAATCTGCGGATTGTGAACGCAAACCAATCCGCTTATCCGGAATGAAACGCGCCGCGCCGCTGAATGACAGCGCAGCCGTTTCCCCTTGGTTAAGCTATTATTGAGCAACCAGGTGCTTGTCGCCTGGCTTCCAGTTCATTGGGCACAGACCGCCGGATTGCAGAGCTTGAAGAACGCGAAGCGTCTCTTCTACGCTGCGGCCAACGTCGTTGTGGTTGACGACTTGGTATTTCAATTCGCCTTCCGGATCGATGATAAACAGGCCGCGCAGTGCAACGCCTTCTTCTTCGATCAGAACGCCGTAGTCGCGAGCAACCGTCTTCGTGATGTCGGCTGCGAGCGGGAAGTTCAGTTGGCCAAGGCCATTGTCGGCAACAGGCGTGTTGATCCAAGCGCGGTGGCTGTGGATGGAGTCAACGCTGACGCCGAGGATTTCCGTGTCAAGCTTCTTGAACTCTTCGGCAGCCGAGGACAGCGCCGTGATTTCAGTCGGGCATACGAACGTGAAGTCCAGCGGATAGAAGAACAGCACGAGCCATTTGCCTTTGTAGTCGTTCAGAGATGCTTTACCGAAAGTTTTGCCGTCGCCGGAAACAGTCTCCATTGCGAAGTCCGGAGCCGGACGTCCTACCAAACGTTGTGTCATGAGTTTGATTTCCTCCTTCTAATGGTTACGAACCTGTACATTCGTCACGGTGAGTGAC
Organism: Paenibacillus aurantiacus; assembly: GCF_042431225.1. Classification (NCBI taxonomy): domain Bacteria; kingdom Bacillati; phylum Bacillota; class Bacilli; order Caryophanales; family Paenibacillaceae; genus Paenibacillus; species Paenibacillus aurantiacus. The sequence continues at coordinate 132,203 of NZ_JBHMDO010000009.1, read as the reverse complement.
TTTCGAATAAATGGTACCACTACATTAGAATAGAGTCAAGATTAAAGCTATTCGTTAACAATAATAATTATAATTTGAATTATTTCGCCATTGCGGCAACGATCAGATCGCCCATCGCCGTCGTGCCGATCGCCTTGCTCTTATCGACTGCGATGTCGCCCGTGCGGTGGCCAGCGTCAAGCACGTTCTTCACGGCGTCTTCGATTACTTGCGCCGCTTCGTGATAGCCGAACGACAGACGGAACATGAGTGCAACGGACAGAATCGTCGCGATCGGGTTGGAAATGCCTTGACCCGCGATATCCGGCGCGGAACCGTGTACCGGCTCGTACAGACCGAAGCTGCCTTCGCCCAGCGATGCGGAGGACAGCATGCCGATCGAACCCGTCAGCATTGCCGCTTCGTCGCTCAGGATGTCGCCGAACATGTTCTCCGTCACGATAACGTCGAAGCTCGCAGGACGGCGAAGCAGCTGCATCGCGCAGTTGTCGACCAGTACGTGCTCCAGCTCGACATCCGGATACTCCGGAGCGATCCGGTTCACGACTTCGCGCCACAGGCGGGACGTCTCGAGTACGTTCGCTTTGTCGACCGAAGCGAGCTTCTTGCGGCGCGTACGCGCGATATCGAACGCCTGGCGAACGATGCGCTCCACTTCCGTCACGTTATATACGCAAGTATCGACCGCTTCTTCGCCATTGGCGCCTTCGCGGCGGAACTTCTCGCCGAAGTAGATGCCGCCCGTCAGCTCGCGCACGACGATCAGGTCCGTGCCGTCGAGCACTTCAGGTTTCAGCGTGGACGCTTCCTTCAGGCAATCGAATACGGTAGCCGGACGGATGTTCGAGAACAGGCCAAGCGCCTTGCGGATGCCGAGCAAACCCGTCTCCGGACGAAGCTCCTTCGAATTGTTGTCCCATTTCGGGCCGCCAACCGCGCCAAGCAGCACGGCGTCGGCTTTCTGACAGATCTCCAGCGTTTCTTGCGGCAGCGGCGTGCCTTTCTCGTCGATCGCGATGCCGCCGAACAGGCCGTGCTCCGTCTCGAACTGGTAGCCGAACAGCTCCTCGGTCTTCTTCAGTACTTTCAGCGCTTCCCCGACTACTTCCGGTCCAATACCGTCACCCGCGATGACGGCGATTTTTTTTACGTCAGCCATTATGTTTCACTGCTCCCTCTGTTTTCATTCCCGGCCATCTTGGTCAAGACCGGGTCGCAAGCCGCTATACGGCTATTGATTACGATTCTCACTCTATGAACAGTTGTATCATATTTGCCCCGATCCGACTAAGATATGAAAGCTATCGCTTTTATAGGTTTTGCATATAAGTTAAGCGCGCCGCTGTGTCCATCTATGATAAAAGGACTTCGTTCTTCAGCATCCTCCTTTCCCCCTCCGCCGCAATGCTGTCAGGTTAAGCCCGCCGGGAAGCGGTATGGAGACGAGGTTGGAGCTTGCTCGTCAGGCCGTCCGTGCCTCGATAACGATGCTAATGGTCGTTATTGCTCGTCCAAGGGCCGTCCGCGCACCATAATGACGCCTAGGTCGTTATTGCTCGTCTGCAAGACGTTCATGCTCTCGATAACGACGCCTAGGTCGTTATTGCTCGTCCACGGGCCGTCCGTGCTCCCGATTACGGCGCCTAGGTCGCTAATGCTCGTCCACAAGACTTCCGCGCACCCGATAACGACACCTATGTCGCTATTGCTCGTCCTCAATACGTCGGCGCACTCGATAACGACACCTATGTCGCTATTGCTCGTCCTCAATACGTCCGCTCACCCGATAACGACGCCTAGGTCGTTATTGCTCGTCCACGTGCCGTCCGTGCCTCGATAACGACGCCTAGGTCGTTATTGCTCGTCTGCACGCCGCTCATTCTCCATCCGGACGTTGCTCCTTAACCTGACAGCATTGCCCTCCGCCGAGGGAATTCGTCCATTCCCGCTGACGCGCTTTTACGCTATTATCCGCAACAAGAACGGTTGTCTAGATTCCTGCCTGGCGAAGAAATGTCCGGAGAGTCGGAAGGGAGATGGTACAGCAAAAAAGCTTTCTGGAAGAAAGCTGCTTCGGAAGTATTTTCTTGCGGTCGCCTTTGTCCTCGAATATCAACCCAGAAACCAACCGGTATCAGAGTATTCGAGGACAACAGCGAGCAAAAAGCCCATTTCGACCGCAGGCAGCTTACTTTTCACCCGGACCTCTAGAACAACCCTTTGTCTTTCGCCTGCTGTGCCGCATCTTTGGAGCTCTTGGCTCCGATCTTGCGCAAAATGTTGTTCACGTGGTTCTTGACCGTCCTGAGTGAAAGGAACGACTTCTCTGCGATTTGGCTCTGACTGTATCCGTCATGGATCATCGACAGCAGTTGGACCTCGGCCGGCGTCACGAGGCGCTTGAATTTGTCCGTCTCGTACTCTTGCTCCACCGCTTTCAGTCGCCGGAATTCCTGCAGCATCAGCTGTGCCGCGGCGGAATCAATCGCCGACCGATCGGCCGCCGCCTGGCGGACTGCCTGCGGGATCGCGGTAAAGTCCGATTTGACCAAATAGTTGACCGCGCCCGCCCGGAATGCCTCGACGACGAACTCCCGGTCTTCCATTGACGTCAGCATAATGACGCGTGCGCCCGTTGCCGCCGGCAGTTCGCCCGCGAGCTTCAGCCCCGCCGGATTGTCCGCCATCATAATATCGAGCAGAATGACGTCCGGCTCAGCTTCCGCCGCCAGCGCAAGCGCCGCGTCCGGTTCATCCGTGCTGGCTACGACCTCGATGTCCGCCTCGCTTTGCAAATACGCAACCAGCCCTCTGCGCCAATCCGGATCGTCCTCCACGATCATGACCCGAATTGCTTCCGTCCGCTGTCCTTCCATTACTGTTCCCCCTGCCGCTCATGTGCGCTAGCTTTCCTTATCGTTGCTTCTTGATCTTCGGGAAATGAAACATGACGCTCGTCCCCTTGCCGAGCTCGCTCTCGATCCGCAGCTCCCCGCCCTGCCGGTTCATCAGCTGGTAGCAGTAGGCTAACCCGAGTCCGAAATTCATGTTCTTCCCGCTCTTGGTCGTATAGAAGGGCTCGACCACCTTGCGCAGGTTCTGCTTGTCGATGCCGCCACCTGTGTCCCGAACCTCAATCGTGCTGCCCCGCTTGGCGGTGCGGACGCAGACATGCAGCTCGCCTCCGGCTGGCATCGCCTCCACCGCGTTATTCAGGACGTTGCCGATCGCCTCGAGCGTCTGGGCCGGATCCGCGTCCGCTTCGGCCAATTCGTCGAGCTCCGCGGTCATCTTGATCCGCCCTTCCAGGGCCGGCGCCATCGATGCCGTCTGCAAGCGCACCAGCTCGGCCAAATTAATGCGCTGCGTCTGCAGCCGAAGCTCCTGCGTGCGGTCATGCACGCTGCGGATCATCGCTTCGATATGCTGCGCGGCGCTGGCGATGACGCGAATATCGTCGCGAAGCTCGGCGTTCGATTCGCTTCCTGCCGCCCGCTCGATTTTGTCGCTGAACAGCTTGATCTTGCCGATATCGTTCTTGATCGCATGGTTGAGCATCGCCGTCCCGCTCGTGATCGCGCGGAGCGAGTGATCCATTCTTCGCCGCTCGATGAGCAGCTGCACGCCGAGGAAGCCGAAGTTGAACAGCGATACGATGAAAATCGCAAACGCGATCGCGATCGGCCATACGTTGTAGACCCACATCCGGTACACGCCGAATAGCGGCATGACGTAGTTCATCGTGACGGCAATGAGCAGCGCCGGCAGCACTGCCGCGGTCACGACCAGGTGTGCACGCCGCTCTGCCGGGTTCATCCCGCGCTTGCGCAGCAGCAGCAGCGTTCCAGCCGCGGTGTAAGGCAGCGCCCAAATAGCCAATATTTCGTAGTGCACCGGCAATTCCCCGGCGAGCGGCAGCGTAAACATGAATCCGACCGGCACAAGCGCCGCGAGCGGCAGCCACTTCGCGATTGGTTGCGGCAGCGCCTCTCTGTTGTACGCGGCCGCGAAGCAGAGGAACGCATACGTTAGTCCGTAGTAGCTGGTCCACGAGCAGCCGCGCTGCACGTTCCGAATCATCGCCTCGTCCGCCGCGCTCATACCCGTCTGGGCGGCCGCGACGATCCACCCTTCCATTACCGCCGCGAAAGCACCCGTCCCCGCGCAGAACGACATAAGACTGAGCCAGCGCACCGCAGCGCTGCGCCGGTTCGAGACGATGAGCAGAACCGCCGTCACCCATAGCGCGATCCATACAAAGAACATTCCGCTAACGCCCCCGTGTGTACGTGTCTAGTTTTACCAACATTATAGCATGGGAACCAAGCGTGAAGACGAACGAATTCATGCGATACGCGGCATGTCTTGTCATTTCTTTTGTCATGACGGCGAGCATCGCCTCATACAGAAAAGCCGCCCCAAGAGGCGGCTTCCGGCGATCCGGTTGCACGTGGCCTCAAGGGGCGGCTTTAGGTCGGCCTGCGCCGGCGGACCGGTAGCATAGGCCTTATATCCGTATGGAATAACGTCGATTACTTCTTGATCCAGTGCATCAGTTCGCGCAGTTGACCGCCAACTTGCTCGATCGGATGCTCGGCTTCGCGGCGGCGGGTAGCCGTCATCATCGCTTTGTTCGATTGGTTCTCGAGGATGAAGTCGCGCGCGAAACGGCCGGATTGGATGTCGTCCAGTACCGCTTTCATCGCTTTCTTCGTCTCGTCCGTTACGACGCGAGGACCTGTAACGTAGTCGCCGTATTCAGCTGTGTTGGAGATGGAGTCGCGCATCGAAGCGAGACCGCCTTCGTACATCATGTCAACGATCAGCTTCAGCTCGTGCAAGCACTCGAAGTAAGCCATCTCCGGCGCGTAGCCAGCTTCAACCAGCGTCTCGAAACCTGCTTTAACGAGTGCCGTAGCACCGCCGCAAAGTACGGCTTGCTCGCCGAACAGATCGGTTTCGGTTTCTTCGCGGAACGAAGTTTCGATAACCCCTGCGCGTGTACAGCCGATGCCTTTTGCGTATGCAAGGCCGATTGCTTTCGCGTTGCCTGTAGCGTCTTGCTCGATCGCGATCAGACCAGGAACGCCGAAGCCTTCCACGTACGTACGGCGAACCATGTGGCCCGGGGATTTAGGAGCAACGAGCAGAACGTCTGTATCTTTGCGAGGCACGATTTGGCCGTAGTGAACGTTGAAGCCGTGGGAGAACATCAGAGCTGCGCCTTTTTTGAGGTTTGGCTCGATTTCTTCTTTGTATACTTTCGCTTGCGTTTCATCCGGCATCAGGATTTGAACAACGTCAGCGACTTTAACCGCTTCAGCAACGTTCAATACTTCGAAACCGTCGTTTTTCGCTTTGTCGGCGGATTTACCCGGACGCAGGCCGATGATAACTTTCAAGCCGCTGTCACGCAGGTTTTGCGCTTGTGCGTGGCCTTGGCTTCCGTAGCCGATAACCGCGATCGTTTTACCTTGCAGAACGCCTTGGTCTGCGTCTTTTTCATAATAGAGTGTAACTGCCATATCGAATGATGCCTCCTTTAGTTTAACCCTTTTGAGCGGGTGTTGAAGGGGAAGCCGCTATGGGCCGCTTCTGTTCTGCGTTTCATTGCCGCATTACAGCATAAGCTTGTCTTCCCGCTTGAACTCCCGCCCAAAACGGGCGGTAAGTCCGGTGATAAGTGCGACGCTTGTGTCTCAATTGAGATGTTGCTAAGGTCTTGCGTTGCCGCGAATCATCGCGGTCACGCCGGTGCGGGAGAGCTCGCGGATGCCGTACGGCTTCAGCAGCTCGACCATCGCGTCGATCTTCTCCGTGTCGCCGACGACCTGCACCATCAGCGTGTGCGTGCCGATATCGACGACCGATGCGCGGAACGTCTCGACGACGCCGAGGATCTCGGGGCGAACCGCCGGCTCCGCGTTGACCTTGATCAAGGCCAATTCACGGGCGACCATCGGGTTCGCGCTCAGGTCGATGACTTTGATGACGTCGATCAGCTTATACAGCTGCTTGGTCACCTGTTCCAGCGTGTTATCGTCCCCCGTGGTGACGATGACCATCCGGGACAAGCCGGCTTCCTCGCTCGTCCCGACGGTGATGCTCTCAATGTTGAAGCCGCGGCGTCCGAACAAGCCGGATACGCGCTGCAGAACGCCGGGCTGGTCATTCACAAGTACGGCAATCGTATGCTTCTTCATTCTTCATCCCCCATTAACATCTGGTCGATCGTCGAGCCCTGCGTCACCATCGGATAGACGTTCTCTCCCTTGTTGACGACGAATTCGACGACCGCCGGACCCGGGTGATTCATTGCTTCGACCCAAGCTGCGCGCGCTTCTTCCTTGTTCGAGGCGCGGAAGCCCTTAACGCCGTATGCTTCGGCCAGCTTCACGAAATCCGGGCTGCCTGCCAGATCGATATGGCTGTAGCGGTTATCGTAAATCAGCTCCTGCCACTGGCGAACCATCCCAAGCACCTGGTTGTTCAGAATCGCGACCTTGACCGGAATGTTGTTGATCGCGCAGATCGCGAGCTCCTGCGCGCACATCTGCATGCCGCCGTCGCCGTTGATCGAGACGACTGTCCGGTCCGGATGCGCCATCTGTGCCCCGATCGCCGACGGGAATCCGAAGCCCATCGTACCGAGACCGCCCGAGGTGACCCAGGAGCGAGGCTGGTTGAACTTGTAGTACTGCGCGGCCCACATCTGATGCTGACCGACGTCCGTCGTGACGATCGCTTCGCCTTTCGTCTCCTCGTGGATCATCTCCACGACCCACTGCGGCTTCAACACTTCGTCGGAATCCGTGTAGCGGAAAGGCTTCTCGGCTTTCCAGCCGGCCAACTGGGCACGCCATGCGTCGGCGTTCGCCGCCCACTTCACGTCCTTGTTCGCGATCTCAAGCACCGTCTTCACGTCGCCAACGATCGGAATGTCCGTCGGTACGTTCTTGCCGATCTCGGCCGGATCGATGTCGATATGCACGATCTTCGCGTGCGGCGCGAAGCCCTTCAGCTTGCCGGTAACGCGGTCGTCGAAGCGAGCGCCGATGTTGATTAGCAAGTCCGCATTCTGGATCGCCATGTTCGCCGTCCACGTGCCGTGCATACCCGGCATGCCGAGCCACAGCTCGTTGCCGCTTGGGAAGGCGCCGAGGCCGAGCAGCGTCGTCGTGATCGGAATGCCGGACTTCGTCACGAACTCGAGCAACTCTTCGTGGCCGCCGGAATACACGACGCCGCCGCCTGCCAGCACGAGCGGACGCTCGGCTGTCTCGATCGCCTTGATCAGCTTGTCGACCTGCTGCTTCTTCGGCGTGACCGTCGGGTTGTAGCCGCGCAGGTTCACTTCGGTCACCGGCTGGAACATCGTCATCTCCGCCGAGACGTCCTTCGGAATATCGATGAGCACGGGACCTTTGCGGCCGGTGTTCGCGATATGGAATGCTTCGTGGATGATCCGCGGCAGGTCGGCTGCCTTGCGGACGAGATAGCTGTGCTTCGTGATCGGCATCGTGATGCCGGTAATATCCGCTTCTTGGAATGCGTCCGTACCGATCAGCGTCGTAGCGACGTTGCCCGTGATGACGACCATCGGCACCGAGTCCATGTAAGCCGTCGCGATGCCGGTGACGAGGTTCGTCGCACCCGGACCCGACGTGGCGATACAAACGCCGACTTTGCCGCTTGCGCGAGCGTAGCCGTCCGCGGCGTGGATTGCCCCTTGCTCGTGGCGGGTCAGGACGTGATTGAAGTCGGAGAACCCGTGCATCGCGTCATAAATGTACAACACCGCGCCGCCCGGATAGCCGAACACGCACTCGACACCTTCCAGCACCAAGCTCCGGAGTAAGATCTCAGACCCCGAAATGACTTCGGGTTTCTTCAGCTTCTCGATGATTTCCTCTTTCGACTTTAACGTTGCATTTTGCGCGACCATCAGTCGTCCTCCTCTCTTGAAAAACCAAAACAAAAAAGCCCACCGTCTCCAGCAGCCCGCTCTGCGAACCACTAGGGACGGAAGGCTATCGCTTCCGTGGTACCACCCATGTTTGTCATCCGCCTCGCGGCGAATAACCTTAACAAGTACGTCTGCAAGCGCATCGCAGATCGCACCCGGCACATTAACGCGTGCCTCGCGATTCCCCCTAATAGGACGGCCGGACAGGCGCGTATGTTCAGGGAAACAGCTCCGAGGTGAGCTCGTTGGAAAGGGGTTTTGGCGACGGTTGCAGCAGATCCGTCCGCTCTCTGAGCAAAAGAGCCCTTAACACTTCGTCCTCATCATTGCCGATAGAGTATTAACTTGTTGATTATTATATGCTCACCGATTCGGTTCGTCAAGGACTCGATTTCGCGCAATTCGAAAAAGTGAGTATTGCGGAGCAAGCACCGCAATTCGCCCGCATACATACGATACAGCAACCCATTGCAGAAAGCGGGATGATCGCCATCGCTCTCATACGGCCAAGACGCCCCCGGACGGATGACGCCGAAATCATCCGCCTCATCCGCACCGAACTGATGCCGCTGTCGCATACCGCCAACCCGAAAGACGCGAGGACGATCCGCGAGCTGCCCAAGCGTCTTCGTCAAGGCGTTACCTTCGTCATTTCACGCAAAAAAACGAGCATGCCGCTTGGATTCCTTCACCTGTACGTCATCGGTGATATCCTCCAATACGACATGCTCGCCATCCATCCCGACCATCGCGGCAAACATTGGGGCCGGCTGCTCATGGCCCACGGCGAGGCGTACGGCCGCTCCAAAAACTGCACCCTCGCCCGGTTGTTCGTCGATAAAGGCAACGACAAAGCGCACGTCCTGTACCAGCGACTCGGGTTTACGACGGTGCGCTACTACGACTACATCCGCTGCTACGAAATGACCAAATCGCTTGCCCCGTAATGCTGACCCGCCGCTTGGCCCGTGACCGGCTTAGAACAGGCCTGGATAACCGCCGAACCCGCCCGGACCGAATCCAGGGCCGTAGCCGGGGCCGAAGCCGGGGCCCCCGAAACCCGGGCCAACGCCGGGGCCGAATCCAGGGCCGACAAATGGCTGGTCACAGCACGGGCCGTCGAATCCCGGCCCGCCGAATCCCGGACCAAAGCCGGGGCCGAAGCCCCCCCCGAAGCCAGCGCCCCAAAACGGGAGCGTGCCGATTGCCAGCAAATCGAACAATACCAGCGGCAGAATGGCTTTCGTTTTCACTTTTTTGCCTTTGTCCTTGCCAACCGGTTTCAAATAAAGTTTATTATTCGAAACGCGGACAAGCTTGCCAGAAGCAACCGAACCGTCTTTGCGAACGGCGTAGACCGTTTTGCCAACCAATTTACGCGCTTGCTCTTTGGTGACGCGCTGCATGAGCGTTTCCCTCCCAAATGGATATGAACTGCCAAGCCGCCCTCCGTGTTGGACAAGAGTGGAGAGCAATGCTCAGTTGTCCTATATCCTATTCAGCGCGCACGCCGCCGGACTGTATTCCTGTCCCGCGAACAAGAACCTAAACACGGCACTCACCTGTACACTGGAGGTGGACACCCGTCTATTTACGGCATTCATCCCAGCCTGCGCGGAGCATCACCCTATTCCCTTGGATTCATTCCTTCTGCCGTTTCATCCCAACCGCAATGGATTGTTTCTTCTATGATTGCTTCTTCTTCCTGGCCAGATAGGCATTGCATGCCCCAAATAGCTGCGCGTTCCGGTTGGGAAGCGTTTAGCCCCCGCCGCTCTAAGCGTCTTCGCGTGCAGCGTGCCAGACGCACCTCGACTGGGCGTAATGGTGCGAGACCAATCGCTGGCCGCCCGCCATGTTCGGCCATTAATGACTTCACTCTTCAGTTCGGATCGCGTTCAGTTCGATTATGTTATGATCTGGGTCGAGCAGGAAAATCTGGGCGAATCCCGTTATGCTCTCCGGCTTGGCCCGATATTTGATGCCATGCCTGCCGAGCTCCTCGATCGCCGCTTCGTAATCCTTCACGCGCAGCGCGAAGTGTCCATCCCTTGTATCGATCCCGCCCGATCTTCGTGTCTCCCCGTCGTGGACAATAAGATGGAGCTGCTGGCCGCTCTCGCCGACGGCGAACCACGCGCCGGGAAAGTCGAAGGGCGGTCGCGTTATTTCTTCCAAGCCGAGAACCTGCTTATAGAAAGTCTTGGCACGGGCAAGGTCCGTTACAAGTAGGCTTACATGATGATAGCCGTCAATAATGAGCATCGGTATTGCCTCCTCTTTGCGATGTCACGCTGCCTTTATTGTAGCATGGGAGACGGTATTTCTTGCGCCACCTTCCCCGGGAAGCGAAAAAGCGGCTTGATGGATTGCCCACTCAAGCCGCTTCCTCATTATTAGTCGATTTTAAAACGTGCGGACCATCATCTGCATCTGCCTAGCCAGCTGATTTAACTCGGAGGCAGACAAACCTTGGTTCTTGGCTAACGGCAGGCGTTCGTCAGCCCCTCTCGGGACTTTCACCCTAGAGATGACTACCATGCTGGGCGTAAAAAAAGGCCAAACAGAGCGATCTGTTTGGCCTTTCGTCCGCCAAGGCACGAGTCCTTGGCGATATGCAACGCGTACTACGCGTTTACTTTTTCTTTCGCTACTGCTGCCAGGGAGTTGAACGCGTTGATGTCGTTCACGGCCAGGTCAGCCAGCATTTTGCGGTTTACTTCCACGCCGGCTTGTTTCAGGCCGAACATGAATTTGCTGTAGGACAGACCGTTTTGGCGAGCTGCCGCGTTGATACGAACGATCCACAGTTTGCGGATGTCGCGTTTTTTGTTGCGGCGGTCACGGTATGCGTACATCAGGGATTTCATGACTTGCTCTTTTGCTGTTTTAAACAGGCGGTGCTTCGAACCGAAGTAACCTTTTGCGAGCTTCAAAATTCTTTTACGACGACGTGCGCGGACGAAACCGCCTTTAACTCTTGCCATGAGTAGAAACCTCCCGAGTGTTGTTTAGTGCGTATTTGAAAACCGTATTCGCTACGGACTATTTCAGGTTTGCAAGACCTTGTTGAATGCGGCGAACGTCGCCTGCAGCCATGAGCGGCTGGCCAGCAAGAACGCGCTTCTGACGGCCGGATTTGCCGGAAAGCAGGTGGTTGCGGAACGCTTTGTAGCGTTTCACTTTGCCTGTACCCGTAATTTTGAAACGGTCTTTCAAGCTGCTGTGCGTTTTCATCTTAGGCATGTGATGATCCTCCTCAAAGAATTTAAGCTTAGTTGTTGTTTTTTGGTGCCAAAATCATGATCATGCTTCGACCTTCCAGCTTCGGCACACGCTCGACCACGCAAATGTCCGCGACTTCCTTCTGAAGCCGATCCAGAATGCGTTGTCCGATGGCAGCATGGGTAATTTCACGGCCGCGGAAACGGACGGAAGCTTTCACCTTGTCGCCTTCGCCGAGGAATTTCACGACGTTGCGGAATTTAACCTGGTAGTCGTTCTCCTCGATGTTCGCGCGGAACCATACTTCCTTCAGATCGACGATCTTCTGATTCTTGCGGGCTTCTTTCTCTTTCTTCTGTGACTCGTAACGGAACTTACCGTAGTCCATAATGCGGCATACCGGCGGTTTCGCGGTAGGAGCAACATTGACGAGATCCATGTTGGCGTCGATCGCCATTTGAAGCGCTTCGCGGAACGGCGTAATGCCGATCTGTTCGCCTTCCGGGCCTACAAGGCGCACTTCACGAGCGCGAATCTCGTCATTGATTTGATGTTCTCTGCTAATAACCTGCCACCTCCAAAAATAATGTGCATCTATAGCGCCCGCGGGCGCGACTGCAAACAAAAAATGCGGGCCCCTGCGGACCCGCATTCCATTAACCAAGATCGTAGTCGTATCAATCATCGCTCGTAAGCGAGGACACTTCCATTCCTAGTCGCGAACCAGTCGGCCAAGCCGAGTAGGTGAGAAGCGGGTGCTTCTGCTTGTGCGTTATTCATTTTGTTTCGTACCGACATAATATAGCATAGCTTGGCAGTGGAAGTCAACGCCGAAGTTTCGAAATCGAAACTCGGCGCAAGAGAGAGAGCCGAGGGCGCTGAGCTTTGGCCCTTGGCTTTGGTTTTGACTTGGCGGCTTTACAAAGTCGGCAAATATCGAGCCTCCGCTTGTCAACAAGTCCCAGCGGCGATGCATTCAAACTAGAACTCAAGCCGAATGGGGTAAGCGAAGACTTCACTAGTCCTTAACTTTAGCTTGCACTTTCTTTGACTCTTGCCCTTGGTCCCTGCTCTTGCTCTTGCTCTTGCTCTTGCTCTTGCTCTTGCTCTTGCTCTTGCTCTTGCTCTTGACCTTTGCTCTTGCCCTTGCCCTTGACCTTTGCTCTTGCCACTCGTGCCCAAGCTAAGCAGGCACCATCTACAGCGGAGGTTTCTCGGCTGAAAGCGACTTTTGTCGCCGTGTTTCCCCCGCAGCGGGAAACTCATCCAGAAACACGGCAGACAACGGGAGCGTTATCGAGATAACCGGAGCCCGAGCGTCACCGAGAAACCGGAGCATTATTCGTTCGCCCCGTTCACATACTCGTTCGGCACCTCATCGCCCTGCGGGTTATTGTTTTTGATTTGCGCTTTGCGCCCGTTGCGGAACTCCCCGCCGTGTACGTCGTTCTCGCGCTGGTCGTTGTTGTCCGTGTGGTCGTGGCTGTTATGGTTGTAGTTCACGTTGTTGCTCATTGCATCGTTCACCTCTTTCGCGCCTCGCGCGCGGATATCGCCTGACAGGCGTGCCGTCCTAGCGTCTGCCGGAAGAGGGAGAATTATGCGCAGGCGAGAGCCAGGATGTACAATCGCCGATGACCGGGTTTACGGGCGACGCCCCAACTCGGAGCACGTAAAAAAAAGGACCGCTCGATGAGCGGCCCTTTGGCGGTCTAAACTTGCTTACTCTGCACTTCCTCCAAGCGGATGACGCGCGTATGCTGCGTATGGCTCCATTGCTTGTTGTTCTGCGTGAAGAACGCGTAGAACGTGATCGGCAGCCAGGAGAGCTGGAAGAACACCATCGAGATCAGGTGGCCGTACATCTTCGGCGACTTGACGCCTTCCAGCGCCATGACCAGCGGGAACATCAGCGCGGTAAGCGTGAGCGATACGATCGCGATCCAGCTTGGCATGTAGGCGTAGATCGAGATGAACGCGTTGTCCGCCGGAATGACGTTGTCGATCCAGATCATCGCCGTCAGCACGAAACCGATCAACGTATTGTACGCGGACATCGTATAAATCGCCGCGTCGAACTTGACGAAGCTGCGCTCCTTGATGCTCGCCCAGATAAGCGGGAAGAAGTAATTACGGGCAACCGTGAAGTGCCCTTGCATCCAGCGCAGACGCTGACGGGCCGACGCCTTGAACGTTAGCGGCTTCTCATCATATACTTTCGCTTCGAAGTTCAATACCGGATGGACCCCGCGCTTAACGCAGCGCATGGAGAACTCCAAGTCCTCGACGAGGCTCGTCGCGCCCCAGCCCATTTCCTTCATGAGGTTGGACTCGAAGCACATGCCCGTGCCGCCCAAGAAGTTCGCCATCCGCAGATTGCGGCGCGACAGCTGCCACAGACGGTTGCAGTACCAGTAGGTAATGCCGTATGAAGCCGTGACCCAGGAATCGTCCGGGTTCTTCGTATCCAGGTACGCCTGGATGACTTGGTGGCCATCGCACAGGTCGTTGTTCATGTGGAGCAGGAAGTCCGTGTTCACCAGATTATCCGCGTCGAACATGACGATCGCGTCGTATTGCCGCGGCATCGCCCAAAGTTCCTTGAGCATCCACTCGATCGCGTGGCCTTTGCCGCGCAGATGCGGATTGTTCCGCTCGCAGGCGTGAACGCCCATGCTGCGCGCAATCTCCGCCGTATTATCCGTACAGTTGTCGCAAATGACGAAGACGTCGTACAGCTCTTTCGGGTAATCGAGATTTTTGAGGTTGTCGATCAGCGCGCCGACGACGGCCGATTCGTTGTGGGCCGCGACGAGCACGGCGAAAGACTTCTGCGGCTTGTGCTTCAGTTCCTTGCGTTTGCGCACGATGCCAAACAGCGCCAGCACGAATTGATAAACGCCGACGAAAGCGAGTACCACCTGAAGCGCAATTAAAATAACGTTGATGATCATATTCGGTTGTTGCCCCCTTAAGACCCCTTTTTTTGCGATACTCTCTCTGTTTTGTATGCGAGATGAACGCATGCCCCTTTATAAACCGTCAGGCAACCGCGGCGTCTTTTTTTGTTTTAGCCACAGCCATACTGATTTTCCACACATTGCATTCGTTTGTCAAAAGCCCAAAAAGCGCTTGTACAGGCGTTTGAGCGAAGAAAAACGGTTTCAAGACTAGTCCACGCTCGCAATTCCCTCGTTTTTCGGCCGCTCACCCGGATTTTCAGCCAATAATGGCGAAATCCCAAGGCTTTGTATGGTAAACGACCCGCGCATTAAAAAAGTTTCATTTTCGCGCGTCAACGGGTGTGACGAATCGATGAACGGCCGGGAGCCGCCGCTTCCCTGCAAGCGTCCAGAAGCCGTCCGAAAATATCATCCCACGATTGGCTGCGAGCGTACGCCATCGCTTGGATCGCCATACTGGCCCGAAGCTGCGGCTGGTCATGAAGCAGCGTTAGCGCATCCGCGAAAGCCTCCGGGCTTGCGGGATCGCAAAGGATGCCCGTGGCCATCGGCTCGACGATGTCCGCCACGCCCCCGCTTGACGCCGTGACGACGGGCGTCCCGCAGGCCATCGACTCGAGCACGACGTTGCCGAACGTCTCGGTCGGCGATGGGAACAAGAAGACATCCGAGGCGGCGTACCATTGCTGCAGCTGCTTCGGCGGCGTGAAGCCCAAGAAATGCACAGGCAGCCCGAGCGAGGCCGCCTGCTCCTTCAGTCCCTGGGCGGATGGTCCGTCGCCGGCCATCACGAGCCGCGCGTCCGGGCATGCCCGCTCCCGAAATAACGCGAAAGCCGCGAGCGCGGTCTCGACATTTTTCTCCGGCGCGAGCCTTCCGGCATAAAACACCACAAACTGCCCCGGTTCGATGCCGTGCGCCGCGAGCAATCCGCTCCGGTCGACGACGGGGTGATATAAGCGCGCATCGATGCCGCGCGGCCATACGGATAGCCGATGTTCATCCCACCCCCTGCCAAGCAGCTCGCCGCGGGTTGATGCGGAAGGCACAAAGATGCGGCTTGCGTCCTGATGAAACCAATTCAGATATCTCCATAACATCTTAACCATCCATTGCAAATTGTAAAACGGCAAATAGCGGTCAAAATGCGTGTGATACGAGGCTACGAGCGGGATCTCGTATTTGCGCGCGTAATGGATGCCGCATAACCCGAGGTTGAACGGCGTAGCTACGTGGATGAGCGTCGGCTGAAACGACTGCAGGGCGCGCCGGATATGCCGTGGATTCGGGAGCGCCAAGCGGCACTCCGGATAGAGATAGAACGGCAAACTCGCGAAGCGCTCTACCGCCGAGGGCGCCGGTTCGGCCGCGCTTGCCGCCGGATCCGGGGCAAATACTTGCACGGGGATTCCTTGCCGCTTCAAGTAATCGGCCCACCTGCCCAGCGTCCGTGCTACGCCGTTCACTTCCGGTTCGTACGTGTCCGTGAAAATCGCCAGCCGCATTCGCATCGCCTCCGCCTGCCGGTCTCCTCGGCGCGCCTGTCGGCACCCGCCTCAAGTCCCGGACTTCGATTTTGGCTCCAGCTTAGAAAATCTGTGTTTGCGCTGCATCAAGCGGGTGCGAATGAATCGTTAATATGGGATTCGCAAGCCGTTGACACGGCGCGAACATTGAACGGATAGAATGGGATCATCGGGCGCAGATGCGCTACTCGAATGCGTACATACGGGAGGGTTAGGGGATGCAAACAATGGTGGCTTGGCTTCGGGGACGTGAACACGCCTTGCTGGCATGGGCGAATCGCA
This sequence comes from Paenibacillus aurantiacus, assembly GCF_042431225.1. Taxonomy (NCBI): domain Bacteria; kingdom Bacillati; phylum Bacillota; class Bacilli; order Caryophanales; family Paenibacillaceae; genus Paenibacillus; species Paenibacillus aurantiacus. The sequence goes on along the minus strand of NZ_JBHMDO010000009.1, from coordinate 116,241 downwards.
GACCGATCAACCGGATGACGGAGCGCGTGCTCGGCGGGTGGCTGGGCACGATAACGCACATGGGCGGAGCCAGCTTCACGCTGATCTCCGCCCTGTTGGTGGCATGTTTGGCCCCCGCTCCCTGGGGGGCGGCAGGCGCTCAAAGTCTTGCGGCCGTGGCGCTCAGCCATCTGCCGGTCGCGCTCGTAAAGCGCAAATTCCGCCGGCTGCGGCCTTACCAGAAGCTGCCGCACCTGCACTGCTCGGCCAAACCGCTGCAGGATCCGTCGTTCCCGTCCGGCCATACGACGGCAATTACCGCCTGGCTCGCGCCTTGGCTGATGGCCTATGCGTCGCTGCTGCCCGCTCTTCTGCCGGCCGCGCTGCTAATCTGCCTATCCGTCGCCTGGTCGCGGATGTACCTAGGCTTGCATTATCCTTCCGACGTGATGGCCGGGGCCGTACTCGGCTCGTCTACGGCCGTGCTCGTCTCTTCGCTCTGGTCGTTCTTCTGAGCCGCCAGCTTCGCTTGGCGGTGCGCAGCCAGCGCTTCCGCGCCGATGACGACTTCGACGCGGTGAATATTGTTGCCGCGCTCGACGAATTTGGATTCGTACTCCGTCAGCACGAGATCATCGCGCAGCTCATCCTTATGCAGATGAAGCGAGATGTTGCGCATCACCAGCTCCATGTCCGCGAAGCTGTTCAGCGAGAATTCGAACAGCGACTGCGAGTCAGTCTTGAAATGAATTTCGCCGCGCTCGTTCAAAATCTCCATATACTTAGCCACGAAGCGCTGGTGCGTCAGTCTTCTGCGGGCATGCTTGGCCTTGGGCCACGGATCGCTGAAGTTCAGATGTATGCGCTCGATCTCATTCGGCGCGAACATGTCTTCGATCCCTTCGATATTCGCCCGCAGCAGCGCGAGATTCGGCGGCGAATCCACCCCTTGCGCGGCCCACGCGGCGCGCGCCTTCTCGCTCGCCCGGCGGATCAGCTCGTCGTACATGTCGACGCCGATGAAATTGATGTGGGGATTGCGCACGCTCATCTCGCTGATGAATTTGCCCTTCCCCATGCCAAGCTCGATATATATCGGGTTGTCATTGCCGAAAAATTCGTGCCAGCGGCCTTTGTGCGGCTTCGCGTCCAGCACGCACAGCTCCTTCTGGTTCTCGATTGCTTCCAATATCCCTTTTCTTCCTCTAAGACGCATCGTCGATTGATTCCTCCATCATCTATAAGTACGTGTTCAAAAAGTCGTCGATTCAGCACCGGACTTCAAGCCTGAACGCCAGATTCGATGCCGCATTACACCTTGATCTGCTTCGTGATCAATTGGCGACTTTTTGAACTTCCTCTATAAAGTTCATGTTCAAAAAGTCGACCATTCAGCACCGAGAAGGTGGCGTGAAGGCGAAAAAGGAGGAGCGGAGTTTAGGCAAACCTAAATGAGCACCGGACTTCAAGCCTGAACGCCAGATTCGATGCCGCATTACACCTTGTTCTGCTTCGTGATCAATTGGCGACTTTTTGAACTTCCTCTATAAGCATAAGCTAGTCCTTATTGTGCCCGATGGGACGTGGCTTGTAAAGGTGCCCGAAAGTTAAAAAGCCGCCGGCGCGTAGCCGGCGGCTGAATCCGTATGCTTCTTCAGCGGACGTTAGTTAAGCATCTGGCGCGGCGGGTTGCCGCTTTCAATCTCGTATTTCTCTTCAAGCACGGAGTTGAGCTTCTTGCGGGCCGATACCTCGATGTTGTGGTTGCCGTGGAACCGGATGCCTGCAAGCGCCATCAATTCTTTCATCGTGAGCTCTACCGTTACCTTCTGGTCGCCTTGCGGAATTTTCACTTGACCGTTCATTCTCCATCACCTCATGCGGTTTTATTGTGACAGTATTTCCAGAAAACCGACTAGCTATGACAAGGGTAGGAATGTTGGTAAAATGCTTGTAAGTATTGATTTGTCGCACTTTTAAGATAACACATCATGTAAGGTTAAGCAAGAGATATTTTCCAGATTGCTTGCCTAAAGTTGCCCCTTCCCCCTTCCCCCTCCGCCGAGGGGAACCAAAGGACTTCGCCCTCTGGACACCCGCTTTCGAGCAGGCATGGTGGATTGGTGGACGGCGGTAGTTTTCGAGCTGGGCACGCTTTTGTCCTTGCGGACAAAGCTTCAGTGGAGTTTGAAGTCAGTCCTTACTCATAAACCTGTCAACTATAGGCCACGGGTCGCTTCACTGGACGTTTTCCTTAACCTGACAGTATTGACCCCCTCCGCAGAAAGGATCCAAGGGCTCTGCCCTCTGGACACCCTGCTTTCGAGCAGGCATTGGTGAACGGCGGTAGTTTTCGAGCTGGCACGCTTTTGTCCTTGCGGACAAAGCTAATGTTGTTGTCGCTCCCCACCACCAACGACGAAGTCGATCCGAGAGTTTCCGCCCTCTGATCTTCCGAATTGAAGTTTCGGGACGCGGCCGGCTTTAATGATTGATTTGGCGTAGGACTCGTTTGGTCCTGCCGGACAAGGCTTACGTTCGGCGTTCATTCGGGACGCGGATGCCTTGGGTGGGGGGCGGTGCTTTCGTGCGGTTCATGTTGCAGCGTGCTTGGACTCGCTTGGCGGGCCGGGCCGCGATGCTTACGTTCGCTTAATTCAAGCCCCTCCTTGTTATTGCTCGGAGGGAGAGCGTGAGTCCAAGATCTTTTTTTACAATAATAGGTGACAGTGACGAATTTCCCGGAAAATCGGGACTTTCCCCCCACGGAAATCCCCCGGCCGTTCATAGCCTTTGCCGGTTTTTTTCGCTACAATGTGATTAACCTCGATGTATAGGAGTCTGAATCATGCAAGTTTGGGCGAAAGCCGATTTGACGGAGCCCCGTCTGTGGAGCGATAAACGGTTCCATACGTGGAATTACGAAATGCGCGAGCAGTTCCAAGGCAAAGTGTTCAAGGTGACGCTCGACGCCGGGTTCACGTGTCCGAACCGGGATGGCTCGATCGCCAAGGGCGGCTGCACGTTCTGCAGCGCGCGCGGGTCGGGCGATTTTGCCGGGAGCCGCCGGGACGATCTGATCACCCAGTTCAATACGATCCGCGACCGCCAGCATCAGAAGTGGCCGGACGCGCAATATATCGGCTACTTCCAAGCCTATACGAATACGTATGCGCCGGTAGATGAGCTGCGGGAGTATTACGAGACGGTGTTGGCGCTGCCCGGCGTCGTCGGCTTGTCCATCGCCACGCGTCCGGATTGCCTGCCCGATGACGTCGTCGACTATTTGGCCGAGCTGAACGAGCGGACGTATCTATGGGTGGAGATGGGACTGCAGACGGTTCACGAATCGACCTCCGCGCTGATCAACCGCGCGCACGATACGGCGTGTTATCTTGATGCCGTCGCCCGTCTGCGCGCGCGAGGCATCCGCGTCTGCGCCCACATTATATACGGCCTGCCGCAGGAGACGCACGGGATGATGCTGGATACCGGCCGCGCCGTCGCCCAGATGGACGTGCAAGGCATCAAGATCCATCTCCTCCACCTCATGCGCAAAACGCCGATGGTCAAGCAGTACGAAGCCGGTCTGCTCCGCTTCCTGGAACGGGACGAGTACATCAACCTGGTCGTCGATACGCTGGAATTGCTGCCGCCAGAGATGATCGTCCACCGGGTGACCGGCGACGCGCCGCGCGATCTGCTCATCGGGCCGATGTGGAGCACGAACAAGTGGGACGTGCTGAACGGCATCGACAAGGAACTGCGCCGCCGCGACACGTGGCAGGGCAAGCTGCGGGAGGTGAAGTGAAATGGGCTTCTTATCCGTGCTTAGCATGGCGCATCGCCTCGTGCAGGAACGAGTGCAGCCCGGCGACGCGGTGATCGACGGCACGTGCGGCAACGGCGTGGATACGCTTTTTCTCGCCCAGTTGACCGGCCCGCGGGGCATCGTCTACGCCTTCGACGTCCAGGAGCAGGCCCTCGCGCGAACGCAAGAGCGCCTCGCGCCGCTTGCCGCGGACGGACGAATGCCGGAGCTGTGCGCCGTGCTGGATAGCCACGCCCGCATACGGGAACATGTGAAGCCCGCTTCGCATGGCAAGGTTGCCGCGGCGATGTTCAACTTCGGTTATTTACCCGGCGCAGATCCGTCCGTCATTACGCAGACGCCTTCGTCGATCGCCGCGCTCGAAGCGGCGATCGACGTTCTTCGGCCCGGCGGCATCGTAACCGCGGTGCTCTACCCCGGCCACGAAGGCGGCGATGCGGAAGCGGCGGCGATCGAAGCTTGGGCGTCAGCCTTGCCGCAGTTTACTGCGCAAGCGATGGTGTACCGCATGGCGCAGAAGCCGACCGCGCCCTATTTAATCGCGGTGGAGAAAAGAACTTAATTGGATGAAGGAGGCGTTCGCGCTATGGCAGTCCGCAAACTGGAACATGTTGGTCTTATGGTTCGCAATATCGAGAAATCCGTCGCATTCTATACGGAGGTCGTCGGTCTTATCTATCAATACACGTTGACGCACACGAACGGCGTCATCCGCCTCGCATTCCTGGCCGGCGCCGACTCGGCCGCGACCGAGCTGGAGCTAATCGAGGGGTACCGGGATGAGCTGCCCGCCGAAGGGCGCGTCCACCACATTGCCTTCACGGTCGATGATGTGGAGGCGGAATTCGCGCGCATTCAAGCGCTGAACGTGCCGCTGCTCGACACTGAGATTACGACGCTGCCGAACGGCGCCCGGTATTTCTTCTTCTACGGTCCCGACGGCGAGCATCTCGAGATGTTTCAGCCAGCTCCGCAACCGACAGCTTAGATGCACCTCGCCCGGAAGAGGTGCGCCGATACATACGGGCAGACAAAGAGAACCTTTTGGGGATGAGGAGAGATTCACATTGGTACAACCATATCCGCTGCAATTCAAACCGGAAATGAAAGAACGCGTATGGGGCGGCCGCGCCCTGGAGAATTTCGGCCTGGAGCTTCCGGAGGGGGCCATCGGCGAAGGCTGGATGATCGGCGATCACCCGAACGGCACGACGAAGGTCGTGAACGGCGAGCTGGCCGGTATCGGGCTGGATGAGATCCGCGAGAAATACGGACGCGACTTCTTCGGCACGAAAGGCTTCTCCGAGAAGAACGGCCGCTTCCCGCTGCTGATCAAACTGCTCGACTGCAATGACGACCTGTCGATCCAGGTGCATCCGACCGATGATTACGACCGCTTGCCGGAAGGGGAGCTTGGCAAGACGGAAATGTGGTACATCCTGGATGCCAAGCCGGGCGCGAAAATCATCTATGGCCTGAAAGACGGCATCGGCCGCGCCGAGCTGGCCGCCGCGATCGAAGAAGGCCGCGTCATGGACGCGCTGCAGGAGGTGCCGGTCGAAGCGGGCGATGCCTTCTACATTCCGGCCGGCACGGTTCATGCGCTCTGCGCGGGCGTCCTCGTTGCCGAGATTCAGCAAAATTCCGATACGACATACCGCGTGTTCGACTACAATCGTCCGGGCCTGGACGGCAAGCCGCGCGAGCTCCACGTCGAGGATTCGCTCAACGTGACGGCGTACGAAGGCGCTGGCGCCACGCGCATGAAGACGGATGACATCGGCCCGAACGAGTGGCAACAGATCGCTACCTCGCCTTATTTTACCGTCGATAAAGGCATCGTCCGTAAGGCTTGGCAGCAAGCGACGTCGCCGGAGAGCTTCGTCATTCTCGTCGTGGCGGATGGCACGGGCAAACTCGGCTGGGCCGGCGGCTCGCTTGACGTGAAAGCCGGGGAATGCTTCTTGCTTCCGGCGAACCTCGGCAATTACGAGCTGGACGGCGAGATGACGGTGCTCCGCAGCGTGGCTCCTTAAGACGCCGCGTAATCGGACAGACCGGGTCATCGCTCCTCGGCTCAAGTCGCCCACGAGTGTGCATGGCATATGAACAGGAAAGCCTCAGGCTCCGCGCCATGCGTGCGGAATCTGAGGCTTTCGGCATTCATTAAGCGAACAGCAAGCAAGCGATGAATCCGGGTGCGCGCACCCGGAAACGCGCTACGCTTGGACGCGCGGCTCCGCATCCGCGAGATGGCGCTGCAGCTCGGCTACGAACGCACGCGGTTGATCCAGCGCCAAATAGATGTTGTCGACTCCGCGGGGCAGAAACAGCAGTCCCTCCACCTGTCGCGTCTCTACAAGTTCGATGCGAACGTTCGGCGGTTGGAGAAAGGTCGCCCCTTCGGCAGATGAGCGCCGCTTGTCGGTATCGATCTGGAATTCAGACGCCGCTTGCGCCGACGCGATCACGGCAAGCGGAATGTCCGCCTGCAGCTTAAGCCCGTAGCGAATGCGCAGCATGCCGCTGACGATCGCCACCTTGTTCAGCCGGGAAGCCCGGTAATCGGCTACGAGCAGGAGCAGCAGCCATAGATTAAGCACGGTGGTCACCCAAGCTGCGACGTCCGACCATAGGCCGATCAAGAGATGCATGGCCACCGTATCGACCAGCACGATGACCGCGAGCGTGATCGTCACGGCCAGCCCCCCCTCTCCATAGGAGAACGCGAGCGAGCTCGGTTCCTGTGTTCCGATTCGCTTCTTCTTCGCACGCCCCCAGGCGCCGAACGCGTAATAGAGCATGATCGCTTCATGCCGGAGCAGTACCTTCATGCCCCCTTCGCCGATGTGCCGCCGAAACACGGCGTGTATGGCCTCGGCCCCGTCCGCTTCGCGCCGGCGTTCTTCTTGATACGCGCGGATCACGCGCCAGGCAAGCCGGACCTCCACCGCGATGATCGCGATCTCCAGCGGCAGCAGCACTGCCTCGAACAGCCATACGGCGCCTCTGGTCTGCGCCGGTAGGATGAACCATGCCGCGACGAGGGCCACCGCCGCTGCGGGCAGCACTGCCTTCCAGCCGCCGCCCCGCCGACGAACGATCAGGAAATAATACAAGAGCGGCACCGTAAGCGCAGCATCGAACAACACGCCGAACGCAACGAATGTCCGATCCCCCTCCGACGCGGCGCGGATGGCGAACCAATCCGCAAGCAGCACCAGACATACCGCCGCCAAAAACCCATAGTAGCGCCCTCGCGTAACGCTTGTTACCGTCATAGCAGCCAGCCTCCTCTTCGAGCGCGCGGCGGGCGGAAGTCGCCTGTCGGCACCCAAGTCGTTTGGGATTATTTTCTAACCCCATTATAGCTCGCGGGTCCTACTCGAAGCTGTGGAGAAACCGTGTATTTTCCGCCATCCGCGCGGATGAAAAAAAAGAGCCGACCTTGTTTGGTCGGCTCCCCGCACATCCTCTATTTCAAAATCGCTTCGATTCGTGCCAATTCATCTGCCGAGAACTCGAGATTGTTCAGCGCCGCGACGCTGTCTTCGACCTGGCTCACTTTGCTTGCGCCGATCAGCGCGGACGTCACGCGTCCGCCACGCAATACCCAGGCGAGTGCCAGCTGAGCGAGCGATTGCCCGCGGCTGACCGCAACGTCGTTCAACTGGCGCAGCTTCTCGACCAGCTCCGGCGTAATGTTCTTCTCGTTCAGGAACACCGACGCCCCTGCCGCGCGAGAGTCGCTCGGAATGCCGTTCAAGTATTTGCCCGATAACAAGCCTTGCGCCAGCGGACTGAATACGATGCTGCCCACGCCGCCCGCATCCAGCACATCCTGCAGCCCGCCCTCGATCCAGCGGTTGAGCATGCTGTACGACGGCTGATGGATCAGGATCGGCGTGCCCAGGCGATTGGCAATCTCGATCGCTTGCGCCGTCTGCTCCGCGGAATAGTTGGAGATACCCGCGTAGAGCGCTTTGCCGGAACGCACGATATGGTCGAGCGCGCCGATCGTCTCTTCCATCGGCGTGTCCGGATCCGGACGGTGGTGATAGAAAATATCAACGTAGTCTGTGCCGAGCCGCTTCAAGCTCTGGTCCAGCGAGGAAATCATGTATTTGCGCGAGCCCCACTCACCGTACGGGCCTTTCCACATGTAGTAGCCGGCTTTCGTGGAGATGATCATCTCGTCGCGGTACGGCTTGAAATCGGTCGCCAGCACGCGGCCGAACATTTCTTCCGCGGAGCCCGGAGGCGGTCCGTAGTTATTCGCCAAGTCAAAATGCGTAATGCCCAAATCGAACGAACGGTGCAAAATCTCGCGTCCGGTCTCGAATTTGTCCACCCCGCCAAAATTATGCCAAAGTCCAAGCGAAATTGCCGGCAGCTTCAGTCCGGAACGTCCGGATCGGTTATACTTCATTGTTTCGTAGCGAGCTTCGTTTGCTTGATATACCATGTGCCGCCTATCGCTCCTTATCCTGTGCCAGACAGGTCGAATATAATGCTACCAACTCTCTCATTCTACACCTGTGCAATCCGGTTGCACAATGAATCGGTTGGCATTATTTTATGCGGATTTGGCGTAGGCAACAGGCCCTCCGCCTGCTCGGTAGTGATGTACAGCTCACTATTGCCTAAACTATGACTTAACCCGCTCGTTTCGCTATTGCGACTAGCCCCCTCCAATTCCCCACTAGGCGACAAAAGAGCGCGCCTTGCGGCACGCTCTCCCTTCCAAACTTCGCTGTATCATGTCTTCGTTTCATGCAAAGTTTTGTCGACCTAGAGACGCCTCCACAGCGGCGTGTATGAACGCCACTCCCGCAGATCTCCGCCGATCGTCCAGGTCCGCCGCTGCGCTCCTTTTTAAGCCAGCGACTGCTCCGCCTTCGCCAGACGCAGCAGATGCGGCTTCGCCGTGCCGCCGTAGAGGACGATCAGCAGCGTGTCCGCGTCGGTGCGCACTTCGCCAGTCGCCAGGAATGCGGCCAAGTCGAACGGCAGCCGCTCGATGACGGCGTGCTTGTGCAGCTCCTTCTCGCCGAGACCCAGCGCCGCGAATTCGGCGGAGACGTCTTCCGGACGCTCGGCCAGCCGCTGCATCCAGCCGTTCCAGACCGCCTTGTCCATCGTGAAATCCCACCATACTTTGCGCGGTTTGTAATTGTGGTTGAGGAAGTAGTCGTACTTCATCAGTCCCATCACGACGTCCGGGTTCCATGGCAAGCCGGATTGGGCATCCCGCCGCTCGCCCGCGCCTTCCTGCAGGAACGCCCACAGCCGGGAGAACAGATCCTCCAGCTGATGGCCGATCTTCTGCCACCCTCGCCCTTCCCAGAAGTCGCCGAACTGCTGGAAGAAATCGAACGGCGACGGGAAGATCCGCTCCACGAGGTAGAGCAGCGCATGATCCATCCGGTGCGCGTTCCAGTATTTCTCGAGCACGTCCTCGACCCGCTTGATCCGCACGATGTCGCCGAACGGCAGCAGATCGTTGCTCAGCATTTCGTAAGGCGCGCGTTCCTGGAACTTGTAACCGTACTTGTCCGCGTCGATCCGCATGCCGGTGCCGCGCAGCATCTTGAGGAAGCCCAGCTGCAGCTCCTCCGGCCGCAGCGCGAACACGTCGTTGAACGTCTTGCGGAACGTGTCGTAATCCTCGTGCGGCAACCCTGCGATCAGGTCAAGATGCTGGTCGATCTTCTTGCTGTCCTTCACCTTCGTAACGGTACGCACGAGCTTCGTCCAATTCTGGCGGCGCTGCACCGCTTCGTTCGTCGGGTCGTTCGTCGACTGAACGCCGATCTCGAATCGGAAGACGCCTGGCGGCGCATGTTCGGCCAAATAATCGAGCACCTCCGGGCGCATAATATCAGCCGTAATCTCGAATTGGAACACGCAACCCTGGTGATTCTCGATCAAGAACTTGAACATCTCGAGCGCGTAATCCCGCTTAATGTTGAATGTGCGATCGACGAATTTGATCAGCTTTGCGCCTTGCGCGATCAGATACAAAATATCGGACTTCGTCCGCTCGATATCGAAATACCGGACGCCGACCTCGATGCTCGACAGGCAGAACTGGCAGCTGAACGGACAGCCCCGGCTCGTCTCGAAATAGACGACCCGGCTTCCAAGCCGCGGCAAATCCTCCTCGAATCGGTGCGGGGACGGCAGCTTGGCCAGATCGAGCTTCGGCCGCCCCGGATTGACGCGAATCTCGACGGTGCCATCCTTCAGCAGCTTCCGGTACGCGACGCCGAATACCATATGGTACTTGTTCGTGCCTTCCCGGATTTCCGTCAGCAGGTGGTGGAACGTCTCCTCGCCTTCGCCGACGACGATGAAATCGATATCGCGCAGCCGATCCATCCAGAACTCCACGTCGTAACTGACTTCCGGGCCACCAAGGACGATCTTCACCTCAGGCATGATTTTGCGCAGCATGTCGATGACGATGATCGTCTCTTCGATATTCCAAATGTAGCAGGAGAATCCGACGACGTCCGGCTTGCGGACGAAAAGATCGGACACAATATTCATCGCAGGGTCTTTGATCGTGTACTCGGCAATGTCGATGTCGAACTCGTCGCCACAGTAAGCTTTCAGGCAGCGCAGCGCGAGCGAAGTGTGAATATATTTGGCGTTCAAGGTCGCCAGAACGACTTTCATGTGCGGTTCATTCCCTTTTCGTATAGGCATAGTGTTCTTATTGTACCGGATCAAGGAGCAAAAAAGAAGGGCGCGTCCGCCGGCAGCCAGATGTGAATCTTGCCAACGGGACGTGCCCTGCGCGCGCAAGCCTCGCGGCTTGCCTGTATTAGGTGCGTACGCGAACGTACATTTTGTCATTCTCCTGCAAGTCGATGACCGGATAACGCACCTGCCATTTGCCGCTGTCCAGTTTCGTTACTTCGCCCGAAGCGAAACCGCGCGGTTCGAAGTTGAATTCCTGCTGGTAATAGACGGCAATCTGGATCGTCTGATTCGGCAGCGCTTTGCGCAGCGCCGCTCCTGCGTCGATCGCCCAATAGCGCAGCTCTTCAGCGGTCTTGTCCCCGTACAGCATGTAGAAAGAAGAATCCATGACGGCGTTGATGACCAGCCAGCCCGATGCATCGCGCGTCACCTCGACGTTCTTCAGTTCGGTCGTGCCCTCGTTGGTCGCAATAGAGCCGAATTTATCCACGAATGTCTTACGGATCTCGTCGGTCGTTGCGCCGTCCAGCCTCAGATCGGATGCCGGTTCGAACGCCGCCGTCGTCGGATTCATGCTGTATTCCTGAAGCAGCTCCAGTACATGGCGCACGGAGACGGCGAAGTTCAGATCCGCGCTCGTCCCTTCGATCTTCGACGTCGTAATGCCGAGCAGCTCGCCATTCTCGTTGAACATGGCGCCGCCGGAGCTGCCGTGGTCGATCGGCGCGCTCGTCTGGTAATACAACGTGCCGCCCTCGTACGTAATGTTGCTGATCAGGCCGTCGGCCGCCGTGTTCTGGAAGCCCAGCGGACTGCCGATCGTCACGACATGGCCGCCCTTCTCCACGAAGAACGGGCTTGCCAGCTTCACCGGCGATACGCTCAGCGCGGAGTCGGTCTGAATGATTGCCAGATCGGCGTCTTCATTCTTCGCGACGATGCCTTTGACGCCCACCGTCGTACCGTCGCTCAGCGCGATCGTCGCCTTGGACGCGCCTGTCACGACATGATAGTTGGTCAAAATCAGACTGCCGCCCACGACGACGCCGCTACCCTGGGCCTTGTCGGTCGTGATCATGACGACCTTCTCGTCATTCATCGCCACGATCTCCTGCGTGGTCAACGGTTTGGCTGCCGCGGTAGTCTCGCCGCCCGTCGTTTCTTCTTCCGCATCTTGCGGATTGGACGTAATTCGGATGACCCGCTGCTTCGTATCGACCGCAACTTCCGCGCCTAACGCTTCGGCTACGAAGCGAAGCGGAACGAGCGTCGTGCCGTTCTTCTGCTCGGCCGCGGTCTGAAGTTTGACGGAAGCGCCATTCTTGACAGCGTACGCGGAACCGATTTTAAGCGAGATATAATCGTCGCCTTTGGTCGCCAGAATCGTCTTCGTCTGCGCGTCCCACGTCACGTCTGCTCGAAGGGCGCTGAAGATCGCGCGCATCGGTACGAGGGTCGTGCCGTTCTTCACCGTCGGAGCCTGCGGCAATGCCAGGTTGACGCCATCCACGAATACTTTCATGACGGATGTCTGCACGCTGGCCGAAGCCGCGGCCGCCACTCCCGGCTGCAGAGCGGGAAGCGGCGCAAGCACGAGCCCTGCTGCGAGAACGGATGCTACCATCCGATGTTTAAAAGGGTTGATATTCATGGTCAGGTATCCTCCGGTTTCTGTAATCTCCCATGAGGCTATCCTATCAGAGGGCCTATGCCCTGTCTATGAATAAAGAATGGTTTGACTGCTTAAAAGTCGCTGAAAAGGACCAAGCGACCCAAATCGGCAGCACGACGCTGCATGCTCTGAAGATGCGGCCTGCGCGCGTGGCAACGAGCTTGTCCGGCATGCTATAGTGATGGAGAGTCAGCTAAAACGCTCTACCATCAAGGAGGATCGGCTATGCTTTTCGACCCGTCGATTTACGATAATTTAAAGGTAGCTTTCGAGAATCAGCTCTATGATCTCGATAACCTGGATGCGAGAATCACCATCACCGGACGCCGCGATGTGCTAGATATGGCGGTCATGTCCCGCACGTTCGCGATCCGCTTCGCGCTGCGGGATGTCGCGGCCGTTGAAGCCGAGCTGCAGCTGGAAGCGTCTCTTGCGGAGTTGGCTGCGGAAATCATGGCGCTCGAGGGACAGAAGTCCGGCTGCCGGCTGACGCTCCGGTTCCATCAGCAGGTGCCGAGCATGAACGCGGATGAAGCCTGCGCCCGCATCGGCGACGTTCTCGCCGGGATTTGGGGTCAGGATATGCCGCCGCGTCAAACGCTGCAATATCTCTATACTAAGGCGGAGCCTGTCCAGATGTATGCGCATACGGCGGAGTTTTCGTTCGACCGCAAGATCGACGAAGAGCAGATGGAGGATATTCCAGACCTGCTGGAACATATGCTGCGGACGCTGGAGGAGCTGCACGACGCACGCAAGTAATGGACAGCAATGGGGAAGCGTACATGGCACGCCAGTTATGGACTGCGCCAAAAGGCCGGGTGCACGACGCTCACAAGCAGCGGATAGCACAAAGAGGCAGAGTGCACGATGCTTATAAGCAGCCGACAGCATAAAGAGGCCGAGCCGTCATCCGGAAGTGATGATAGGTTCAGCCTCTTACTTGTTCATTCGTCCATGCGCGGGGCGGCTCCGCCCGTCACGGCGATACCAGTCCGCTTCTTCGCGGCTTCTTGCGCCTGACCTCTGGTCTGTCTAACGTTCCGGAGCGAGTATTCGCAAACGATATATCCCTCGCCCCCAAAAGCAGGCGCCTTTATTCCCGATTCTCCCCGTCGCCTTCGATCAATTCGAGCAGCGCGGCCGGAATGGAAAATTGCTGGTTGTTCAGGCGAATATGCCGCAGCTCCTCCTCCTCGATCAGTCGGCCTTCCTTCAGCTCGTTCATCTCGCGGTGCAGCCGCTCCATCTGGCGGTCCAGCGCGGTGGCCGATTCCGCCGCCGTCTTCAGCTCCGCCAACAGCCGCTCGGGCACTGCTTCGTTATATTTGTAGAAAATTTTGTGCTCCAGGCTCGCCCAGAAGTCCATCGCGATCGTTCGGATCTGCACCTCGATGCAGACGCGCTCCACCCGATCCGACATGAAGACTGGCACCTCGAGCAGCATATGCAGGCTTTGGTAGCCGTTCGGCTTCGGTTCGCGAATGTAGTCCTTGGTCTCCAGCACGACTAGATCGGATTGACCAGCCAGCATGTCGCGCACCCGATAGATATCCGAGATGAACGAGCACGTGATTCGCAGACCGGCGATATCGCGGATGTTCTCGCGGATGCTCTCCAGCGAGATATCGAGCTTTTTGCGAAACAGCTTGTTCATGATGCTCTCCGGCGACTTCAGCCGGGACTTCGTATGCTCGATCGGATTATAGTCGTGGAGCAGCTGGAACTCTTCTTTCAAAATATCGATCTTCGTCTCCATCTCGTCGAGCGCGAACTTGTATACCATCATGAAACGGGTAATCGTCTGCTTCAACTGGCGAAAATGTTCAATGGAATCCTGCGGACTCATGGTCACAACTCCCCCTTGCGCTTGCTTCTCCTGCAGCGGCATCTATGCGAACGTACCGCAGCCTCAGCATACCTTAACCCGGGGCGATTGTCCAAAATGGCCCGATGCTTCATTCGAACTCCAGCTCCGCCATTGCGGCTTGCCTGGCGGTTGGATAAGATGGGAGGGTCGGATTTATTCGCCATCTTATCTATGGGCCGTTCGCCCGTTGCCCGAAGGAGTGTTGCTTGCTATGTCTACGCAAGATTTGTTCCGCGGCTCGCTGATCCGATTCGCCGCTCCTCGCCCCGAGGATGCCGATGAGCTGGCTCGATTCTCGGAGAGCTATGAATATCTCATTCAAGTCGACACCGAGAATGCCATTCCACAGACGCCCGATGCTTATGGCAATGCAGGGAGAGCGAACACGATTGAATTTCATCTGCGTACGCTCGAGGATGACCGGTTCATCGGCTTCGTCGCGCTTCACAGCATCGAGTGGAACAACCAGGCCGCCCTCGTCGCGGTCGGCATCGGCGATCCGAACGAACGCGGCCGCGGCTATGGCATCGAGGCGCTGCGCATGATTCTGCGCTACGCGTTCCATGAGCTGAATTTGAACCGCGTCGGACTGGACGTCATCTCATACAACGAAGCAGCCTATCGCGCGTATAAGAAAGCCGGCTTCATCGACGAGGGACGCGCCCGTTCGGCCGTCCTGCGCGGCGGTCAAAGCTACGACTTGATCAAAATGGGCCTGTTGCGCGCGGAATGGGAAGCGATGCAGGCTTAGCCGCTTGACGAGGCTTAACCGCCGACGTGTGACCGAGCTCCGTGTGCCTCGATGACACCGCGCCGGGAGGTGCACGCGTTGCGTGCGGTGCGGGACTGCTGCAAATTTCGCGAATGCGATGATTTTTCCCGGTTTAAGATGTACCGAGTCCTGCACCCAGATACGCAAGCAGCGGCATGGCCCTTCAACGGCTGTGCCGTTTTTGTTCATTGCCCGGGAAATTGTCGAATGGAAGCGATTGTTCGGAAACGGTATTTTACCCCAAGTGCCTTCATCTGCTATGATTAGCGCTATACCGCATTCGGGAGGCACTCTGCTTTGAGCACGACGATACGCAAGAAGAAACTCAAACCGATCCAATTGATCGTATCCATATATATCATTACGACCTTCATCGCCGCCGGCATTCTCCGTCTGCCTCTTCTGCATAAGGAAGGCGCGGATATCAGCTTCATCGATGCCTTGTTCACGGCGGCAAGCGCCATCAGCGTCACCGGACTGACCGTGATTTCCGTACCGGACGTGTTCAATATGGCAGGCTTGGTCGTGCTGATCATCTTGTTCCAAATCGGCGGCATCGGCATCATGACGCTGGGCACCTTCTTCTGGCTGCTGTTCGGCCAGCGGATCGGCTTGGAACAACGGATGTTCATCGCCGCCGACCATAACCAATCGACCTTGTCCGGTCTGGTCGGCTTGATGAGGAGCATTCTGCTGCTCGCGGTCATTATCGAAGTGACCGGCGCGCTGCTGCTCGGCACCCACACGCTCATGACCGGGTATCACGGCCATTGGTACACCGCCTACTTCCACGGCCTGTTCGCTGCGGTCAGCGCGTTCACGAACGCCGGGTTCGACCTGAACGGCAATTCGCTGATCCCGTTCGCGCACGACTACTATTATCAGATCGTGACGATGGGCCTTATCGTGGCCGGCGGCATTGGCTTTCCCGTGCTGCTGGAGCTAAAATGGCGGATTCTGCACCCGAAAGAGCGGCACCGGTTCTCCCTGCTGACCAAAATCGCGCTCTTGATGTTCGCCGTGCTCGCCACGCTCGGCACGGTGACGTTCTTTCTGTTCGAGCGGACTCACTTTCTCGAAGGTCAAGGGGTGGTGGAGTCGTTCTTCTATTCGCTATTCCACTCCATCTCGGCCCGCAGCGGCGGCGTCTCGACGATGGACATTAGCCAGCTGTCGTCTCCGACGCTGCTCATGCTCTCGGGGCTGATGTTCATCGGCGCTTCGCCAAGCAGCGTCGGCGGCGGCATTCGGACGACGACAATGTTCGTCATGCTGGCCGCCGTCTGGTCGTACATGCGCGGCGCGCCAAATACGAAGGTATTTGGACGCGAGCTGCTGGAGGAGGATATCCGGCGTTCGTTCATCGTCTTCTTCTCCGCTACGATATTCGTGTTCACCGCCATGCTGCTCTTGGCATGGACCAATCCTTATCCGCTGCACCAGCTGCTGTTCGAGGTCTGTTCCGCCTTCGGGACGACGGGCCTCTCGACCGGGATCACAAGCGCGCTCAGCGTCTCCGGCAAAGTGATCCTCATCGTCATGATGCTCATCGGCCGCGTCGGCATTATTAACCTGCTGCTTACGCTGAAGCAGGAAGAGCACCCGGTACGCATCCGGTATCCGAAGGAGCAGGTGATCGTCGGGCAGTGACGGTCGCGCGTATCGCGCAGTTCGCTTGCCGCTCGCGCCAGCAGGCCCCGCAACCGGATGCGTAGTTGGCCGCTCTTCGCGGTACGGATCGCCCATACTAAATAAAGCCTCTAACCGACGGGCGGGTAGAGGCTTTATTTGCGATGGCGATAGTGAGAGGCGTCGCCGGAGATCGGCCCAAGGCCGTCCCCCCTTCGGCACTGAAGCGAGCTCCAGTCGCATGTCGCGCATTATGCGGCGATCGTTCGCACGCGAATCCCGAACGCGCTGCGGCGCGAAGTTTGGCCGCCGATGCGTGACCGAGCACCGCGTGCCGGGAGGCGCACGGTGCGGGAACGACGCGAACACCCGCCGCATTTTACTTGAATTTGGACAGCGGAATGACGAATTCCGGAATACCCTCCGCATAAGGCGTGTATTCGTACAGACTGAAGTACACGACGATCGCGTCCCCGCGCAGGTAGTACCGCTGATCGGCTTCGATCGTCGTGAACGGCGCGTTGAACGGCAGCTGGTTGACCTCGATCTGGCGCTTGATCTCCTCGTTGATGATGGCGATGTAGTTCGCGCTGCCGCCCGCCGCTTCCTTCAACGTCAGCTCCTTGCCCGTCTTCAAGTCGTACGTGTGGGATTGCAGGTCGTACATGCCGTGCGCGCCGCCCGAATACGTATAAACGTCGAAGTGGAGGCTGAGCAGACCGCCGTCGTTCTTGGTCACGGTGTAGTTGACATCGTACGAGAGCGGGAGTTCCCCGTCCCAATTGTCGCCGCCGAAGTCCTTGGCGAACGACAGGCCGGCCGTCTCGTACGCATTGCCCTCTGCAGCGAGGAGCGCGTTGATCTTGCTCTGCACCGCAGTATCCGCATAGCCCTGCAGCTGCGGATATTGAATCGCCATCTCCACTTTATCCTTCGTCTGATTCAGTGATCGGTTAACTAGCGTCAGCGCGTTGCGCGCCGCTTCCTTGATCGTCACCCGCTTCTTGGCCGCATCGTAGCCGATCTCGTAATCCAGCTGCTCCAGCAGGAAACGCAGCGGCAAATACGTCGTTCCTTTGACGATAACCGGCTGCTCGGCGCCAAAGGGGAGAATATGGCCGTTCACGTCATATTGATACACGCCGTCCGTCGGCTTCATGGCCAGCTTCTTCGACTTGCCGCCGACCGAAATCACCTTCGTCTTCGCATCCCAGCTAGCCGTAAGCCCTAGCTCCTTGCTCAGAAAAGCCAGCCCGACATAGGTTTGGCCGCTTGTCACGCCGCCCGGCACGCTGACTGCCCGGCCGCCGATCAAGACGTCCAGCGTCTGCAGCTTGAAGCCCTCCGGCATCATTTCGGCCGCATATGCGGCATTCTCCGCGAAGGGAACCGCCTGCACGCCGCCACCCAGCAGCAGCGCCGTCGCCAGCGGCAGCGCTGCCATTGCCCGGCTGCTTGTCGTTCTGCGCGTATTCTTGTTGTTCATCTGTATAGGCTCCTCTCGTGAACGGACCGAGCTTGCTTCCGCTCGCTATTCGTTTCTACGTCTAGCGTCAATCTCCTCTTATAACCCCGATGCCAAGCGCGACAATCGCCGGCCGATCGGATTTTTGCCAGCGAGTCCCTCCCCGTGGTATCGTGGACGTATCGATAAAGGAGGGAATACCCATGATTGCCATTCATCCCGCATCTTCGCGTCATGCCGGCGACAAAGGTTGGCTGAAGAGTCAGTTCAGCTTCTCGTTCGGCGACTATTACGACGAGACCAATACGTCCTTCGGCCCGCTTCGCGTCTTCAACAACGACATCATCCAGGGCGGCTTCGGCTTCGGCGCCCATCCGCACCGCGAGATGGAGATCGTCTCCATCGTCCTGCAAGGACAGCTGAAGCACGAAGACAGCACGGGCGAATCCGCCATCACCACCTGGGGCGGCGTTCAGCGCATGTCGGCCGGCACCGGCCTCGTCCATTCCGAGGTGAACCCCGGCGAAGAGGACTGCCACCTGCTGCAGATCTGGGTGACGCCTAGCGAGAGCAAGCTCCCGCCCTCCTATGAGACGACCACCTACGATACGAACGCGCTGAAAGGACGGCTGCTGCCGATCGTGTCGCACCAAGCGAGCGAACACGTCGCCTTCATCCATCAAGACTTGACGATGTACCTCTCCGAACTGGAAGAAGGCCAGACGATCCGCTTCGAGCAGCCGGAAGGCCGCCGCATCTACCTGTTCATCATCGAGGGACGCGTATCGATCGACGAAGGCCACGAACTGGGCTGGCGCGACACCGCCCGCATTACCGAACATCCGTCCCTCACCATCACCGCCCGCGAGAAGTCTTTGTTCCTGCTCATCGATTTGCCTTAACATAGGGAAAGGAGACAACATGTATGACGAACGCGATTCACAAAAAGTTGCTGATCAAGCAAGTCATCGGCCGGCTGCTGCTTGATACCGACCAAAGCGGCTGCGCCTTCACGCTGGAGCCGGATGGCGAAGGTTGGGTCATCGCCGTGCAGGGCGTCCCGCAGGCGGCAGGCAGCGAAATCAAGCGGCTGGAGGATGACCTGAACCTGTTCTACTTCGAAGAGGACAAGACGACCGGCGAGCTGCGCAAATGGTGGCTGTACGATCTGGACGTTCCGGCCATGGACTGGGATGCGGAGAAGCAGACGTTGACGCTGCGGGTGAGCTCGCGGGTGGGGTATACGAACGAGCGGGTGTAGCATAGTTCAGCTTTTCGAATCTAGCTTTTGAAGCTAAGCCTTCCTAGTACAAGAAGAGCCCTGATCGCGAGATCAGGGCTCTTCTGTATTGGGACGTGTTAACGTCTTACGTATTCGTACCATCCTTTAAGGAATCGACCATTTTGCCAATCGTGGCATCTTGCGTCTTGGAGGGCGTTTCCTCCATAGAATCGGACGATTTGCCGCTCTCCGTAATCCGGGAGTTCGCCTGATCCTCCGGCACGTACTCCTTGTACGGCGTCTGAATGTCGTCGACCATCGGCAAGTATGAAGGGTCGAAATAGGCCGTAAATACGAGACTGGCCGTAATTTGCTTCGTGCTGTCCCGCGAATTGCCGGAAATATCGAACTTATCGATGACCACGAGTCTCTTCATGTTCTGAACGGCGTAGACGTATTTCGCAATGTCCGCATCGCGGCCTTTAATGGTGACCGATACTTCCACCTTCTTGGCCGAAGCCATGGCACTCGGCTCCGTGCTCGGACCATTTCCCGCATCTCCGGTATCGATGGCCTCCTCGTTCCCCGCCTCGTTATCCTTGTCCTCGATCGTAAAGTTCGCGGTGAGGGTGTCCGCATACGTGATCGACTCGATCTGATGCAAGTCCAGCAGCAGCTGTTCGGTGTTATCCCACAGCGGCAGCGCCTCTTGTACGGCGACGGCATCGAACCCATCGTTCTTCTGCGCACGCTCGTCCACTTTCTTCTGCAGAATGGCGCGCTGGCTAGCAAGCGTGGACAGCTCGCTTTCTTGCTCGGCAATCGTATCGCCGGCCGGTTGCACGAGGTACATGTAGAGCGCGAACAAGGCGAGAAACAGAATAACCGCAATCAGCATGACCGCCGTCCGGTTCTTACTCAACTGTTCCATCGGTTCCCCCCTCCCCTACGGCGTTCAAGCTGCGCATCGTTATCGCGAACGAGGCCGAATACGGCTTTCGCAATTCCGCATCTTCCCCGGTTCGAAGCGTCGCGGTCTGCTCTTCTTTGATGATGGAGCCCATCGTGGCTTCAGCCACGAACGACATGCGGCGAAGGTCGAACAAGTAACGGGATGCATCCTGCAAGGTCATAAATCCGGCCGATACGGCAATTTCGCCGGATGCCGAGTAGTTGACCGTCCCGAGAATAGCTCCTTTCGGGAGACGGGTCTGCATCTCGGCAACGATCCCCACGACATCCCGCTGCTGCGACTTGATTGCTTGAATCGTGGCTAACGGATTAATGCTCGCATTGCTGCTGCCCGAAGACAGTTCGTTTTGAAGCAGCGCAATTTCATCGTTCAGCTGACTCATAAGCTCCGTATTGTCGGCAATCTCGCCTTTATTGCTCATATACATATAGCTTGTTAGTCCGAAGAGCAGCGCCCATAACACTAACGTGCCCCCCAGCACCGCCGGGAAAATTCTCGCCTCCCGATCGACGCGCGGCATCAGGTTCACATGAAAATAGCGTTCGTTCGGCAGCGCGAGACCGCATGCGACAAGAAAGGATTCTATCCCGTCATCTAATCCGCCGCTTGCTTCCAGCGCCTGGTAACTCGCCTCCGATACCGACATCTCCGGTTGAGATTCGCGGAGGGCTGTCAATAGCGCAGCCCGCGAATTCGCCGGACCCGCAAGGATCGTCCGCGAAATACGGGAAGCTCCTTCATGAAGACCGAATTGGTAGAAGTTGAGCATCCGCGAAAGCTCGGCCGTCACTTCTGCCACCTGCAGCTCATTGAGCTTCCCCTCTTTATGCCCGACAGTCTCGTTCAAATTGATGGCGCGCATGAAAACGGGGTTGCCTTCATGGAACATATAAATATCCAGAACGGATTCGCCAATATGAACGATCATCGTCTCCGTAGCCGGTTGGACTTGATCGACGAATACCAGCTTCGCCAGCGCCGAAGCGGCCAAATCCGCGCCTTTAACCCGTAGACCCGCGTTGTGAAGCAGCTCGGCGCAGGTAGCGATCCATTTGCTCGGCGCGGCGAAAATCAGCACCTGCGTGCTGTCTTCATCCATGCCGACCCGGACGAAATCATACACCGGATCCTCGAACGGGAGATGGAGCGTCGTCTCGACCTCCAGTTCGACCAAATGCCGAAGCTCCTTGACGTTCGTTGTCGGAATTTTCATTTTGCGCACGATGATGAGCGAGGTCGGCACCGAGAAGGTTACGGAGGCACCCGCCAGCTTCTGCTCCTTGACCCACTGCTTCAGCGCGACTTGAATGCTCTCCGGGTTGAGAATTTGATCCTCGACGATCAATCCTTCCGGCAGCGGCAGGAACCCCGTCCGTTCAATCTCCCACTCTTTCTTCTTGCGCAAAGCCGCAAAACGAACGCCGGTCTGGTCGAACGTGATTCCGATTTTTTTGGTCCCTATGGACAACATGTTTATTTCACATCCCGCTTAGGCGAATAATATCGAGAAGTACCCGTCAATAATGACCTGTCCAAAAGCATAGGCAATCAGCGAACCGACAGCCAAGAACGGCCCGAACGGGACCGGTTGTTTGCGTTCAATAAGCCCCAGCATCTGCAGCATGCCGCCAATGACGACGCCCAGCAGGCAGGAGAGCAGCAAAGCCACGATCGTGTTAGGCAAGCCGATGACTAAGCCCAAGACCGCGAATAATTTAATATCCCCGAAGCCCATCCGGCCGCCGGAGAATAGATGAACCAGCAATAAAATGCCCCCGCCGAAAAGCGCGCCACCGATGTACTGCCAAAGCGGCAGCTCGTGATGAAGGATCCGGGCCACGATCATGAACGGGAGAAAGAAGAGCAGCACTTTGTTCGGAATCAACATGTATTTCAGATCGGAAACGGTAATAATAACCAAGAGACTCGCCAACAGTAACGCGCTAATTAACTCGAGCGACAGTCCGAATCGCAGGTACATGCCCGCGAATAATACGCCGGTTGCCAGCTCACCGAGCGGATAAACGAAAGAGACTTTCGTGCCGCAATGACGGCACTGGCGTCTGGCCAGCAGCCAACTGAATACCGGGATCAAATCCCGGCTGCCCAGCTGCGTCTTGCAGCTCGTGCAATGCGAAGGCGGCCGAATGACCGATTGCTTCGCCGGCACGCGCAAGCCTACGACGTTGAAGAAGGATCCGCAGACGAGACCGACAATGAACAGGTAGATCGCAATCGCAATAGTCATTTTAATATGGCCACTTTCGTTTTTAGGTTAAAGGAAAGGAACCGGAACGAGTTCCGGTTCCTATTAAAATACTAAGATCTATGTTGTGGATGGAGATTTGGCAGCCATTATATCTTCTTTTAAAATAGTCACTGGTGTTGCATCAGTAGCAGCACCCGTAAGGACATATTTAAAATTCAAAAGTTGACCCTTTGTATCAAAATTAATAGCTGTTCTAGCCGGATCAAAGGCCTTTTTAGCACTTGGAAGTGTTAGGCCTGCATCGAGGTAACCAGCAGCAACTAATTCAGCAATCGTTACTTCTCCTGCCCCTTTAAAGTCTCCGTTCTGGTCACCAACAACATACAGTCTTGCCGCATCATAGACTTGTCTCGCTGTAGCATAATCAGAGTTTGTACGCGTATTTGAGATAATGTTACCAATCAACGGAACAGCAATTGCCGCAATAATACCAAGAATAACAACAACCGCCAAAAGCTCAATCAGCGTAAAACCCTTCTCATCCTTCTTCAAACGTTTCATTGCTGCTGCAACCATCTTGTATTCCTCCCACATGTTCTCCATCTTTTCGGCCAGCGCACCCTAACTAGCCAATAACTTATGACATTTGCTCGTACAAACTAAACATCGGTAACATAATTGCTGCAACTATCAACCCAACAACACCAGCCAAAAACACCAACAATAACGGTTCAATCAGAGATTTCAATCGGTCGACGGTATTCTCCACATCCATCTCGTAGAAGTCCGCTACCTTTGAAAGCATCAGATCGAGTGATCCCGTCTCTTCGCCAATCGCGATCATCTGCGTCACAAGAGGAGGAAATACCCATGCCTTCTTTAATGGATCTGACAAGGGGTTGCCTTGGCGCAAGGAATCCGCGGACTGACGAATGTATTTGCTTATAACTCTATTATCGACGACCTCTTCGACAATTGTTAGAGCTTGCAGCATCGGAACTGCGCTAGCATACAAAGAGGATAACGTCCGGGACATCTGAGCAATCGCACCTTTTTGCGATAACTTTCCGAATACCGGAGCCTTGAGTTTCACATACGCAATGGCATAAGCCCCTTTTTCCGTACGGCCAGCAACAAAATAGCTAGCTACTAGCGCGACCACCCCTAAGAGCCACAGATACCACTGATTCGAAATACTATTACTCATTGCCATGACCATCTTCGTAATGGTAGGCAACTCAGCATCCATTGAAGCAAACATAGAAACGAACTGCGGAACAACTGCTTTCAGCAAATAAACGACAGCCGCAATCGCCAGAAATCCGACCACCGCTGGATAGGTCAGCGCCGACTTAATTTTCTCCCGCGTCATATGCGCCTTCTCGAAGAATACCGCCAGGCGCTCCAGCGTACCCTCGATATCGCCAGACTCTTCGCCCGCGCGAATCATACTCGTGAACATGGCGGGGAAAATACGCTTATGCTCCTGCACCGCCGACGAGAACGCGTTCCCCTTCAGCAAGCTGGCATGAACGGCGACGAGCGCTTTCTTGAGCGGCTTGCTCTCGGTCTGAGCCGCGAGAATTCCAGTTGCATCCAGTATAGTGACGCCTGCGCGAATCAGCGTCGCAAATTGCCGGCAGTAGACGATGAAATGCTGCGTCTTGACCGGGTTGCCGATGTAAATATCCATCTGCAGGATCGTATGTCGCTCTTCCTCGAGCGACAGCACGATTAGGCCCCGTTTGCGCAGCTCTTCGACCGCGGTCGACTTGTCCATCGCTGAAATTTTGCCCTTCAGCTGCTTCCCGCTGCCGCTCTTCACATGATAAGCAAACTGTGCCATTAGTGAACACCTTCGCTTATATACGCTTTGGCTGTCGTCGGATCAACGAGACCTTGCTGGAGCATCTCCTTGATGGAGGCATCCATCGTATGCATGCCTTGCGCGCGGCCGGTCTGCATGACGCTCTTGATCTGGTGGATCTTCTCGGTCCGAATCAGGTTCGCCACGGCCGAATTGTTCACCATGATCTCCGTTGCGCACATGCGCCCTTGCCCGCCCGCCCGCGGCAGCAGCCGCTGCGAAATGACCGCGACGAGCACGGCCGCCAGTTGGGCACGTACTTGAGCCTGCTGATGCGCGGGGAAAGCATCGATGATCCGGTCGATCGTCTGCGGCGCGTCCGACGTATGCAGCGTCGCGAATACCAAGTGCCCGGTCTCCGCCGCCGTGACCGCCGCCGAAATTGTCTCCAAGTCGCGCATCTCGCCGACAAGGATCACATCCGGGTCTTGGCGCAGCGCAGCGCGCAAGCCATTCGCGAAGCTCCTCGTATCGTTGCCGACCTCTCGCTGGTCGACGACCGACTGCTTATGCGCGTGAAGGAATTCGATCGGATCTTCCAGGGTGACGATATGCTTCTTCTGAGTCCGATTAATATAATCAATCATGGCTGCCAACGTAGACGATTTGCCGCTGCCTGTCGGACCTGTCACGAGGACAAGTCCTTGATGCTTGTTCGCAAGCGTCCCGAGAATCGACGGAAGCTGCAGCTGTTCGAGCGTCGGAATCGCGGTCGGAATCGTACGGATCGCGATGCTCACTCTCCCTCGCTGCCGATAAGCGTTGATCCGGTAGCGGGAGCAGCCTTCCAGCTCATAGGAGAAGTCGACTTCTCCTGCTTGTTCGAAACGCTCCTTCTGATCCGGATTCAGCAGGGCTAAGGCCATGACGCTCGCCGCCTCCGCCGAAACCAACTCTTCGCCGATCCGCTGGAGCATACCGTGAACGCGCATGACGGGAGGCGATCCGACCGAAATATGCAGATCGGATGCCTTCCATTCATGCGATTGGCGCAGCAGGCTAATGATCTGGTCCAAACCTTCTGTCATGCGTCACTCTCCTGCTTCGTTAATGGGATACCGTCTCCCGGAGCACTTCCTGCAGGGAGGTAATGCCGCTGATCGCTTTCTCGAGACCATCATCCATCAGATGGATCAATCCGTTCGCTTCCGCCGCGCGGCGGAGATCTTGAACGGATGTTTCCTGCCCGATTAACTGACGGATCGAATCGTTGACGCTAAGCACTTCATGAATCGCTACGCGTCCACGGTAGCCGGTCTTGTTGCAGTTGCCGCATCCCGTTCCTTTGTACAGCTTGTCCGCCTTGAGTCCGTGACTATTGAGGAAGATCGTCTCCTGCTCAGTCGGCTCATAAGAGGTCTTGCAATCAGGACAGACACGGCGTACGAGTCGCTGTGCGACGACGCCCACCAATGAGGATGCGATCAAATACGGCGCAACGCCCATATCCCGGAAACGCGTAATCGTGCTGGCCGAGTCGTTCGTATGAAGCGTCGATAACACCAAGTGGCCCGTAAGCGAAGCGCGAATCGCAATCTCGGCCGTCTCGGCGTCGCGAATCTCCCCGACCATGACGATATTCGGGTCCTGACGCAGGATCGAACGCAGCCCCGCCGCGAACGTAAGGCCGATCTGCGGATTGACATGTACCTGGTTAATGCCTTCCAGCTGGTATTCAACTGGATCTTCGACGGTAATAATATTAACGTCTTCTTTGTTCAAATGTTGAAGAGCAGAATACAAAGTTGTCGTTTTGCCGCTGCCCGTCGGACCCGTAATCAAAATGATGCCGTACGGCACTTCGATCATCTCGCGGAAGATACGCTGATTATGTCCGCTGAAGCCAAGCTGATCGATCGCTTTCACACCGATACTCAAGTCGAGTATCCGCAGAACGATCTTCTCGCCATGGATGGTCGGCAAGGAGGATACTCGAATATCGACGGTTTTAAAATCGACCTGCATCTTAATCCGGCCGTCTTGCGGGAGACGCCGCTCGGCGATATTAAGCTTGGCCATAATCTTCAGCCGGGCCGTGATAAAGCCCTGCATCTGCTTCGGAATGACCCGTTCCGTCCGTAATACGCCGTCAAGCCGATATCGAATGGCGACGTCGCTCTCACCCGGATCGACATGAATATCGGACACCTGGAGCTGAACGGCCTGCTGAATCATCTGATTCACCAGTCGAACGACCGGCGAGTCCTCGTCCGTAATCTCCGTTTCCCTAATCTCGTCCGCCGTCGTAGGCAGCTCGCCCATAATCTGGGTCATCGAATCCTGAAGCCCATAGTGCCTTGCGATCGCGCGCTGGAGCTCGTCTTTAGATGAGATGGCCGGTTCAATCCGAAAGCCCGTGGACATTCGCAATTCCTCAATCGCGAAATAGTCGAGCGGGTCTGCCATCGCGACTAGCAGTCTGCCTCCGTCTTTCTGCAACGGTATCGCCTGATACCGTCTTGCTAGACTCTCCGGTATGATCTGCGTAATTGACGGGTCGATCTGATACTTATATAGACTTACATGCGGAATACCGAGCTGATACTCCAACACCTCGATTAACTGCTGCTCCGAAATATAACCCTGCGATATAAGCAAGTCGCCGAGCTTCTGCTTCGTTTTGCCCTGCTCTTTCAGCGCCTGCTGAAGCTGCTCCTCCGAAATAACTCCGCTCTCGACGAGTAGATCGCCCAGCCGTTTCTTCTTCACGGTGCTCACGTTATGCTCACCATCCCATCCTTCCAAAAAATAAAGCCATTAAAATAAGTAACCAGAACTAGGGACTTTTGAACCATAACAAACTGTATCGCGACAATGGATTTATTTGGCTAAATAAACATCTGTTTCTATGGCATTAGAAGGCTACAAATATTATATACATATGCCGATAAATATGACAATATTCGATTCTTCTCAACTTAATCTCTATCCTTTGGCTTAGCTTACGATGTATAATAGGGGGGTGCAAGAAGTAGTTCTTGGGAACTGTATCAAACTGTAACATTTTCCTTCTTTGAGTAACAAAATATGGATCAGCGAAATAGTAGTGGAGGTAGTATCGATGAGTACGCGCACGAGGAAGCTAGTTGCTAGAATGCTAATCGTCAGTCTGATCATCACCCTTGTCGCAATACCCGGTCTTCGCCCTAAAGAAGCCTTCGCCGATGAAATCGACATCATCGCGATCAAGGCCGACATCAATTCAAGGTTTATCACGGTGGATTCAAGCGGTGCATTGGCCGCAACAAGCACGACCGCCAATACATCGGCCGAGCTGTTCGAACGAGTCATGCAGAGCAGCAATACCTATATATTGCGTTCAAAGCTAACCGGGAAATATGTCGTAAGGGACACCAGCGTGACTCCCGTCAAACTGAAAGCAGCGGGGACGAGCCCCGGTGACGCGGAGAAATTCACGTTCGAGCGCGCTAACGGCTTCGATTACTTCAAAGCATCCAACAATAATTACGTCACAGCCGAGCGGGATACCAGCGGGGTTCCTCTGTCTGTAAGAACGGGGACAAAGGGCAACTGGGAGAAATTCACGTTCTCGAACAATATCTCCCGAGTGCTGGAAATTACCGATAGCGGCGAATCGGATCTGCAAGCCGTGCTCGGCGGACTGGCCAACGTCACGATCGAGACGATGAGCATGAAACGTTTCGTCGCGCTGCGCGGCGATCTGGACGGCAAATACGACGTCATCTATATCGGCAAAGGGAATTATAATCCTACTTTGGTCGGAAAGCTGCTTAGTTTGTCGACTAGCGAAAGAGAAGCCAAACACGATACGAAAGGCCTCGAGAACGACATCACACAGTTGAAAGCAAAAGAGATTGTCGACTCCTTTGTCCGCAAAGGACAGCTTGTCTATATTTATAACGACAAGTCCAAAAAAGACGGGTTACTCTACCAAGGGTATAAAACAACGGATACGAAAACAAATGTTACTACTTTCACGCCTAAAACCGGCATCTTGTACGCGACGTTTGCTCCGTACGAGACCGTGACCCGAAACAACGTCAAGTTCATCACGCCCTCGGAACTGAATAACTTGGCTGACCAATTTACGACAGGCAACGAACTCCTTTACCAAAAACCGTCGTTTTTCCTGACGAGCCAACCGGAAACTTACACGGCGGAGACAAGCAAGGTTCATAGCCCCGGCGAGCGCATCACCTTCGATTTTACGATGGCTAATTATAGCGACTTCGGCAAGGGCAATTTATCGGCCAACTTGTATATCGGCTTGGATCAAGCCGTCAAATTCAAGGCCGACCAGCAGGTGGCAACCGCGGTTGTGTCCAGCGCCAACGGGTCGATCTCCTACGTGCTGCCACGCGGCTACTCAGGACTGTATTACTGGAAACTCGAAATCGTCGATTCGGCCAGCGAGTTGAAGAGTTACGACACGGGCGTCATCCGTTTCAAGGATAAAACGACCAACCTGCGCGTCCTTCAAATTATGCCCGGCTCGAGCATCGGCAGCCGATTAACGCTTGAAACCAACTTGAAGCAGTCCTATCTGAAGAACTCGGCGCTCGACTACAACATTTCGATTACGTCCGAGACGTTCGATACGTTCAAAAAACGCGACATGACCGCCTTGAACGGCGCTTTCGATATGTTGATCTTCGGCTTCGGCGACTCCTACAATGCTAATTCCGGGATCACGGATACCGCTGCCGCGGCCGTAAGGAAGTTCATCTCCACCGGCCAGAGCGTCATGTTCACGCACGATACCGTATATTCGAGCAACGGCACGCGGAACATCTGGATCGACAGTTTCCAGACCGATTCCGGCCAGATTGAACCGTGGACGAACATGGGTTTCTCCGCCCCGGCAAAATCCAGCACGGTCACGAAAGTAAATGATGGTCTGCTGACCCTTTATCCGTACAATCTCAACAACTCGACGCCAGCCGTCGCGGTGACGCACAACCAATACTTCACGTTGGATCTGGAGGATCCGACGGTCGTCCCTTGGTATAACATTACCGGATCCAAGCGCGATACGGACGATAGCTGGAACCATTACTACACGTACTCGAAGGGAAGCGTGACCTACACGGGAAGCGGCCATACGTCCACCGGCTTCGCCGACTGGGAGCAGCGGCTGTTCGTTAACACGATGTACCGCGCCTTCATGGGTTCCAACCATGCGCCTGAGCTCACCGTAGCCAATCCGATCAAGTACACGACAGAGAGCAACAACTTTATTCCGAGTTACCAGCCGATCGTCATTAACTTCACGCCGGAAGACTACGATTTCGAAGATCGCAACCTGACGGCCGAAATCAGGTTCTACGATGCAAGCGGCAACGAATTGACGAATTTGCGAATTCCGGAATTCACGACGCCTTCCGGGACGGCGGTTCAACGCACGATCCAGAACCCGCTTCCGAACGGCGGCGATCTGAAGATCGAAATTACAGTCAAAGACAAGACGGGCGCCATCGCGCGCGAGACGATTCCGGTGAAGGTGAAGGTCATCTCCTCCTACCTGACCGTGGATCGTACGGTTGCCGGCCTCCTGCCGAACAACCGGATCGAGAAGAACGCCTCCGCGCAGATTACGTATACGCTGACGCCTCGCGCGATTGAGAAGTCGCCGGATATCGATACGTCGACGCTTAAGATTACGAACCTCTCCTTCCGGGAGAAGCTCCCCGTCGGCTTAGATGTCATGGGCGCGCTGCCGGCCGGCATTACGATCGACCGGACGACGCCGAACGGCTATACGCTGACTGGCACACGATCTAACATCAACTATAGCTTGGCGGCAAACGGCAGCAATTTTACCGCTTCGCCGGACACCTTTACGATTACGGTAACGCCGACTCGCAACGGTGCATACACGTTGAACGATTCCGCGTTGACGTTCACCGATGTCGGCGCGAAGACGCCGCTCACGCTGCCATTCCCGGTCAAGTCGTTCGAAGCCATCACGAGGGCGACGAAGATCGACATTGACGATAAGGAGCTCGCGAAGGGCGACAACTACCGGGTACCTGTCGTCACCACGCCGGACGATGCGACGACGCTCCTCGGCTGGACGTCCAGCAATCCTAGCATTGCGACGATTGACGCTTCCACAGGTTATGTACTGGCGCTGGCATCCGGCACAACGACGGTTACCGTCACGGATGCGATAAGCGGCAATAGCGACAAGGCCGTTATTACGGTCATTGAGCGCGGACTCTCGATTAGCGGGCCAGCCAAAGTCTCGGTAGGCGAATCCATTGATTTGACCAGTATGCTGAAAGTTCCGAAGTACGAAACGATTAATGCCGGTTCCGTAACCTGGAGTGTCTTCAACCCGTCGAACGGAACAGAAGGCAAAGGTTCGCTTAGCGGGACAGGCGACTGGGCCAGAACTCTGCGCGGCGAGCAAACAGGTACCGTTAAAGTCATGGTCAGCGTCACGACGACCGATACGATGACCAATGACTCGAGCGCGCGGATCAAACGGTACGATGCCGAGAAAGACATCGAAATCACGCCGCCGGGATTAGGTCTTGCCGCAATTACCAAACCAATCGCCGTCGGCGATCAAGTTCCGCTTGAAGGGCTGTTGAAGTCCACGCTAGGGGGCCTGCTGGGGAATAACATCATCAGCAGCGTTACTTGGAGCTTGAAAGGCACCGACGCCGGCAATAAGGCTAATTTTGTTAATGCCAGCACGGGCTCGAATCTAACGAATACGCTGAATGCCACACAAGCCGGCGACGTGACGGTCGTCCTTAATGTGAAGCTGCTTGGCGGGCTCGTTAATACGAATATTCTATCTGCCGAACTGCCGCTGACGATTCTGAACCGCGTGCCCGACCTAGGCGATCCGATTACGATTGGCGCAGGGAATTCACCCGAACTGCCTTTCACTTGGTCCGGTGCAGGAGGTTCCCCAAGCTTCGCTTATACTCCAACATGGCGAATTGTCGGCGCCGAATCAGGCAGCACCGCCGCAATTACCAATAACGGAACCAACAGCGGCAAGTTAACGACTACTAAAGCCGATGGCGGAATTATGAAAGCCATCGTCTCGATACCGACCCCTGCCGGCCCGGTACTGACAGCAGAGAAGACCATCAATGTCGTCAACTTGTCGCTGCCAGCCCTCACGATGCCGCAAGGCACCGTGAAGGACCTTCGCAAGGCGCTGACTACAGTGAAGGAGCCGCTGCTGCAGGTCGTGCCGAGCACACTGCGCACTGCGTTAATCGATAAGGTTAAATTCAGCAGCGATAATACGAATATCGTTTACTTCTCCCCGGACGGCGACTTGATCGGCAAACGGGCGGGAACGACGACAATCAACGTCACGCTGAACGACCTCAATCTCACGATTAAAGTTAAAGTCACCGTAACGAACACCGACAAATATTAAGCTCTAAAATGCCCAACGGCTGCGTAGGTTCATTCCTGCGCAGCCGTTTTTGTTTGAAGCTGCATGATAACGCAAAAGAGAGGCTGCCACCCCGCCGGTTGACAACCTCTCTTCCAGTTACTTGTTCTGCTCCAGCTTCTTCTTGCCGATCTGCACCCGTACCTTATCGACGCGTGGCAAGCCCGTGCCTTGGTTAAATACGGCGCCGTTATAATCGATGACGAAACGGGCTTGCTGTTCGGTTAAATTGGATTGCGGTGCTTCGAATATAATCTGCGACCGCGCTTCGCCGGTCAGCGGATCTTTTTCGGTTCCAAGCTTCTCGGTCGTATTACCCAAAACAGCATTGACCTCGATACCGGCTCTAGCGAAGAACCCGCCGTGTATCCAGAAGAGCGAGCCCACGCCGTACAATTCCGCTTTTCGGTCCGTATAGAAAAACCCGTCCAGCGTATAATTGCTCGCGCGGTCGTACCCTTCCTTCCCCGTCGAGTTGTCACTTAACGACTGGAACGAATCCACCCGGTACATCTCGATCGGACCATTGGCAATGAGGACGAATACTTTTTGCACCCCGCCCATTGTAACGCCCCGAATCTCGGCATCCATCACGATGTTCTTCGCATCGCCGGTCTGCTTATTCACAGCGCTGCTGAGCGTGTACATCGTAGAGTCGATGTTCATCTTGCCGCTTAACGTGACCTTGCCCACGACCAGGATATTGGCGCGAATGTCGACCGGATCGCTATCATCGTTCTGAACCGTCAAATCGCCATTGACGATAAGCCATTTCTTCTTCTCGAGCGCCGTGCTCTCCATATCCTTATTAGCGAAAATGACGTCCTTCAGCTCTTTGCCAAGCGTCAAATCACCGTCGATAATAATCGGCCCCGTCATGTTCGCAAGTGCCGCTTTCAACTCGTTCATCTGCTGCGTGTATGCCTCTTGCTGCGCCTCGGTCGGGTTCTCCCCCAACGCTGCCGGCTGCTGATACTTCCATTTGCGGCTCGAGTAATAAAATTGATACTGATTCTCTACTTTCTTCATCAGCTCTTTGCCCGGGTCTTGCGTCCAACTGGCCGCGTCGCTGCGATATTGCCGCACCCATTGATCGCGGAGATTCTCATCCAGGCTCCCCGTCGAGTCGAAAGCTTTGTCGACGAACGTCTCGCCGACGTTGATGGACAGGAACTTCTTCGTCTCCGTCTCTTGCACCGACAGCCCATGGAATCGGTGCTTGTTCGCTTCCTCCTCGAGACTTTCTTTCGTCAATGGCGTATAGGGCGGCGTATTCTCATTACCAGCTTGCTCGCGATAGCCGATATTGCCGACGTTCTGGATATGAACCTGTCCCGCTTCCAGATCGGCAGCATCCACGCCGCCGATCGCCGCCGAATCCACATCGCCTGGCTTCACATATAGGAACTGCGTTGGGGCGGCCAGATCCACATTTCCTTTATAATCATAGTTGGCTACGTTCTGGATTCTCAAGTTACGCCCGGCATAGATGTTGCCCTTGAAGTACGGAGAGCCGTTAATAACAACATCGCCTTCCGATGAGCCCATGGCATAATACAGGAAATCGGGGAAGGAGTTCAGTGTCACGTCCTGCGTTAACTTCCGCGTAACCCCGTTGACGGTCGCCTTCGCGGTAATTCGAATCGTGCGCAGGTAGCTTTCCCCGCTGGAATCGACCTTCGCCGGGTCGCAATACGCTTTATTGCGAATCAGCAGGTCCGTGCCCACCGGCGCCCCGTTGGCAATGCATATCCGATCGATTGCATAGCCCGGCGCTTTGTCGGCGTCCAATTCCGACGATTGCGCACCGTAATAATCGTTGTCTATGGCCTCCGAGATGAATTTCTGAATCCCGGCCTCCAATTGTTCCGGCTTGAACGATTTCCCTTCAAAGCGCGTAATAATCCGGGCAAGCGCTTCGCTCAATGCTTTGTCGGCTAGATGCAACGTTTGCACATTATCTTCGCTCTTCTGGCTGCGCATCGCTCCGCCAACGGTCGCGCCCAGGATGGCGACACCAAGTAGTGTGAAGAGCAGCAGCATGAAGACCACGAGCAGAAAGGCGGAGCCTTTTTCGTCGCGTATCAATCGGTTCTCCCCCTTAAAATCCGAACTTGCTTTCCAGCACAAGGTCGTGGTTCTCGTCGGCATACACTTGACGAAGCTTCAATTGGATCTCGATCAATCCGCTGCTGCAGGCCGTCTTCGACGTATCCGAGCAGACGAGGCGAATATAGGAACCTTCCTTCCAGTTCGCATCCGCGTTCACGACAAGCTCCGAGTCCATCGTTACCTCCTCACTCCCGGTAACTACCCCGTCTTTGTTGATTTCTTTGAAAATCAAAGCGTTCTTCGCGGAATCGTCGCTATAATCGAAGCGGATTTCTTCCGAATTGAAGCCGGTTAGATTCAGCTTGATCGTCTGCCGGTACGCATCCGTCTTCGCTTGCGCGATGTTGTCGGGGCCGTAGGTGTAGAGCTTCGAAATGATCGACGACATGATCAGATCGCCTTCGTCTCGCAAGCTGTTCTCGATCCGGATCTTGTTGTAGGCGCTCATGCCGAATGTAATGGAAGAATAGAGGATTCCCAGCACGACGGATAATAACGTGAGCGACGCGATGAGCTCGATCAGCGTAAGGCCCCGCTCGTCGCGAGCACGTTCGCGAAGTCGGTTAACGAATGCTCTCATCGGTGATGTATCCCTCCACTTCCGTTTGATCCCGTTTGGTCTTTACCGCTTCGACGGTGCCGTCCGCATTGACCTTCTCTTCCAATACCGATACTTTAATCGGAATCAAGTAATCGCTGATCGTCTGCGCTTCGGTCGCCTCTCCGCTGACTAGGCCCGTTCCCCCGGATGTACCGTTGGCTTTCAACGTTTTGTATAAATTCGGCTGGTAGCTGATTTCCACGCGATACTGGATCCCGTTAATATTCGGATGCAAGATCGTGGCGAGCGTGCTCGTGTCCGCGCTCCCGTTGCGGATCAATGCCCGATACCCCGCGCATAGGCCGCTGCTGCACCCATCCGGACTGATGACCTTCCGCTTCTCGCCGGACGGAAGCGTCTCCTGTGCGACCTGGAAGTAGCCGCCAAGCTCGTCGAAGACGGCTTCCTTCTGCATATAAAAAAGCGTGTTCCGCGCCAGATTAACCATCACCGTCTTGCTCTGGTTCCCCTTCGCGTACGACATCGCGTTCACGAAGAACGAGGTGAGCGTAAGTCCCGCGATCGCCAGCACGACGAGACAGGCCAATATTTCAACCAGCGTAAATCCGCTCTCGGCATGCGTCTTTTCCTGCTCGTTACTTTGCATGCTGCTATTCATCCTTTCTTGCAACCGTGCTCCTAGAAGGGTAATCTATACTCATTCGACACATAACGACAGATACCTCGTGGCTCCAAAGTCCTTCGAGCAGGTAATAAACACCGAATGAGGGAAGAAGATGACGCGCTACCGGCAAGGGCCGCAAGCGCGTTCGGAGTTGAGCGAACCAAGGGCCTCTACAATTCAACTAAAGGAAGGTCTCTCCATGCGACTATTCAACCTATTCGCCAAATCATCCCGTCTCGGACCAGTTCATTCCTTCTCTATTTATTACGGTATTTCAGATCCCGAAGTGAAGAGAAGGCTGGCCGCGACGAACCTTACCGTCATCGAACCGAGACAGTGGCAAGCCGAGGACATACGGGCGATTCGCGAGGCGGGGACGGACGTATACGGCTACTTGTCCGTGATGGAGACGCCGAAGTGGAACGCGAGGCGATGGGACGCGATAACGGAGGAGATGCGCTTGCTCGTGAGCGGACAACCCGTTTATTTCGAACAGTGGGACGCCGAATTGATGGATCTGCGGTCCGCGGCCTATCGCGCGCTGCTGCTGGCGGAGATCGGGGAATTGACGTCGCAAGTGCCGCTGGATGGCCTCATGCTGGATACGGTCGGGGACATCGAAGAGTATGTGCCGGAGGCGCTTCAGCCCGCGATGGGCGAGGCGTATAAGACGCTGCTGGAAGCCGTGACCGCCCGTTATCCCGGGCTGCGTCTGCTGCAAAATCGCGGTTTTGCCCAGCTGGAGGCATGCGCCCCGCTGCTGAGCGGCATGCTGTGGGAGGGCTGGAACGGTCATGAAGCCCGCGGCGAGTGGGTGCGCCAGCGTGTGGAGCTGCTCCGCCGGCTGCGCAAAGGCGGGCTCGGTCTGCTCGCGTCATCGGCCGATCCGTCGCCGATCCATGGGGAGACGGCGCGCGAGCACGGCTTCGTGCATTGGACGAGCGCTTCGGATCTATATGGCGTATAGAGTGAAGCGGCAGAAGGTTGCTTCCGCACCGCGCAGAGCCCAATAAGACCGCGTAACCTGCCCTTCCGCGACCTGAGCCACCAGCGTCATGACCACAGGCGACCTGAACCATCAGTAACATAAGCGACCAACGACCTGAACCGCCGCCGATTCGCCCAACGCGAATAAGACCACGCTCGTCCCGCCCGGACACGTGGTCTCTTCTTCTTCCAACCCTCTAGCTCTGCGCCGTGACGCCATCTCTCGCACGCTCCTCCTCCAGCATCTCGGCCAGTCCTTCCCGAAGCGAATACGTCGGACGCCAATCCAGCGCGGTCGCCGCGAGCGCGTTGTCCAGCAGGCTGTCGCGGATATCTCCCGGCCGACCCGGCATGTACTTCGGCGCGAACGGCTTATCCATCAGGCCGCACATCGTGCGCAGCAGCTGATTGATACTGGTGGGGATGCACGAGCTGACGTTAATCGTGCGTCCGCCGCCTTGGGTCAGCGCGGCGATATTCGCGGCCGCGACATCTTTGACATAGACGAAATCGCGCGTCTGCTGCCCGTCGCCGAAGATGACGCACGGTTCATCCTTCCGCAGCCGCGAGGCAAAGATGGACACCACGCCGCCCTCGCCGCGAGCGCCCTGGCGCGAACCGTACACGTTGCTGTACCGCAGGATGGTGTAGTCCATGCCGCTAGTCTCCGCCGCGACGCGAATGTACTGCTCCGGCGCGTATTTGGAGATGCCGTAATACGACTGGGGCCGGATCGGGTGGCGCTCGCTTAGGAGCGCGCTGACGGGGTTGCCGTACACTGCCGCGGACGACGCATAGACGAGCTTGCGCGCGCCGCCGGCTCTGCACGCTTCAAGGACGTAGATCGTCCCGGTCACGTTGTTGGCTGCATCCTTGTCCGGCCGCTGCATCGACTGGGCCACGGACACGGAAGCCGCTTCGTGCAGCACCACCTCCGGGCGGAAGCTTCTGAAGACGTCCGTCAAATTCGGATGCAGCAGATCCAGCTCGACCCATTCGGCGTCCGGGTGCACATTGCGGCGATCCCCCGTGCTCAGGTTGTCGACGACGAGCACGCGATGCCCATCCGCGATTAACCGGTCCACGATATGCGAGCCAATAAAACCCGCTCCTCCCGTCACAATGACGTTACTCATCCTGCCTCAGCTCCTTGTCGCGGTCTCCGTATATACAAAGCACGTCTCGCACACCTTGCCATGCGATTTGCAGTTCACGCCTTCCTCTCGGGCAATCACGAAGCAATCCTTGTCATCCCGCTGATAAGCCGGACATTGCCGGCATACGTCCGAAGGCGAGCACAGCATATCCCAGCAGGCTCCAAGCGCCCGTCCGCCCAGCTGCGGGCCGCCGCGCTTCTCCGCGAACCAGCCGACGAACGCTTGCACGATATCCGCGTCCAGCTGCGAACCGGCGAGCGTCTCGAGCGAGCGGATCGCCTCCTGGAACGGCATCGGCTCGCGGTATTTGCGCCCGTTGATTTTGGCCAAGAACGTCTGTACGACGAATAATATGCGCGAGCCGACCGGAATCCGGTCACCGCGCAGACCGGCCGGATAGCCCTGCCCGTCGATGCGCTCGTGATGATAGCGGATCATATCCGCTACTCGCTTACTGCCGAGCGTCATCTCGGCGATGACGGCGCCGACTTCCGAATGAAGCTTCATCGTCTCGAACTCCAGCTCCGTGTAGCGGCCTTCCTTCAAATACAGCTCCTCCGACAAGCCGAGCACGCCGATGTTGCTTAAGTAAGCCGCGGTGCCGATGTCGCGCACGTGGTCGTCGGCCAAGCCGAGCCGCTTCGCAATGATAATCGAATACCGGCTCATGAGCTCGGAGTAGCCGACGGTGAACGGGTTCAAATCGTCGATCGTGCCTGCGAGCAATTTGAGAAACTCCGCGTATGTATGGGCGAACGGCTTCATCCGCTCTTGGATCGCGAGCAGCTGCGCGAGCTGGCGCGTCATCGTCTTGAACGTCGTGCGCAGCTGCGCCTCGGACTGCTCGTTCATCGCGTGGCGATGCAGCCCGCCGACGAAATACGCCCGTTTCCCCGGCATCGGCAGCCGGCCGGCGAGCAGGAACCCTTCGCTAATGCCCCCTAGCAGCGACACCGCTTGTTCGAACTCAACATCATCCTTGCCCCATAGCGTCAGCTCATAGGATTCGATCAACTGAAGGAGCAGCGACGTATTCGCCATATCGGAGAGACTGCGCTTCACCGCGTCCGACCAACCGAAGAACATCGGCATCGATACCGCGCCCGCCTCGACGACGAACAAACAACCGCCCGTCAGGCCGAGCGCGCTCGCGGACATGCCCAGCGCCTTGCGCACAACCGCTTCGGGGTCCATCGCCATCGTGCTGATCGCCTCGAGCGCGGCGCGCGACGTCTCGACGATGGACGCCTTGCGGTCCATCCGGTCCGACTCGGCCAGCACGTCCAGCAGATGCGGAAGATCGGCGCCGACGGACCCAAGCAGGAACGACTGCCGGCGGGAAATGGAGCGGACCGGGCCGATCCGCACCAGCCCCCGCGTGCCGACCGGCATGTTGTAGAGCGGCACCGCGCCTTCGCTCACGAGGCCGGTCGTCCGCGCGAGGGCATCCGCCGGTATCGCGAGAGGCGGTTGGTAACGCTCTTTCTCATAGGGGGCAAGCCCGCTGTACGACGGTCCGATTTGGCCCGGCCCTTCGCGCCGATAGCGGACGGCCTTCAAGACGAATGTCTCGCTCCCCGCTTCCTCCCGGATGTAGAACGTATAGCTGTCCACTTCGATCATCTGGCTGATCGCCTCCAGGAACAAGCTCAAATTGTTCGCAAGTCCCGCTTCGGGCTGGATGCGCTTGACCAGCTGCTCGAGATGCGCCGAACGCGTCAGCCGAAGGCGTTGACGACGGTTCGCGAAGGCGAGCCAGCTGAGCGTCAGCAGGGCCGCGCCCAGCAGAATCCCCAGTATGATCGATGCGGATAACGTTGCTTGTCCCGAGTGCTCCAAAGACGCGGCCTCCTTCCCCTACCTAACGCACGTACCTATCGGCCAGATCGCACGTTGTTATCTGCATGCGGCTTTCCCCGCTGGCAGCAACCTCTAAGGTATGTTTACTCCCTCGTATTGCCCCGTCTTACTGCAGCCACTCCCGCTGGGCGGGCGGCTCGCGCATGAGGGAAGCCTGTCGCTTCGCGCGCGCCAGCTCCTCCTGTTCCAGATCGCTGATCGCGATATGCTGCGCCATCTGCCGGATTTTCTCGTTCATGATCGACAGCTGAATGGAGAGATGCAGCACCATGATCAGCAGAACCAACGTCGATAGCAGGAATAGCAGCGTCGGCGGATAGTCGATGCCAAGCATCCGCGCCAGATGATTGAACCAGCTCGGATATGCCGATAATCCCAAAATAATGGCGGCGCTGAGCAGCCAGACGACCGAATTGCGCGCGCTAATCTTATGCCGCAGCAACAGCCCGATAATAAGGCCGGAGAACGCGAGGCCGCACAGGAGAACGAACCATCTTAGCATGTCATGCATGGGCGTAGGCCGCCTCCTCGCGGGTCATTTTGTGGCGGATCAACACGATTAGAATACTCAGCAGAATTTGACACATATAGATGACCGGCTTGATCCCCGCATGCATGGACACGCCCGCCTCGCGCTGCTTCATCCGCGCCGGCACCTCTTTGATGCTGAACTTCATCAGGATCTGCTGGATCAAAATATCCGCGTCCGGGAAGTCGGCCGGGAACCGGTCGCGGACCGAATAATAGCTGAACACCCGGCTGGATACGCCCCTGAGCCCCGATGTCGGATCCGAAATGCGCTTGCCGGTCAGCTGCCGGATGAGCATGCGGAAGAAGCGGATGCCCGCGCCTTTGATGACCCCGGTCTCGAAGGTGCCGTCCTTGCGGACGAAGCGGGAGCCCATGACGATATCCGTGCCGCCCCGCTCGAGCTCCGCCATGATCAACGGCAGATCCTGCGGGTTGTGCTGGCCGTCGGAGTCGAACTGAATGATGAACGGATAGCCGAATTTCATCGCATATTTGTACCCGGTCTGCAGGGCGGCGCCGTAGCCGAGATTGCACGGATGGGACAGGACGACCACCTCGGCATACCGTCTTGCCCGCTCCTCCGTCCGGTCGCGCGAGCCGTCGTTAACGACCAGAATATCGATCGCAAGCTTCGCGGCCAGCAGCTCTTCGAGGACGCGGCCGATATTGGCCTCCTCGTTAAAGGCGGGGATGACGATTAGAAAACGGTTTTCCATGCTCCGGCACCTCCTTCAATCGTTTTGCCGCGCTTTCTTACCAGCAGCCAGCCGATCAGCAGCGCATTAAGCGTCCACCCCGCGCAAGAGCCGTAACCAAGCGCCGGGGCCCCATAACGCGGCACGAGCAGCAGGTCGAACCCCATCGTAAAAGCCGCGGCAACCGCGTAAATCAGCACGCAGTCCCGCAGCCGGCCGATCGCAAGAAAGTAGCGCAGCCCGATCGCCGAGACCGCTTGACCGACGACGCCAAGCGAGTAGCCCGCGAGCAGATCGGCGGTCATCCGGACGGAACCGGCGCCGAACGCGCCTCGTCCGAAGAGCAGCTCGATGACGAAGCCGCGAAGCGCGAACAACAGCGCGGCGGCTGGCAGCAGCACCGCAAGCGTCCCCAGCAGCGCGCGCAGCACCTCCGCTCTCGCCCGCTCGCCGGCGGCTGACCCGCGAAGTCCCGGCCCGTCCGTCTGGCGCGAGAGCGAGGGCAGCAGCACGGCCGTGACCGCGGACACGAATACCCAATTCGGGAACTGGGCAACGCGGTACGCATAACCCAGCGCCGTGACCGTGCCGGACGCAAGATTCGCGGCAACCGCGCGCTCGAACGCATAGCCGGCCTGCATGCACAGCGTGAGCAATAGCAGCGGCGCCATGCCGGAGTAGACGGCTCGCAGTCCCTCCCTGGTCGCCGCCGAAGCGTGGAGCGACTGCTCAGGCACGGGCGCGAATGCGCGGTTCGCCGTCTGGATCGGCGGATACGCCTGGCCGGCGGCCTCTCGTTCGCGGATGGGCGACTGTACCATCGTCTCGATCCGCGGATGCGGCTGGCCGGCAGCGCCTCGTATGCGGACAGGCGGCTGTGCTGACGTCTCGATCGACGGATGCGCCTGGTCGGCGGCCTCTCGTTCGCCGATGGGCGACTGTGACATCGTCTCGATCCGCGGATGCGCCTGGTCGGCGGCCTCATGTTCGCGGACAGACGGCTGTGCCGACGTCTCGATCGGAGGATGCGTCCGGCCGTCGGCCTCTC
Source organism: Paenibacillus aurantiacus (assembly GCF_042431225.1). Lineage (NCBI taxonomy): Bacteria > Bacillati > Bacillota > Bacilli > Caryophanales > Paenibacillaceae > Paenibacillus > Paenibacillus aurantiacus. Next base: position 75,022 of record NZ_JBHMDO010000009.1, on the reverse strand, counting down.
GTTCGCGGACAGACTGCTGTGTCACCATGTCCGAGGCCGCGCCTCTAGCGGATGAACGAGTTGGCCGGCGCGTCGCCGCAAGCGACATCAGATACAAGCACCGGTAACGTAGAAGACCGGCCATCGCGACGACGCCGACCAATATCGCACCTGCATACACGACCGCCCCGGTCGTCCGGTCAACGTTCAGCAGTCCGCACCCGATGACAGCCGCGAGCATCATCGCGTTCGGCAGCAGCGGAGCGGCGGCGGCGGCGTAGAATGAACCGGCCGCCGCAAGCGCGGCGGTGTACGCCGCGAAGATCGGAAAGATGGGCAGCGCTGCAAGCAGCGGCCAATAGAGGACGGCCCATGCCCGGTAATCCGATCCGTCACCCGGCGCTCCCTGTCCCAGCATACGGAATACGCCCTCTCCGCCTGCCCACAGGACAAGTGCGACCGCCGCGAGCGCGGCCGACGAATGGATCGCGAGCCGCCTTGCCATACTCGCGAAAGCCGGATAGCATCCTTGCGACCACAGCCGGGACAACGCCGGCACGGCGGCCACCGAGACGACGGCGGCGATCAGATTGTAGCCAATCGTCTCCGGCAGCAAATAAGCGGTGTTCAGCAGATCCGCCGCGCGCGTGGTGCCGAAATACGCGGCGAACGCGAGATCCTTCGCGAACGCCACTCCCGCGCCAGCCAGGTTCACCGCGGTAACTCCGCCGACAAGGAAGACGCCGCGAGGGATCCGTAAACGCAAGCGCCCCGTTCGCTCGTCTGCTCCCGCCCCGTTCACGTCGCCGCCCCGGCCGCCGGGGTATACAGCTTATGAATCGGATACGTCTGCTCCCGGATGAGCTCGCCGAGCGGCGCAAAGGCGAAGTCGCGCAGCAGCCGCGTCAGCTTCGGCTTCATCGCGGCCAATCCGTAGTACTGCACGAGTCGAATATGCGGCGGAGCAGGAATACGCGGCTGTCCGAGGTCCAGCTCCCACGGATGCAGGTAGATCATCCCTGGGCGGGAGCGGTTCACCCGTTTTAGCGCCCATTTCACAACCCCGTACGGAAGCGCCCGCAAATAGAAGCCGCCCGAGAACGGGACGGTCACGCCGTTCACTTCCGCCACCGAAGGCGGGAACTCGGTCAGCCCGGTCAGCCTGCCGTTCACCTGCGGCCGGAACGGGGCGCGCGGCGCGCCCGCGACGCCGGATAGCGGCGTGCGGAACGGCTGCAGGCTCGAATCGCAGCGGAATCCTTCCTCGGCCAATATATGCAGCGCCTCGTACCGCTCGGGAGAGATCGACCACGACGGCGCCCGGTACAGCTCCACCTTGCGCCCGGTAATGCCCTCGAGCACTTCCTTCGAGAAGCGAATATCCGCCCGGAATTCCTCCAGCGTCTGCGAGGTGACCAGACGATGCCAGCCGCCGTGCGACGCGATCTCATGCCCGCCGCGCGCGATGTCCGCAACTAGGGAGGGATGACGCTGCGCGACGCAGCCGAGGATGAAGAACGTGCCGCGCGCGCGGTGATGCGCGAACAGCTCGAGCACGTCGGCCGTGCTTTGCGCGACCCGGTCCTCGTAGCGATGCCACTGATCAGGCGAGATGTTCAGCCCGTTCGTCATATAATAGTCTTCCACATCCACGGTCAACGCGTTCAGCATGTCGCTTCCCTCCCATCGTCACGGTTTCGCCTCTCCCCTTAGGTCTGCCGCTTCTTCGACCTTATGCGTCGGCTCCCGCTGCTCGCATCTCCGCTTCTTTCTAGCCGATCCCGTATTTCTGCTTTATCCGATAACGGACCCGGTGATTCCTGCAAGCGGCGGAAGACGCCCCCTTGCATCCGAACGACCGATGCGCTAACGCTTGAACAGCTTGCGCCACATCCTTGCGTCAAGCGCATACCTGGCGCAGGCAAGGCCGAATCCCGCGGCCGCGAGCGGATCGCGCCGCGACAGAATATCGTCCTCGACCGGCCGGCCTCCTTTGCCGAACAGGGGCGGATCGAGCCCTCGCCAAGCTCCCGTCGATATTGCACGCAGCAGGTCGCCCGGCAGCAAATTGCGCGTCACCTGGCCGATGGCGTACGATGTGATCGGCGTTACTCGTTCGCCAAGCGCGAGCCGGTAATGCAAATAAGGAAAATCAACGCCGGATTGGATCGCCAGATGCAGCGAATTCCAATAGCGCGGATTGATCTCCATCAGCTTCAGCCGCCCGTCGCGCGGGTCGCGCATCCACTCCGCCTCGGCAACGCCGCGCCAGCCGAGCTTGGCCAGGAGCGCGGCCGCTTGTTCGGCGAGCTCCGGCATCGCGATGCTCTCTTGAACCGTGCTCGGCCCGATGTCCGCCGGATAATGGCGCACTTCCCGCTGCACGAACGAAGCGACTACGCGTCCCTCCGCGTCGAGCAGCATCGCCGCGTCCAGACGCTCGCCCGGCGGTATGTATTGTTGAATCATCGGGGGCAGGCCGCCGGCCGCCGCTTCTCTATAAGCTGTGCCAAGCTCCGTCGCATTATGAACGAAGCGGATTCCTCTCGATCCGGAAGAGTGACGGGGCTTGATCACAAGCGGGAACGCTTCGCTCGAGGCGATGGCCGCAAGCTCCTCTTCGCCCCCCGGCAGCCAGGTGAGCGGCGTCTCCATGCCGAGCGAGCGGGCCGCGAGGACGGTCTCGTATTTGTCCGCCGCCCGGCGGAATGGCTCCGCCTCCGGCTGCAGGAAGCTTGCGGATACGGCCAGACGCTCCCGGTGCGCGATCGTGACGCCGACCGACGCTTCGTCCATCGGCAGAAGGACGAGGCCGGGCATCTTCGCCGCCGTCTCCAGCAGCCATGCCGCATAGTCGGCCGGCTGTTCGACCGGATGCGGGCTGAGCAGACGCCCGGCGCAATATTTGGAGAAGCCCGCCGGCGTCAAGCGCGTCGACTCCGCGGCATAGACCGGGATGCCCTTGGCGCCGAGCGATCGCACGGCAGCCAGCGATTTGCGCAGCAGCGCGTCGGTGACAAGCGCGGGCGCCTTCATGATGTGCTCCCCCACAGCCGCCGGTAGTTCTTATCTTTCGCCTCCGGCCGCTCGATATACCAGATTCGGATATGCGCATCCTCATAGAAGACCGCGGGCGGGCCGTGATGAGCCGAATAGACGCGCAGCCAGTCCGCCAACAGCCGCCACTCCTCCTCGTGCTTGGCGTACCGTTCTTCCTCCAGCTTCCCATAGATGATCAGATTCGTCGGCACGTGGAACACCTGCTTCTCCTCCACGATGAACACGGTGGAAGTTAGATTGGGATCGGGAGCGGTTTGCCCATACCGGGTAAGCCCAGGCAAGGCGGGATCATACGCATCCACCAGCGTGCGCACGTATTGATGCCAACCGATGCCGTACACGAGCGAATAGCCCTCCTCCTGCGAGAACATCGTCCACGTATGGAGCGGCTGCTCCCCCGCGATGCGCAGATACTGGCGGAACATGCTCTCCCAGTCCATTTTGTACGTGACGATCGGACCAGGCGCAAACGAGACTGCGACAATTAGCAGACTAATTGCCGCCGCGGCAGCTTCGAGCGCCGGACGAAGCCGCCAAGCGCCGAATATCCGCCATGCCGACCACCACGCGAAGCCGGCCGAAAAGCAGATGCTAAGCGCCCATAGCGCCTGTGTACGGGAGGCTAGCACGACGCTGCCTGTCAGATAAGGCGCGATGTAATAGAGCAGGAAGGAGGCGGTTCCCATGCCCACCGCGAACCATTCCGCCAACCGCCGATCGCCGCGCTTCCAGCTAATGAGCAGGGACGCCGCGATGACCGCGAGTGCGGCTAAGCCAAGCTTGTCCGCCCCTGTCAAAACCGGAATGGCAGCGACCGTCGTGCTCGTCAGAAATTCGGTCGCGCTCTTATTCATTGGGACGCCCAGCCATAAGCCGATCTGAATCGGGGCGTACGTCGCGACGGCGGTAATGGCCGCTGCCACCGCTGCCGCGCCGATCGCGCGCCATTGCCGGGTCTCCTTCACCAGCATGGCGGCGATCAGGCAGACGCCTACGCCCATCCCGGCGTACGCGAACGCGAGCGAATGTGCGAATCCGGCGACCGAAAGTCCCGCCAAGGCGGTTCGAAAGGCCAATCGCCCGCCGGTCTTGAAGTATCGCAGCAGGAAGTACAGCGACGGGAAAACGAAAACGAAAGCAAACTCCTGCGAGTTGGTGGCCGCCTGCCGTTCCCAGTCGCCGCCGAACAGGAACGGCCCGCCGAAGCTGTGGACCGCCGCCCCGGCGATGCCGGCATATGGGCTGCCGGTAAGTCGCGACAGCGCGAAGTAGAACCCGGCCGACGTCAACACGCCGCATAGCGGACCCGTGTATTTCAGAATGTAGAGCGGATCGATCGCGGCGAACTTGCTCAGCAGCGAAAGCGTAATATGAAAGCCTTGCGGATACAGACCGTCATGGAACAGCAGCCGAGCGTTGATGTATTTCATCCAAGCTAGCGTGACGGCGCCATCCGAGAGCGCAGGAGCGGCATAGTGAACCGCGTCATGAAAACGAATGTAAGCGCCCGCCCCAAGAACGGCGAGCAGCAGCACGTTCGGTGCCCAGCCTCGCAGATGCCTGCTCCAACTTGCGCTTCTCCATCCGCCGGCCTGTTGCCCGCCGGCAGCGGGGCTGGCATCGCCATTGCCACCGGGAGCAGCCTCTCTCATGGCAGACCGTGTCACGCCGGATGCGGCTCGTTCTTCCGCGCATCGGCTTCGGACTGCGAGATTGTTCGACGCATGCCCGTTAAACGTTTGCGTACTCGACGATCCCCCATCAGCCTCGCGGAGTACGATCTCCTCTCGAACGGCACGCCGCGTTCCGGTGACTTGCCGATGCCTCCACCGCCATGGCCGGCTCAGCCGCAGGCGCATTCCCCCGTCGAACAGCGCGTAGAAGCTTAGGGTCAGCTTCCGCGCCGCGGCCGCTCTCGCCTCCTGGCCGCCCCGCTGCCACAGCCGCCGCGCGCTCAGCAGAATCAGCACCGCCGCGACCGCCATGAACTCGTACAATTTGAGCGCAACCAGGACGTAGCCCATCACGATATAGACGCATGCCGCTTTCATGAACAGCGCGTAGACGCCAGCCAGACGGTCGCCCGGGTCCGTGCGCAGGAACAACCGCGGCCATAGCAGGAACAGCACCGCGCAGGCGAACGCGTAGTGCGTCATCGCGTATATTTGGCTGCCAAACGATGAGTAATCCAGGCGTACCGCCCTCCTTCGCTTTTCGCCTGCCGACGCGAGAGATAACGCTTCAAGAGATGGCGTACAAGTAATAGTCCAGCTTCCCGATCACCTGACGCATCGAGCGGAAGGACAGCGCCGAGAAAACGATCGCGCCCGCCAGCACGCCGAAGACGGCGAACGAGTAGTCGATCCAGCGGCTGAGCGCGAAGCCCAGCGCGACGTTGACCGCGAGCGCCGGCACGATCGCCCGGTTCACCAGCGACGGCTGCGACAGCGCGAACAGCGTGACCGCGTTCATGAGCCCGGTCGCGAGGATGACGTAAGCCAGCAGCGCGACGATGAACACGAACCGCGTCGTTCCGCTTACGATGAGAGACTCGCCCTCCCGGGCGTAATAGATCCCATCGAACAGCTGCACCAAGCCGTAGACGAGCAGCGCGCTCGCCGCCGAGGACGCCGCGATGACCGCCATCAACCGGTTGTATATCCGCCGGAAGCGCGCGTTCATTAGGTCGGATTCGAATCCCCAGTAGCGTTTGTAGCTCGCTTCGACGTCCAGCATCATTTTGTTCACCATGACCTCGCATACGCCGAGCGGGATCATCAGCGACAGCAGCGCGAAGTCCAGCCCCAGCTCGTACTCCCCGCGGAACCAGATGAAATACGGCATGTAATCCACGTTCGCGGACCACGCCATGATCCGGTCGACGAACAGGAACACGAAGTAGAGCAGCCCGTACGCGAAATAAGGCGCCACCGCATAGACGGTTACGGCCAGACGCGGCATTCGGGGCGCGATTCCCTTCTCCTCCCGCTTCGCCGCCTGGCGAAAATAATAGACGACAAGCGTCATCCCCGCCGTCGATACGACCAGGATGGACAGCAGCTGCGCGAAAATAATGTCCCACGCCAGCACGCGGAACAACACGTAGACGATGGCGATGCCCGCAAGGATAAGCCCGGTAAACGTCAGCTCCCGCCGCAAGATATACATAACGGTCACCGACAACCAGATCGAGGTAAGAAAGAAGAAATACAGCACGATATACAGGAACATCTCCGGCGGGAACACGTTGAAGACGAGATTGAACAAGAGCAGCAGCGCGCACGCGCAAGCGGCCGCCAGGTAGCCGAGCCGGATGAACAAGAACGTGATTTTGCGCGCCATGTTGTAGTAGCCCTGCGAAATGTAGAAAAAGCCGCGCCGCGCGATCGCCTGCGTAAATCCGCCCACGACGACGAAGCTGGCGATCGTGCCGATCGCGATGCACGTGGCGATCTCCACGGACAAATGCTCGTACGACCACAGCGAGAATTTGAGCGTCAGCATCGAGATGACCGAGATCGCCATCGGCAGCGCGAAAATAACGCCCCGCAGAAAACTCTTGAGCAGCGCAAGCGCCGTTCGGAGCACGCCCGCCTCCTCATTGACGGCGAAGGTGCTTGTGACGACCTTCCGGCGAACGGCTTCCCACACTTCGGCGGCAAGCTCGAAAATATCGGACACGCCGAACGCCTCAGCGGCCCGTGCATCGTTCCAGCCCATCGATTCGAGCAGCGCCGCGACGGCGTACCGATCCTCGGGCAACGCGTCCCGGTCGGCCACGTCCTCGACCAGCCGCGCGAAACGCTCCGCCCGCGTCGTCTCGTCGGGCTCCCCCTTCGGATCGGCTGTGCGCCCAATCGTAAGCGGCGGATTCATCGCGCCTCCGCCCCTAGTCCGGGAATGACCATATGCACGACTAGCTCCGCCAGCTTGCCCTCACGCTCCGCGTCTGCCACGGTCTGCGCGGTAATGCGGTCGCCCTTGGCGATCAGCAGGCGGCCATCCGCGGCGCGAAGCGATTGACCTGCCGTCTTGCCGACGATGTAACGCTCCCGCACGAACCGGATCTCTTCACTGAGCGCGGCGCTGGCGGGCCCGGCTGACGGCGTATCGACGCCGAGCACGGCGCTGGCGCCCCCAGCAGGCGGCGTATCGGCGCCGAGCATGGCGCTGGCGCCTCCGGCAGGCGGCGTATCGAGCACGGCGCTGTCACCCCCGGCAGGCAGCGTACCAGCGCCGAGCACGGCGCTGGCGCCCCCGGCAGACAGCGTATCGGCGCGGCCTGTGTCTTCGGCCTTCGCGCCTGCTGGATCGGCAGCTTCGTCCGATTGGCCGGAGTTATCCGATCCCGCAACGGAATCCGAGGGAGAACTCACCTCTCCCGTAACGGCCTGCATGGCCTGTTTCGGCTCCCCCTCTTCCAAATGAGGCACAGCGTCGCGCTGGCCCGCCAGTCGAGGATCGGCGACGAGCGGCCCCGTATGCTGCGGCAGCTGTTCCGGGTCGCTGTTGTCCTGCAAATACGGCTCCAAGTCGCCCCAATAGGCGGAGTATAGCGGCCTTCCGGTTCTTCCGCTTCGGGTGGCGCTCACGCCCGCCGCCGCCCGTGCGGCGTTCATCGTCGCGGCGGCCGCGGCCGCGTGCCGTGAAGCCGCCGACCCGGACTCGGCTTCGGCGCCGCCTGCTGCCAATGCGAAGTCTTCCGCATCCGGCTGCGCGGCTGCACCTGCCGCGCGCCAATGACCGGCCGCCTCCACCCGCCCCAGCATCGACTTCAGGCGGAATTGAATGACCTTCGCGCTGCGGGCGGACTCCTCCATTGCGCGTCTGACGCCGCGCTCACGATTCGCAGCGGCCTCGTCGTCCGGCGCCTTCGGCTCCCTGCTCTTCGCTGCGGCCTCGTCGCCCGGTGCCACCGTCTCCCTGCTGTTCGGCGGCAGCGCGGAAGCCGGCAGCGCGGCGGCTTGGATGCCCGCCAACGCCGACCGCAGCTCCGCCGTCGCTTTGTCCCCCTCGGTCTCGGCCGGCATCGCCTCGAACAGCGAATCCGCTTCGGCTACCAGACGCGCGATAGCCGCTTCGCATTCCGCCAGCTGCCGCTCGGCATCCCGCACCGATGCTTCGTGCTCCGCTTCGCGCACCTCCAACAGGCGGCGGAGCGCGGCGGCCTCTGCCTCGCCTTGGCGCCGGATGGCCGCGGCGGAACGGTCGATCCGCCCTTGCATCCAGCCACGATCGGCATCCTCGTCAACGGCAGCAGCGCTATGCGGTTGGGCGCCGGCTTGTCTTCTCTGCCGCGCGTCGTCAGACAGCTGCTCGCCGCGCGCGCGTTCCTTGCGGATGGCAGCGATCAGCTCTTCCGCTTCGCGGTCGTGAGCGGCTTCCAGCGCCGCGAACCATTGCTCCGTCTCCAAGGGATGATAGCCCCGCCAGGCGCGGGGCAGCTCCTTCGCTTTGCTCATTCGCCTTCCTCCTCTTCGCCGCGCCACCTGGCCATCGCCTCGCCCAGCCGCGCTTCCAAGCGGGCCAAAGCTTCGGCGCGAAGGCGCGCATGCCGCGCCTTGTCCGCCTCATGACGCGCTCGCTGCTCCTCCAATCGCCGGGCTTGCGCCTCTACAAGCGCGTTCGCCTCCGCAAGCGCAGATACTAACAACGCCCCTTCCTCGAATACCCGCGGCGCTTCCTCTTCACGCGACATCGCAGATGTCGGAGAGGTCGGAGGGATCGACGGTATCCGGGCCAATTCGGCGGCGAGTCGCTCGTTGTCGGCGCGCAGTTCGGCCAGTTCCTCCCGAAGTCCGTTCATCCGCTCTATATGCTTCGCGGTCATATCCGCGTACAGCTCCTTAACGGCGGTCGCCCGGTACCCCCGAATCGTCTGTCTTAAGTTGCCTGTCATCTCTAAGAGATCCTCCGATCCGCCCGCAGACTGGCGTACAGCTCGCACCGCAGCAGCTCCGCCATCGCTTCGTCATGGCGACCGAGCGCGTTATAGACGCCGGCCAGCTCCGTTAGAATATAAGGGACGCAGGGCGCGTCCGGCAGAATCGCGAGCGCTTCCCGGAAGGCCGCCACGGCAGATTCGGCCTGACCGCTGGCGGCCAGCAACAGCGCCTCTTCGATCGCCGCCTGCTGCTGCCATGCAAGCCGAGCCGCATCCGAAGATAGCCCGCCCGCGTCGTCGCTTGCGGCAAGCTTGCGGCCGTCTGCCGTCAGATCGTGGCGCTCATCATCCACTTGGCCGGGGGCCGATACCAGATCCGACTCTGCGGCACCCGCCCCCTGCCGCCCTGCCGGTTCATCCTGCGTCTTGCGCACGATCGGCGGAATCCGTTCGGTTGCGCGAGCGGCAAGTTTAATATAACTCTTCATATGCAATTCCAATACGCGCCCGAGCGTAAAATAAGAGAGCGCACGCTCCCTTCCTTCCCGGCCGGCTTCCGCCCGCAAACCAGGGTTGTCGGCATACGCAAGAATCGCGTCCGCCAGCGCCTGCGGATTGCGCGGCTCCACCAGTTTGCCGGTATCCCCGAGCGCCTCGGAGATGCCGCCGACATCGGTCGCGACGACCGGCTTGCCCGTCATCATCGCCTCGACGACGGAATAGGGGAACGCCTCCGAAATGCTAGAGAGCACGATGACGTCGCCGCTATTATAGGCGGCCGCCATCTGCGTCGCATGCCCCGCGAAGACGAAGGAGCCGCCTAAGCGCAGCTCTTCTTGGAGGGCCAAGCATTCCTCGTAATAGGCGGGAACGCTCACCGAACCGTACACGACGAACGACGTGCCCGTCTGCTTGTCCAACACGATCCGTGCCGCCCGCAGGAACGTTTTGATGTCTTTGATCGGATCGATCCGGGCGACCATGGCGATCGTGACGCCGTCTCCCGCGCGCCGCTTCGGTTCATCCGGCTTGAACACGCGCGTATCGATGCCGTTGTAGATCACCTCGATCCGCCGTTTCGAGATGCCCAGTTCGCTTTCCCAACGCGTATTGTAGAGGCAGACCGGCGACACCTGATCCGCGAACGCATAGTTCAAGCTCGTGACGGATTGGATCATGCGGATTAGAAATTTGGTCAGGAACGTCGAATAGCCCCGCCCGGAGAGCGACAAATATTGCTCGCGCAAATAGATGCCATGCTCGGTCAGCAGGTAGGGCGTATCGTATAGTTTTTTGGCCAGCACGCACGGAATGCCGCAGAACGCCGCCGCGGAGGAATGCGCGACGTGCGCGCGCGGCACCGGCGTGTTGACGATATTGAAGAACCGGTACACCCAGCCCAGGCTTTGGATGAGCCCGTGAATATCCGGCTGGCTGAACCCGGTCGATCTGTCCGCGGCAATGCCCAGCATCGTCGCTTTGTAGTACTCCCACACCAATTCGTGCTTGAACGTCGCTTTGTATTCGTATTGCTCAAAGTAGCGGTAGAGGCCGACGAGCGTATCCGCGAACCGGTACGGGTCCTTGATTTCCGCCGTCAGCTCCTTCAGAAGCGCCTGCAGCAGCGGAAGAAAATGCGCCCGGATCTCCTTCTCGCCCGTGCGCAGCTTTTGCGCATAGACGTCCGCGAACGGCTTCTCCAGATGCTCGCTTGGCTCCTCGGTTCCCCAGAGCGGCACGCCATAGAGACTTGCCCGCTCGGGCAGCTTGAATTTCTGCGTCACGAACGGATTCATCATGATGCTGTAGATGACGAAATCGACCTGCTCCAGCCGGTTCACCAGAATATCGCACCAGGTGCTGACGCCCCCCTGATGATACGGGTATGTCCCTTCCGTCGTGAGCAGGACCAGCATGTTGTTATCGTTCACGGGCACCGACCATCCTTTATCGGCTTTTGGCTTTATTACCAACTAGGATGGTCCGCCGCACGGATCTTTATCGGATTTCGACCGCATCCAAACGATGCCAAAGATCTTCGCGCGCGCCCTCGATCGCCAGCCGAACGCCCGGCTTGCCCGTATCCGGGTCGACGATGGCCGCCAGAAGCGTATACGTCCCGGGCTTCAATCCGGCCGGAATCGGAATTCGCGCCGATACCGTCTGGCGCTCGCCCGGCATCCATGTGCGGATGTCTGCCTGCGCCGTTGCGGTCGTACCCGCCATGACCTGCCCTGCTTGATTCGCCAGCGCGAACCGGACGAGCCACGGATAATAGAATGGCGCCACGCCTTTGTTGCTCCACGCGCTCTCCAGTTGAAGCGTACCGCCGCGCTTGATGACACCCGCATGCGCCGCCTTCTCGACGACCATCCGATAGCCCATCAGCCGCTGCAGGTAATAGACCCCCGCCTGCTCACTCGTACTGAGGCCGCTCTTCTCGTTCATGCCAAGCAGTGCAGTCGCACCGATCCAGGACGTGTGGCTGGCGCGAATCTGTACCGCAGCCTGCAGCAGCCGGTCTTCGTCCACATAAGCGTCCGGCGCGTGATTGCTGCTGAATTCGCCCCCCGAATAGTTGTAACGCCACCACTGCGGCATCCGCGATCCGTCCTTGGCCGCCTGCGCCTGTGCCGGCGGTACGTATTCCGCGATGCCGTCCCAGCCGTTCGAAGCCCAATTCAGCCAAGTCGCCGTCGAATCCGCTTCGCCGAACATGTCGTTGTACAGCCCGAGCCTGTGCGAGGCTGCCAGCGGGAACGGCTTGCGCATCCCGACAAGCTTCCTCTGGAACGCCTCCGTATAGGCTTTGACATACTGATCCGATACTGCCAGCGGCGGGAACGGCTTGTCCAGCAGCGCCGTATGGAATTCGCCGTAATGACCGAGACTGCCGATCTGGATGAACGCGACGCGCGGATCGGCGTCGTAGCGCTGCGCAAACGCCCGGATGACCCGTTCATGCTCCCGGATCAGCAGCGTACTGCTGTAATTCGGACTGAAGCCGCTCCCTTCCTTCGTCTCGTAGCGAGTGCCTGCCCCGTCTTCGCCCTCCGCCTCCGTGAGCGCCCGGTACAGCCAATCCGGAATATCCAGATGGTTCGGATCGTCGCCCGGTACGTCCATAACGAGCCGCAAAATAAACCGATCGCCTGCGGATGCCCGCTTGGCGAAATCGTACTTGCGCTCCAGCCCTGCCCAATCGAAACGTCCCCGCTCCGGCTCCAAATCCCGCCAGCGGATGCTGGCCGTCACGAGCGTATGCGGCTGCTTGTAGTCTCCGCCCCGGGACGAAGGCGCCCAGCCGATGAACGGATTCGGCAGCGCGCCGAACAGCTGCTTCGGATAATAGATGCGGGCTACGCCCGCGTATGCTTCCGCCGCGATGTCGACCTTCGTCGTCTGCGCCGCGCCAGACGGCGGGATACGCGCGCCGTCCGCCCCTGCGTAGGCGATCTGCAACGGCTTCGCGCTCGGCAGGCCCAGATCCGTTAAGTAGACGGAGTAGCCGGTAGACGTCTCGCTTAAATCCGCATAGGCCGCGCCTTTATCCGTCCATCCTTGCGCGCTGTCATCCCAGGCATACAGCCGGTTGTAGTCGATTTTGTACTCGGCGCCTACATCCGCGGCTGCGCCGGTGTCATACCCCGTCGAGATATCGCCGTCCGTGCCGAGATAGAGCGTATGCCATGCCGGCAGCTTCGTACCCCGGATGAGGACGTAGAGCCTGCCTCCGCTTTGCAGCACGGTCATGGAACGCGCCTCCGCCCCCATGGTTTCCGCGTAGCGTTCGCCCCGCGTCCAAACGTCGACGCCGTCCACAAGCGGGATGTTCGTGCCGGTAAGGCTGGATTCGAGCGAGGCGCCGATAGGTGCGATGCCCGAGGGCGAGCCCGACGCGGCGAGCCGGTAAGGCTGCATCGCGTAATCGCCCGCGCGCGCGCCAGTGACCTGGATCAGCACGCTCTCTCCGGCTTGGACGGCGATGTCGACCTGTTCGCTTTGGCCGCTTCCTTGCTTGCTCTCCCCGAGCAGCGCGCCTTGCGCGCTGCGCACCGCAAGCTCCGCGTCCAGCCCCTCAGGCACGCGCAGTTCGAATCGTACGTGTTCCGCTCGCAGCGAGGTGTAGCGGTACCAGTCCTGGTCGCCTGGCTTGGACAAATACGAAGTCTGTTCGCCCGTCATGAGCGGAACCGCCTGCTCCGCCGCATCGTTCGGCTCGCCGTTGTCCTGCATCTTGCCGCCGGTATAGCGGAGCCGGACGTCGTCGGCCAGCAGCACGCCGGAGCCGCCCTCTTCCGTCGCGGTTACCCGCAGCGTGACGAAGGCGTATGCCGCGTTCGCGGGAACGACTCCTTCGGCGCGCAGCGCCGCATATTGCCCAGCCGGCTTGGTCATATCGCGGCTCATCTCGCCGACCCACTTCCCGCTTGCATCGAAGAAATCGGCGAACAGCACGGCGCGCGCGCCGCTCAGCGACTGCGGCAGCAGGCTGCCTTCCAGCGCGAAAGCTTTCCCGCCCGCGACCGCGACACGCTGGTAGGCGCTAATGTTGTCGCTCTTGGCTAGCTTGACTGCCGTTAGCCGAAGCGCCTTGCGGCCGCCCGCGACAGGATTTCCGACGAGCTCGTACCGGCCGCTGCCGAACGACCACCCGTCCGCCTTGCCGTCGCCGTCCGCATCCCGCTCGAATCCGCCGTTCGCCAGCAGGTTGCCGCCATCGGTGCGCCCCCATATAGCCGTGCTGAGCGTAGACTGCTTGCCCCCGCTCACCGCCGCCACGGCGAATTTATAAGAGGTTGCGGCCGCAAGACCCCGCACCTCCATGTGCCGGGCATCGGTGGCCGCCATTTGCTTGCCGTTGACGTAGATCGCGTATGTCCATGTGCCGGCGCCGGGCGGCGGCGACCAGGATAGCGTGACGGACGATATGCTCGTCGCGTCTACCCGCACGGCGGCCGGCGGCAGCACGTACGCGCTCGCGCTCGCCGCCTGCGACGTTCTCTTTGGCTCAGTGGTCGCGGCTTGCGCTTGTTCCGCAGTCGGGAGCCATGGCCCTGCCGCATATAGGCTCAGCAGCGTTACGGTCGCCCAGATGGCGGCGGCGACTCTTCGCGGTCTCCTCATGTCGATCCCTCTTTCGGTTTCTGCATCCATGTATACCCCTTTTTTCGACAATTCGCGAGACTTCCATTAGTGGAAAATGGAGGAAAACAATTGCAGCCAGCCATGCCACTCTCGCTAAAATAATCGCCGATGGCGCATACTAGCAGGGACTAATCGAGAAAGGCGGGGCCATGATGGGGAATGAAGGACAACGCGTCGTGTTAATTAACGGGGCGGGGTGCGAGGTCGGCAAAGCGGCCGCGCTGCATTTCGCGCAGGCGGGCGACGTCGTGCTGCTGTGCGATCAGGAATCGGATGTGCTGCAGGACATCACGAACGAAATTTTCCGCCGGGGGCTGCAATCGGACGTTTATTTCGCGAACGTCACGGAGCCGCTGGAGGTTAGCGCGATGGTTCAGCAAATTCTCGAGGAGTACGGCAAAGTCGACGTATTGATCAATAACACGACGAACCATGTCCGTAAGGCCGAGAAAGAGCGGGCTTTCGAATATTACGAGCAGTTCTTTGAGGATTTGGTGCGCAGCGTGTCGCTCGTGACCGCCTCCGTCCTGCCTGCCATGCGGGAGCGGCAGTATGGCCGGATCGTGCACGTCATGCCCGGGGTCATTCACGTCGGCGAGAACGGATTCCCTTCGTACGCGGTTGCGCAATCCAATCTGCATCAGATGACGCTGGTAGCCGCCGAGACGGAGAAAGATCACGGCATTCTGATCAACCTGCTCAACCCCGGCGCGATTCGCACCGAGCTGAACCCGTTCTACGGCGAAGAGCCCGACTCGATCCTCCCGATGCTTGAGCGTCTGGCTGCCCTCCCCGCGGATGGTGTCAGCGGTCGGCTGCATAACGTGAACATCATGGACCATCTGGGGCAAATTTATTTGGACAACTTGTTCGATGAGGATGAAGTCGTGTATATGGGCACTGGGGAGGGCGAAGAGGGGCTTGTGCAGCTGTAGGTTGATTGACGGCTAAGCAGCCGGACAATTCTTGCTGGTGACTCGGCGCAATAGTCGGCTGCACGCCACTATTACCGATACATCGACTGCGACGCGCGCAGTAGTCGGCTGCATGCCACTATTGCCGAGACATCGACTGCGAGGCGGCGCAGTAGTCGGCTGCACGCCACTATTGCCGGTACATCGACTGCGAGGCGGCGCAGTAGTCGGCTGCACGCCACTATTGCCGGTACATCGACTGCGAGGCGGCGCAGTAGTCAGGCTGCGGACGATCCACGTACCGCCTTTGCCGCACTGCATACAGCTGTTCATCATCTGCACTCTCTGCCGCCCCGCAAATCATTGTGCCCTTCACGGGAGCACTGCTATGACCGCACGCCAAAACGGCGGCGCAGGATCATCTCCCGCCCCGCCGTTATTACTGTCCGACCTTCTGTGCCGGCGGAACCCTGTCTGGCTCATCCCGAACCGGCAGCCGGTCTAGCTGCTACGCCAGCCCTTTCGCCTTTTTGTATGCAGCGATGTACTGGGCCGAACGATCCGCGATTAAATCGTAGTTGCGCTGCTTCACCGCTTCGGTCGTCAGGTCCGAGCCGATGCCGACGGCGACCGCGCCTGCCTTGATCCATTCGCCCAGGTTGTCCAGCGTCACGCCGCCCGTCGGCATGATGTTCGCCTGCGGAAGCGGCCCCTTGATCGCCTTGATCATCGATGGCGAATAGAGATTGCCCGGGAACAGCTTGACGATGTCGACGCCAAGCTCGAGCGCTTCCTGGATTTCTTTGACCGTCATGACGCCCGGCATTACCGGTACGCGGTACCGGTTGCACAGTGCGACCGTAGCCGGATTAAGCGACGGCCCGACGACGAATTCGGCACCGCTCAGAATCGCCGCGCGCGCCGTCTCGGGATCGAGCGCCGTGCCGACGCCGATGATGGCGAATTTGGACGGATCCTGCGCGTCGCTGGAGTACGTCTTGGCCAGACGTTCGATCGCCTGCAGCGCGAACGGCACGGTCATCGTCACCTCGATGACTTTAATGCCCCCCGCGATGCACTGGCTGGCCATCTCGTAGACGTCTTCCGGCGATTCTCCGCGCAGAACCGCGACGACGCCCTCTTCCGATATTTGCTGGAGCAGTCTCAACTTCTTCATAGCTCGTTCATTTCTCCTTCACCCTGGTATGAAATGATTTGCAAATTCACTATCGTCTCTTCTTCTGCACGGAGGAAGCGTTTTCCTCCCCAAACGCGGGATCTAGCCTAAACGGCTTACAGGACTAAGACCATATGTTGATCGTCGTAGTAACTCCCGTCAATCTTCATCGCACGAGGTTCGGTGCCATAGGCGACGAACCCGACCGACGCATATAGCCGAACGGCCGCTTTGTTCGAAGCCATGACGGTCAGGTGGAGCTGCTCCACCCCATCGCATGCCCTCGCCTTGGCGATCAGCGCTTGCAACAGCGACTGCCCTACCCGATTCCCTCGCGCCTCGGGCGCGACGTAGACCGCGTACACGTTCGCTTTGTGCGCGATCTTCGGGTTCGTCTCCCGCACGAGCGTCGCAACGCCGGCTAACCGGCCGCTTGCATCGAACGCGCCGAGCGTGAATTTACCCGTCTCCGGCGCTAGCTTGGCGCTAGTCGCTTCGATCGGTCTTGCAACCTCCGCCTCGTAGGTGGATAGAAACGCCTCCGGATGCTCGCGCAAAGCCCGAAGCCGCAGCGCTCGGTAGCCCTCCGCATCACCCACGGTGAGTAACCGGATTATCATCGGCGCCTCTCCTTTCCCGTCTTCCCCCTGATTTTACCACCAAGCGGTCGCATTTTTCAGTCTTGCGCGATATTTTGCAAAAAAAGTTCAGCGTTTCGGTCAAAACCTGCGTTTTTTTGCTTCAGGCCTTTGATCCTCGCTCCCGCTCCTTTATAATGGTAGCTAAACACCAATTTTGGTTGCGCTTACAACCGGCGATAAGAGCGCTTCGATTCCAACTCCCAGAAATCTAGTCACAGGCGCGCGCGGCGAGCATGTTCGGCATCCGGGTTTTCCATCTTCCCCCTCATGCGGTGGCATAGAACGAGGTGATGACGGCCAATCGCCAAATGTGGTTTATTTCTAGTTGAATCAGCCTATTAATATTTGTATGATTGATTTATAAATATATGAAATTCTCTCGGAGGAACCATGCGAATAGACGTTACCGATAAATGGCTGCCCGTATACGAAGCGCTCGCCAGCAACGTCCGGATCGAAATGATCCAGCTGCTCGCCAAACAAAATATGAACGTGAAAGAACTGGCGCAGGCGCTTGGCCTCAGCAGCGCGATCATGACGATGCACGTGAAGAAGCTGGAGAAAGCCGGCCTCATCCGCACGACGATGGTTTCGGGCAAAGGCGGCGCGAAGAAAGTGTGCACGCTCATCACCGACTTCATCGAGATCGATTTTCCGAGCCGTGAAGAGACCGCGCCGCGCGAGTACCATCTCACCGAAGTGTCGGTCGGCCATTACACCGACTTCCACGTCGAACCGACCTGCGGCCTAGCGACGACCGAGAGCGTTATCGGGATTTTCGACGAACCGCGTTACTTCCTCGACCCGGAGCGCGTGAACGCCAAGATCCTCTGGTTCGGGCAAGGCTATGTCGAATACCGGGTGCCGAACTTCCTGATGAAAAGCGAGGACCCGCTCGAGCTCGAGGTATCGATGGAAATTTCGTCGGAAGCCCCTTTCGCCAACGAGAACTGGCCGTCGGACATCAAGTTTACGCTCAACGGCATCGATATCGGCACATGGACGAGCCCCGGGGATTTCGGCGGCGGCAATCGGGGCAAATATACCCCCGAGTGGTGGTGGAACGAGATTAATCAGTACGGCCTGCTGAAGGTGCTGAAAATCAACGACAAAGGCACGTTCATCGACGGCCAGCACCTCTCGAACGTCACGCTCGAGCAGCTCGACATTAAGCGCAAGCAGTGGACATTCCGGATGGCGGTGTTGGAGGAAGCCGAAAATGTGGGCGGACTGACGCTGTTCGGCTCGGGCTTCGGCAACTACAATCAAGACATTCAATTCAAGCTCTATTACAAAAAAGACGTCTCCCCGCGCGGCGAAACCGCCGCGGCCGCGAACGCGAAGCCGTAACCTGCAGCCCCATCTTCGGCCAATTGCCTTAGATGGGGCTCATTTGCATGCACGCTCGAAGTCCTGCTCCGATTACGTCGCCTCGCTCACTATTCGCCGCCTTTTAACCTTTCGCCGTACCATCCATCGCTCTGGCCAGTCACCTATTTCCGCTCCATCACTACACCGATAACGACGCTCAAGTCACTATCGCCTACATTCCGCCCCATCACCGCACCGATAACGACACTCAAGTCACTATCGCCCTCGCTTCAGCCCTCCACCGCACCGTTAACGACGCTGAAGTCACTATCGCCCCCGCTTCTACCCTTCGCCGCACCATTAATGACACTTAAGTCACTATCGCCCCCGTTTCTACCCTTCGCCGCATCGTTAACGACACTCAGGTCACTATCACCCTTGCTACGCCCCTTCGCCGCACCATTAATGACACTCAAGTCACTATCGTTTACATTCCGGCCCTTCGACGCATCGTTAACGACACTCAAGTCACTATCGCCTACATTCCGGCCCTTCGCTGCACCATTAATGACACTCAAGTCACTATCGCCTACATTCCGGCCCTTCGACGCATCGTTAACGACACTCAAGTCACTATCGCCTACATTCCGGCCCTTCGACGCATCGTTAACGACGCCCAAATCACTATCGCTTTCACTCCGGCCCTCCGCCGCACCGATAGCGACACTCTAATCACTATCGACCTCGCTCTGGCACACCGTCGCACTGATAACGACACTCTAGTCACTATCGACCTCGCTTATCCCCTTTGCCGCATCGTTAACGACACTCAGGTCACTATCACCCTCGCTCAGCCCTCCACAGCACCGTTAACGACGCTGAAGTCACTATCGCCCTCGCTTCTACCCTTCTCCGCACCATTAACGACACTCAAGTCACTATCGCCTCCGCTTCTACCCTTCTCCGCACCGTTAACGACGCCCAAATCACTATCGCTTTCACTCCAGCCCTCCGCCGCACTGATAACGACACTCTAATCACTATCGACCTCGCTCCGGTCCATTGCCGCATAACACATGGACTCTGAGCGCCGAAAGCTATATTGAGCTTGCGGATACCTGCAAAGCCGCCTCTCTCCAGACACCAAAAAGGCACGACCCCTCCTGGGCCATGCCTTCTTCATCCACGTCCCCCTATCGACTCGCAAGGAAACGCCGATACGACTTAAACTTCTGCAGGGAAACGGCCATGGCCGACTCCCCGCCGATCAGCTCCTCCCCGCGCCCCGGCTCCATCGCTTGACCGCAAGGTCGACGCCCGCGGCGGCCGCGACCCCGGTCGCGTAACGGAGCAGGTCGACGGC
Source organism: Paenibacillus aurantiacus (assembly GCF_042431225.1). Taxonomy (NCBI): domain Bacteria; kingdom Bacillati; phylum Bacillota; class Bacilli; order Caryophanales; family Paenibacillaceae; genus Paenibacillus; species Paenibacillus aurantiacus. The sequence goes on along the minus strand of NZ_JBHMDO010000009.1, from coordinate 55,545 downwards.
CAAAAAGCCATGGCCCAGCACGAGGGCGCCGAGCGTCGTCTCCCGCACCGCGTTGATCCACGGCGCTTGGTAGAGCTGGCTGCATTCGATCGCGGCCGAGAACGCCGCGCTTGCCACCGCCGCGAAGAGGACGGATCGCCGTACGAACAACACACGGAAGCCCACGTACACCATCGCCGCCCACAAGGCATCGCCAGCATGCGACGCGATGAACGATGGCAGCGCGCCCGCGAATCGCCGCGAGGCGAGACCGAGCAGCATGACGGCGACCAAGGCCGCCGCGTAACCGAGGCGCAGCCTCAAGCCGCTAGCCCGTCGTACGGCCGCGGCGTAGCCGGGGCGCGACCTCATGCCGCCATCCCGTTGTACTGCCGCAGCGCCTCGATCAAGCCGAGCGGATTCTTGCGCAAGTCTTTCGCGCTGAAGAACAGGTTGCCCTTCACTTCCGCGTACTGGGCGCTGTATCGCAGCTGGTCGATAATCTCCTGCGCGCTTTGCCAGCCCGCTTCCTTCCCGCCGACTTTATGGCCTGCGTGACCGATGTACAGATCAACGCCCGTGCCGCGCACCTCCTGCGCCCACCAGTCCACCAGCTTGCCGTATGGGGCCGCGCTCGTCTGGAAGCTCCAGTACAGCTGCGGCGCCACGTAATCGACCCAGCCCTGCTTGATCCAGGTGCGCACGTCTGCGTTCATGCTGTCGTAGGCAGTAACGCCCGCCTTCGTGTCCGAACCGCTCGCGTCGACCGCCTTGTTGCGCCATACGCCGAACGGGCTGATGCCAAAGCGCATGTCCGGCTTCGTTGCGTGAACCGCCGCATCCACCTGCCGGACGAAGGCGTTGATGTTCTCCCGCCGCCAATCGCCTTTGTCCTTGATGCCGCTTGGATTATACTGCGCGAAAGCCGCATCGTCGGCGAACGTACCGCTCGACGGATAGAAATAGTCGTCGAGATGGACGCCGTCGACGTCGTAGCCGTTCGCCACTTCCGCAATGACGTCGACAATATGCTGCCGCGCCTCCGGAATGCCCGGATTGACGTACAGAATGCCGCCCGCATTCACGATCCACTCCGGATGCAGCTTCGCGACGTGATTGTCTGCGAGATTGTCCAGCTTCGTATTCACGCTCGCCCGGAACGGGTTGAACCAAGCGTGGAATTCCATCCCCCGCTTGTGCGTCTCCTCGATCATGAACGCCAGCGGGTCGTAATTCGGCGCCGTACCCTGCTTACCGCTGAGCGCTTCCGACCAAGGGGCCAGCGTCGAAGGGTAGAACGCGTCTCCGGCTGGGCGCACCTGCACGAAGACGGCGTTCATGCCCATGGCCTGCAGCTCGCCAAGCAGCGTGAGGAATTCTTGCTTCTGCTGCTCCGCTTTGCCCGCCGACGCTTTCGTGGGCCAATCCAAATTATAGACGGTCGAGATCCAGGCGCCGCGCAGCCCGTTCAACGTATCGTTCCCCGCTCCCGTGCCAGGTAACGTCACCGGCCCTCCGCCTTGGCCCGAATCGGTACCCGGCGGCGAGCCGGTTCCTCCCGTGCCCCCTCCGCTCGGATTGCCTGACGCCCCATTCTGCAGCGCGATCGTAGCGTCAACCGCGTTCCACACGACGGTCAGCCCCAGCTGCTCGCCGACGAAACGAAGCGGCACCATGATTCGCCCGCCTCGCGCCTGTACGCTCGCACCCAGCACGACCTCCGCCCCGTTCACGAACGCGCTCTTGGCGCCGCTTGCCATCGTGATGACGGACGGACCATCGATAATCGTGACCGTCTTCGACGGGCCGTCCCAACTGACGTTCGCCCCCATGCCGCGGCTGATGACCGCCAGCGGCACCATCGTCACGTTCGCTTTAGGCACTACGTAAGGCGCGACGTCCGAGACTAGCTCCTCGCCGTCCATGAAGATGCGGATGACGCCCGCCGCCTCCGCCGTCTTCGGCCCGCCCGCGCCGCCCGCTGCCCCGACGAGCAGCGCCGCCAGCAGCAGCCACTTGATTCCTTGCCATGCTTTCACCTTTGCATCTCTCCCATGCGTTGTTTCGTTCTCTAACCCATCGTTAGTTAGACGACTTGGATCCCCCGTTTGTTGCTCCATCAGGGAAGTTTATCCATCCACGCACATCAAGGACGGGACGGCGAACCACGCTCACGCCCGTCGGCTTACGTCCCGCAGCCCGCGAACTGCGCCCATTCTAGTCCGCTTCCCTCCCGCATCCTGCGAACCACCCCCATTCTAGTCCGCTTTCCTCCCGCAGCCTTGCGAACCTCGCCCATTCTAGTCCGCTTACCTCCCGCAGCCTTGCGAACCGCGCCGCTTCTAATCCGACTACCCCCGCAATCTGCGAATCGCTTCGACCGCCTTCGCTCCAAGCCGTCTTGCGGGCGTCCCCGGCACGGCACGCCAAGAAGCCCGGGCATTCCCAGCCCGGGCTTCCTCACGTTCGCGTATGAATGGATAAGTGCTCGTTATTCCTGTATGCCTTCCCGCAGCGGCAGCTGCTCGACGAAGCTGTCGGACAGATGCAGCAGCGCAAGCGCGCGGTCGGACTGTTCCTTCGTCGCGACGTCCGTCTTGACGCTGTTGTCCCAGACGTCGTAGCTTGTGCCGTCGTCGAACGAGATGCCCGGCAGGAACATCGCCTTGTCGTTGATGAACGTGCCTGTCGGCAAGAAATGCCGCATCGGCACAATGTTCGATTGCGTATTCAGCAAGTCTTGGCCGAAGTGGATCTGATCCCCGAGCGAGATGCCGAGCAGATTGGCCGCGGTCGGCAAAATATCGACCTGCCCGCCGGTCATGCTCTGCTTCGCGGGATAGGTGACGCCTGGCGCGTGAAGGATGAACGGGATGTTGAACATATCCGTGTAGCCATATTCCCGTCCCATCACTTCCTCCATGAGCTCCTCCTCTTTGCCATCCAGCGCGTAGAGCGAGACGCCCTGATGGTCGCCGTAGAACATGATCACGCTGTCGTCCCACAGCCCGCTCGTCTTTAAGTCTTCGAGGAACTTGCCGAACGCCCAGTCCGCATAGTTCTGCGAACGGATATAGTCGCCGACGAGCGTCCCTTCGAACCGCTCCGGCAGCTGCATTTTGTACTTCTCCTCCGGCAAATGGAACGGATGGTGCGCGCTCATCGAGATGACCTGCGCGTAAAACGGCTTATCGGCCGCGTCCATCTCCTTCAGCGTCGGCACCGTCTTTGCGAACAGCACCTCGTCGGAAGCGCCGAACGCGATATGGTCTTCATCGCCGTAGAAGCTCTTGTCGTAGTACCGCCCCCAGCCAAGCGCCGGGTACAGCTCCGTCCGGTTCCAGAACGAGACGTCGTTCGTATGGAACGTCGCCGTGTCATAGCCATTGGCCGTCAGCAGCTTCGGCAGGCTCGGCAGTTCGTGCTTGACGTAATCCTCGGTCGCCGCGCCATGCTTCGGAATATAGAGCGATGTGTTCACGACGTATTCCGCGTCCGACGTCGTCCCTTGGCCGACCATCGTGTAGAAGTTGTCGTAGTGGAAATTCTCCCGGGCCAGCTTGCTCAAGTTCGGCATCACTTCTTGACCATCGATCTTCAGATCGATCAGGAAATTCTGCACCGACTCCATCTGGACGATGATCAAGTTCTTGCCCTTGGCCGCTCCGAATTGAACAGGTGCCGCGACCTTCTCGATCCCTTTCAGGCCGTCGATCTTCTCCTGCGTAATCTCGCTCATCGGCGCCGGCTCGGAATCGTCGGTCGAGTCCGCGAAAATCGTGTACACCTCGTAGTTGAGAATGCCCATCTCTTCGGCCTTCTTGTTCTCGTTCATGCTCGCGCGGTTAGGCCACACGTTGAAGATGCACAGCACTACCGAAAGGACGAACATGCCCCCCAGCACCGGACGCGCGATCGGCTTGACGGTGAACGGCTTGTCGGAACGGGCGGAATTACGCCGGATCCAGTACAGTACGAAGCCGAGCACGATAATATCGACAAAAATCAGCAGGTAATACGGATCCATGAGCGAATACGTGCTATCGCCCACCTGGGTGACTTTGCCCGCCTGCGTAATGGCGTGATAGGTGACGATGATGCCGTAGTATTTGTAATACATCAGGACGGTGAAATACAGAAGGGTAAACAAGAGATTCGCCAGCGTGTAATAGAGCAGCTTCCGCTTCTTGGCGAACCATTCGATCAGACAGAAAACGACCCAGAAGAACGGAATTTCCGTCCATAGCGTCAACCATGACGGACCATCCTCGAATACGACAAACCAGGCAAGCGCCCCTTTTAACACGAGAATCAGCGTAAATAACAGAATCCGCCGATTGCCGAGTCGCATCAGTTGCGGCATTGCAAACCTTCCTTTCCATTCGGGAACGACGAAAAAAGGCTGACAGTGCGCCTCCGCCTTCCCATCTGTTCTGTGCTGCTTTCCATGCGTCTACGTACGCAAGATCAAGGTCTTGGCTCGCTTCGCTTCTCTCATCTCCTCATATATTCATTCCGCTTGAGAGACGTGCTTGGCGAACGTGAAAAATAGTACATACTAGATATTGAACAACATAACATCAACCTTACTCCCGTTCATTTTGAATGTCAAGGCATCGAAAATAATTGTCATAAATTAGAATTAGACACATTGTCTAGCAAATGAACCGCAACAAAAAAAAGGCCCGTCCGCCCTTGGGGAGCGAACAGGCCGATGCCGGATTTAGTCCGGCGTCTGGGTGGAAAGCTTGAAACTTTGGACGGATTCCATCAGCTCTCCCGCCATCTTGGCGAGCATCGCGGACGCCGCGGCCACCTCTTCCATCGACGCGTTCTGCTGCTGCGCCGATGAGGCGACGGTATGCGTGCCATCCGCCGATTCGCGCGCGATCTCGGATACGCCGGCGATCGAGCCGGCCAGCTCATCCATCTGGTTGCTGACGGCGCGAATGCCGTCTCTGGCCTCCCGCATCCGGGCGGACAACTGCTCGATCGTCTCGCGGATGCCTTGGAACGTAGCACCTGTCTGGCCGACGCGCTCAATGCCTTCGGCGAGCGCCGCGCTTCCTCCCGAGACGGCCTCGACCGCCTTCTTCGTGTCGCGCTGGATGTCGGTAATAATATCGCGGATCTGCTCGGCCGCTACCGTCGATTCCTCCGCCAGCTTGCGGACTTCGTCCGCCACGACCGCGAACTCCCGGCCATGCTCGCCTGCCCGCGCCGCTTCGATCGCCGCGTTGAGCGCGAGGAGGTGCGTCTGCCCGGAGATGCTCGTAATGAGCGTGACGATGCGGTCGATTTCCTTCGACTTGCTTCCGAGCGTCTGCATGATGGCGGCCATCCCCTGAATCCGCTCATCGATAACGTTCATCTGATCGACGGCCGAGCGCACGACCTCGCTGCCGCTGACCGCCTCCTCCCGCGAGCGGACCGACGATTCGCTCGCCGATTCGACGCTGCCCGCCAGGTCGCGCACCGAAGCCGACACTTGGGCTGCGATGCCCGCCCCGTGCGCGGTCATTTCCACCTGGCGGGTCGCCCCTTCGGCGATGCGCGAGATCGCATGGGCGATTTGCTCGGTCGCCCTGCTCGTCTGCTCCGCGCTCGCGGTCAGCTGCTCCGAGGTCGAGGCCACCGTATGCGCGTTCTGCACGACATGCGAGAGCGTTCCTTCGAGCGATTCCATCGTCTCGTTGAAATTGTCCGCCATCTGTCCGAATTCATCGCGCGATTCCGTCTTGATTCGGTAGGAGAAATCGCCTTCCGCGAGCGATCTCGACAGCCGGGTCACGCCCCGCGCCGACTTCGCGATGGAACGGCCAATGAAGAAGACCGACGCCGCCAGCACGAGCACCGCCAGCGCGCTGATAAGGTACATTTTCCGCTTCAAATCGTTGATGGGGCCAAGCCATTCCTTATCCGGCACGACGAGCGCGAGCGTCCAGCCCAGCTCGGGGATGCGCTGGTAGAACGCCTGATTGCCGCCGTCCGCGCTCTTGAAGCTGCCGGAGCCCGATTCGCCGGCAAGCATCGCGTTGCCCAGCGCCGCCAAGGAAGCATCCGTCTCCTCCTGCACCTTTGTTTTCATCAGCTTGGTTTTGTCCGGATGTCCGAGGTACGTGCCGTTCTTGTCGATCAGGAACGCCCAACCCGACTTGCCGATGACCATTTTGCTGATATAGTCTTGCAGGCTGTTCAAGTTAATGTCGCCCATCAACAGCCCCATCGCTTTCTTCGCTTCGTCGCGAATGGGGGAACTGAACGTGATCAAGGTCGATTTCGACGGCGCGTCATAATACGGAGCGCTAACCACCAAGGATTTCTCGGAAGCGATCGCCTCTTTGTACGCCGGCAAGTTGGGGTAATCGTAGGAAGGATCGTTGTAGGCGTCGGTGAAAACGATCTTGCCGTTTTCTTTGAAGCCGTAAACCGATACGTATTTCTCTGCAGGATCATAGGCGTACGGATTATAAAACACGCCGACCCCGAACGTGTCTTTATTGACGGGCAGACTGCCCGTAAAGATCGCTTGAAGCTCGTCTTTGGAACGGTATGGATTCGCTTGGACTGTACCGGCCAGGGACTGTATGATCGCACCATGCGCCGTAAGATCGACATTCATCTGGTTGATGACCCAGTTCAGGCCGTTATTCATTCCTCGCTCCAATTCTACGTACAAGGTGTCGCGCTGCTGCTTGTTGGAATAGAGCACGAGCCCAAGCAGCGTCAGCACCACGATTGGCAGCATCGTGGCCAGCATTCTCGCATTAATGCTTCTAAAGCGCATCGCAAGCCCCTCATCCTTCATCCGTCGTGGCAGACCTGGCGATTGCAGGTCAGGTACCTACATTTTGACCGGAATCTGTCGAAAACATGCAATGCTCCCCATGCCGCCCTGTCCCGTGCCCGAAAAAGAAGGGCGCCCCTCCGCCTCGATCCTTCAAGGATCAAAGCGGAGGACGCCCTCCTTCATACATGCAGCGAAAGACGGTTATGACCCGCAGCTTACCCGGTTACAGTCTGAAGTGCTTGGCATGGTCCTTCAGCTCTTCGGACAACCGCTCGATCGTCTTGACCATATCGGCCAAGCCGCCAACCATCGACGACTGTTCCTGCACGGAAGCCGTCACTTCTTCGACCGAGGCGGAGATCTGTTCGCCCGCGGCAGACAGCTGCTGCGCCGACATCAGGACGACGTCCTTGTCCTTCTCCATCTGATCGAGCGCTCCCGCCATCGCCTTGATCTGGTCCACGATGTCCATCACGTTGCCGAGAATCGTATCGAACGCCTGCTTCGTCTCGCCGACGTACGTATCCTGCAGCGCCGAAATCCCGATGATCTCGTTCACGCTGCGGTTGTTCTCCGCCACGTAAGTGAGCGTCTTCGCGATAATCGCGTCGATCTCGCCGGACTGCTTGGCGCTCTGCTCGGCCAGCTTGCGAATCTCCGAAGCGACGACGGCGAAGCCGCGTCCGTGCTCGCCTGCGCGGGCCGCCTCGATGGAGGCGTTGAGCGCGAGCAGGTTCGTCTGGCTGGCCAGCGTCGTAATCGCGCCCGTAATGCTGCCGATGCTGCTTGCGCTCTCCTCCAGCTTCCGCGTAATGCCGGAGATGCTGCGGACCTGCGTTTCGTTCTGGCTGTTGATGTCGCTCAAGCGCTCCACCGTTTCCTTGCTCGTTTGGAACACGTCCATGATTCGCTCGGCGCGCGCTTTCACCGACCGGGCGTTCTCGCTTGCGGAAGCGACGCGGTCGCCGAAGCCGGAGAAGCTGTCGACGATATGCTCGGTGTCGTGCGACTGCGATTCGACCGCGGTCGCGATCTCCATCGTCGTCGCCGACGTCTCGCCGACCAGATGCGCCGTCTGTCGAGAGGCAGCGTCCAACTTGGAGGTGCTTGCGTTCAGCACGTCGATCGATTCGTTCATGCTGGCGATGAGCGCCTTGTTATTGTCCGCCATCGCGTTGAAGCTATCTGCCAGGCCGATCAGCTCGCCTTGGAATTTCCCTTCCGCCCGTACCGTCAAATCCCCGCCCGCCAGCTGCTTGAATAGCCCGGAGAGACGGATGATCGGATTGGCGATGACGCGGGAGATGAGCGCACCGGCCGCGATCGCGATTACCACAGCGATCGCCGTCGCAATCACGATCCGGGTGAGCAGCGAATCGAGCGGACGCTTGATGTCAGCGTAGCTGTCCTGCACGAACACCGTCCAGTCCGAGCCGGGAATGAGTGAATAACTCAAGTAAGCGTCGTCCTTATCGAGACTCTTCTGCACGACAGCTTCCTCCGCTTTTTCCTTTTGCAGCGTGAGCAGTTCTTCGTCCTCGAGTGTCTTGCCTACGGCTTCCTTATTCAACGAGTGGTAGATCACGATGCCGGAGCGGCTGGCGACGCTGACCGAGCCCTCTCCGTTAATGCGGATATTCTTCAGCCGGTCCGTGAAAAATTCCGAGCCTACCGTGGCCGCGAACACGCCGATGATATCGCCGTCCTTGCTCTTGATCGGCTCGGCGAACGCGACGAGCAGCTTACCCGTCGACTTCGAAATGATCGCGTCGCTGATGAACGATGTGCCTTTGAGCGCTTCTAGGAAGTACTCCCTGTCCGCTCTGGACTCGCCGACGCTGTCCGGATTGCTGTTCGCCAGAATCGTGCCCTTGCTATCCAGCACCATAAGGCTGTTCATCCCTTTGGAGCCTTCGAAACTCTCCGTTAAGATGCCCTGCGCCTTGGTATACAGCGCGTTGGCGTCCGAGAAGAAGACCGCATCGTTCATCGAACCTTCGTTCCGCGCCGCGATCAAGTCTTTGAATGTGTTATGAACCGACACCATGTGCACCGACTGCATGACTAGATCAGCCGTCGTCCACATGCCCTCACCGATCCGAATGGCGTTAGCCGTCATTTCGTCCTTCGACTTGCGCAGCAGCAAATCCGAACTAATCATATATGAAGCCACTCCGGATCCGATCACGGCCAACAGCACCAGCACGCTAATCAGGAACGGAAGCCGAACCCGCAGCGATATGGCGTTCCAACGAAAATCGCGCCGCTTGTGTTGCTCCTTCATCTGTATTCCTCCTCCCGGCTTCCCATGAACCCGGATATTATTCTGACAATCAATATATCGGAAGAAGCCGGAAGGCTGTGTAGAGGAAGGGATTGAGGGAAATACCGGGAGCGCCTCGCAGCGTGGAGCACGGATGCGGAAGCGCACCCGATCCCGCAACCGCCGAGCTGCTCTCGTACCCAGCCGCCCATAATTGCCGATTCACGCCGAAAAGACCGGCGATTGCTCGCCGGTCTCTCCTCTTGCGTTCTTCCATAGCGGTCCTCCGCCGGAAGAAATTTAGAACGATTTCGCTGCGCTTGTTGCGCGTGTCAAGCCGTCCTCGACGATTGCTGCCGCTTGATCCGGGGAAGCGTTGTGGCCTTCCACGATGACGGACGTGATGTCGGTGATGCCGAAGAAGCCGAGCAGCGTCGTAACGAGCTTCGCGGACATCTCAACAGCAGCCGCAGGGCCTTCGGAGTACACGCCGCCGCGCGCATTAAGCACTGCGACTTTCTTGCCTGTCAACAGGCCGACAGGACCGTTCGCCGTGTAGTTGAACGTTTTGCCTGCTTGGCACAGGTAGTCGAAGTAAGTGTGGAGCACGGCTGGAATCGTGAAGTTCCAGAGCGGGAATGCGAAGACGACTTTGTCCGCTTCGACGAACTGGTTCAGGTAACGGTTGACGTATGCCGCGATTTCCACTTCTTCCGGCGACAGCTCGAGACCGCGGCCCGCTTTGAACATCGCGTTGATGCGGGTAGCATCGTAGTACGGAAGGTTTTCCGCGAACAGGTCAAGCTCGGTGATTTGGTCTTCCGGATGGGATTCTTTGTACGAAGCCAAGAATGCATCGTACAATTTGACGCTCACCGCTTGGTCGGCGGAGCGATTGTTTGCTTTGACGAAAAGAACGTTTGCCATGAATGATTTCCTCCTATAAGGTCACTTTGTGATCATCATCTACCGAAGCAGATAAAAGATTATCAATTGCACTTTTACAACCAGCTAACTAATAGTTAGTATATTGTCTTAGTTATGTATTGTCAAGACGAAATCATGAAGGATCTGCCTCGCGTTCATATCCCTCAAGCTTGTCCACTTGCCCCCATTCGGACGAATCGCGAACAACCAGATGGCGCGAATATCGCAGGCCATCCGGCTGTTGTCGCTCATTACTCCTCCTGTCCGTCCGTTCCGAACAGGTAGCGCTTCAGGCTAGCACTATGCAGCAGCCCAATCAGTGCTGCATCGAATAACAGCGCCCCCTCAAGCGGAGTGACCGAACCGTCGAGCGCTGCGAAGAAAGCCCATACCTGCAGCAGGACCAAATTCAAGGTGATGTACTCGCCCAATCGTCTCATGGCAATAGACCGTGCCCCCTTTTGGCATCATGCATCTAGTAAAACCATATGAATAATTGCCGGATAAGGTTCGTCAGCCCGGATGATTGGTTTGAGTCGGCGGTAGGCGGCTCAGCATTCAGCCGGTTTCCGATAAGAAACGACATGTCTATTTAGCCGGCTGTTGTATACTGATGTTATGGATAATTATACCGACCATTGAAGGAGCGTGGGTACACAAATGAGCAGCGAAGCCGAGAAAGTGCACCAACCAGGAGATTCGGAAACCGAGGGTTATCGGCCTGATCGTCTGCCGCGCATGCTGCACGTACTCAGACAGACGCAGCCGGAAGAAGCGCCCTTCCGGTTCGGCGGCGGCGCGGCCTCGGGAGCCGTCGTCTCGCACGGCGGCTTCCGGGCGGTCGGGCTACGCTGGGAAGGCTCGTTCGCCGAGGCGGGCCAGGGCGCAATCCGGCCGCTGCAGGCGCGGATGATCGCGCGCATCGGCGAGGTCATCGGCGCGATCGAACCGGATACGCTCGTCTGCGTGTCGTTCACCCATGAGGGCGGCTTTGTTCATTATATCGCGGTGCAGGTCGGCGAGGACGCGCCGGTGCCGGAAGGTATGCATCCGGTTGCGCTCGAAGCGGCGAACTATCTCTACCTGCGCAAAAAAGAAACCGACGACGTCGATGACGTCTATACCCGCGCCTTCACGATCATGGGCGAACGCGGCCTCGGGCATGACCGTGGCATCCATGTCGAGCTTCACTCATCCGATTGGCAGGCGGACCGCCCGTACGCGATGGATATTTACTTGCCTGTCGTCCCGCTCTAGCATAGACCGTTCGTCGGCGCGGACTGCCTCAGGCAGATGCCAACATGAAGGCAATTGATTATTGTATATTGGCCGACCCGCTGTATTAGTACGTCGGCCGCGATTATCGCCAGCATCCGCGCCAAATAAGTAACGCACCGGATGACGACAAACGGCGGCCGCGAACGTTATCGTTCGCGGCCGCCGCCTTTCGATACCCTAGCTGTAGAACCTCATTCTCCAACGGACTGCCCGGACCAAAAGCCGCGCATCTTCGCCTGCCATCCGTCCTCCAGGCACACGCCGCACGCAAGCAGCCCGGTCACATAGGCGCCACTCGCAGGCGGCAGGGACAGCCGGCTCACGCTAAGCGACGGCAGCGCCAAGCGCAGCCGGGCCTCCGTCAGCGACGCGAACCAATCGCTCCCGAACAGCCCCCCCGACATGAAGAGCGGATCGCCTGCCGCGAGCCCGCCGCAGCGCTCCAGCTGCCCCGCCACTCCTTGGACCAGCAGCGTCAGTTCATCCGCCGCCTCATTGGCGATCGCCCGCGCGGCGGGATCGCCGTCGCGAGCGGCCAGCAAGGCGGGGACCGCCAGCGAAGCGATGTCCTTCCGCACGCCCACCCGCTCGTAATACAGCTCGATGAACTGCCGCGGGGAAGCCAGCGACAGGTGCGCCAGCAGCTTCGCCGTCAGTGCCGTCATATCGCCTCGGCCGTCATGCGCGCGCATGACGGCCGCCAAGGCGCGGCGGCCGATATCGTAGCCGCTGCCCTCGTCGCCCAGCACGTGGCCCCAGCCGCCCGACCTCGCCTGCGAGCCATCCGCCGTTCTGCCCCAGGCGACCGAACCGGTCCCCGCCACGAGCGCGATACCCGCGCCTCCGCCCGCTCCCGCCGCCAGCACGTTCTCGGCATCCGGATACACATGAACGATCGCGTCCTCGCCCGCTTGCGATTGGAGCAGCCGCGCGACCCGCTCGCGGTCGCGCGGCTGGACGACCCCGCCAAGACCTGCCGCGATGCCAGCGACTTGGGCTGGCTCAGCGCCGGCCAGATGCAGCGCCCGCCGGATGAGGAAGACGAGCGTTGCCGCGACCTGCGGCCATGGCCGGGATTTGACGTTGCCTGCTTCGCCCGCGCACGCCGCCAGCAGATTGCCCTGCATATCCCCGATGACGCAATGCGTCTTCGTGCCGCCGCCGTCCACGCCGATTATATAAGCCGACCGATCCTCTTGCATGACGTCTAACCGCCTTGCACCGGCAAGCCGGCACGCTTCCATGTCCAACTCGTCCAGTCGAACGCCGCGCTCTGCCGCCGTGCTTCATAATAGGGCGAGACCAAATACGGCATTCCCGCCTGACAGACCAACTCGCCGCCGCGCGTCAGCCCCGCGCCGCGCGACTCAAGCTTGCGGACGAGCCGTTCGCGCCAGCGCAGCAGCTCCGGCCGCCACTCGGGCTTGCCTGCAAGATCCTCCGCTTCCGCCAGATCGTCCTTGAGACTGAACAGCTGCTCGGTGCCGAGGCGGGGGAACCAGATATATTTGAACAGCCCGTCGGTCAAATACTGCATCTCCTGCTCCTCCGAATAACAAGTCGAATGCTCGCCGTGAATATACCCGCGTGCCGCCAAGCCGGAGATGTCGCCACGCAACGCACCGCTTAGACTCAACCCGTCGACGGCCGCCGGGACTGGCACCCCCGCCTCCTCCAGCATTGTCGGCATCAGATCCTGCAGCACGACCGGCGTTTCGACGACGGACGGCGCATCGGCCGGACGTCCGCCGGGCAGCTTGATGATCAGCGGCACGCGGGCCGAGCCTTCGTACGCGTACGTTTTACGCCACAGATGATGGTCGCCGAGCATATCGCCGTGATCGGAGACGAATAGAATCAGCGACGAGTCGAACAACTTCTCCTTCTTCAACCGCTCGAACAGCCGCCCGAGCTGATGGTCGATATGGGTGATCGACCCATAATAACCGGCGCGAGCTTGGCGGATATCCGCCGGACGTTTCACGCCGCGCCACGCATCGGGCCGCAGCGCCTCCGCCGGATCGTCGTGCCGATCGTCCCAGTCGCCGCGGTACGGCGCAGGCAGCCTCTCTTCCTGGCGCAAGTAACGGTCGTAATACGGCTGCGGCGCATCGTAAGGCGAATGCGGACGCGCGAACGATACCTTCAAGAAGAACGGACGGGACGGATCCCGCCGGCCAAGGAACCGGATCGCCTCGTTCACGGTCCAGGTGGTCGGATGCATCCATTCCGGCGCGTGATAAGGCCTTGCCATCCACGAATTCCAGCCAATGCCGTGATCGACGATGTCGTAGCGGCCGCCGCTCTGCTGCCGGAACCAGGCCCGGTAATCGGAGACGAAACCCGGATCCTCCTCGCGGCCCGACTCGTCGAGCACCGTCTCGTGGAACCCGTTCAGCGCGCGCTGCGGGTAGAAATGCATTTTGCCGACGCCCGCCGCATGATAGCCCGCCTTGGCCAGCTCACCGGGCAGCGTGTGCGCGAACCCGACGCCCATCGGACCTTGCCCGGCGCCCATCCCGAGAATGCCCGTATGCCACGGCTCCATCCCGGTCATCAGCGCGGCCCGCGCGGGCACGCAAGAAGGCGACGGCGTATACGCATGTGCGAACCTCGTGCCGCCGGAGGCCAAGTAATCCAGATTCGGCGTCTCGATCACATCATTGCCATAGCAGCCGAGCGCGTCGGCCCGGTGCTGGTCGGTCATAATCAGAATGATATTGGTCATTAGCTCTTCATCCCCGTTAGGGCGATCCCCTGAATAAAATAGCGCTGCAGCGCGGCAAACAAGACGATGAGCGGCAGTACCGCCATGCAGGCGGCCGCCATCATCAGCGGATAATCGGTCGAGAATTCGCCCACGAAGCTGGCCACCGCGAGCGAGAGCGTCCGCATTTCGTCCGAGCTCGTCATGACGAGCGGATTCAGAAAGTCGTTCCATGCCGCCATGATGACGAAGATCGATAGCGACAATAGTCCTGGCGCAGATAGCGGCAGGTATACACGCGCATAGATGCGCGGGAACGACGCGCCGTCCACTCTCGCCGCCTCCCCCAGCTCCGCCGGAATGGAGAGGAAGAACTGCCGCAGCAGGAAAATACCGAACGCGCTCGCGAGTCCAGGAACGGCCAAAGCGTAATACGTGTCCAGCCAATGCAGCTCTTTTACGAGCAGGAAGGTCGGGATGAGCGAGATTTGGTGCGGCAGCATCATGACCGAGAGCAGCAGCAGGAACAGCGCGTTCTTGCCCGGGAAGCGCATCGTCGCGAACGCGAATGCCGCCATCGAGCAAAAAAGCAGCTGCCCGGCCGTCTTGACAACCGTCAGCAGCAGCGTGTTGCCGAAATAACGGAGGAAATCCGTCTCCTCGAATACTTTGGCGTAATTGCCGAACTGCCAGGAGGCCGGAATGAGCGTCGGCGGCGCCTGCATCGACTCCGCGAACGTCTTCAGCGACGTAAGGAGCATCCATAAGAAGGGCAGCGCCATGAGCAGCGCGCCCGCGGCCAGAACCGCGTGGATCAGCAACCGGTAAGAGCGGATCATCGCCTTCTCCCCCTTTCGTTAGTAATGAACCCACCGCTTCTGCAGCTTGAGCTGCACGATCGTAAGCAGCAGAATGATGATGAACAGTACGACCGCCTGCGCCGAAGCCGCCCCCATGCGGAACAGCACGAACCCTTCCTCATAGACGTTGAACACGACGCTTCGCGCGGAGCTGAGCAGCGCCGGATTGCCGCCGGTCATAACGAAGACGAGGTCGAACAGCTGGAGCGACGAGATGACCGACGTCGTCACGACGAAGAACAGGCTCGGCGACAGCAGCGGCAGCGTAATGCGGAAGAACGCGCGCAGCTTGCCCGCCCCGTCGATCGACGCCGCCTCGTAGAAGCTTTGCGGGATGCCTTGCAGCCCTGCGAGCAAAATAATCATATGATGGCCGATCGCCGCCCAAATGCCGACGATCATGATCGAGATGAGCGTGAAGCGACTGTCCGACAGCCAGCTCGGCTGAGGCAGATGCAGGAAGCCAAGCACGGCGTTGATCGGCCCGTACTCGGAATTGTACAACCACTTCCAGATGAGGCCGACCGCGGTCGACATCGTTACCACCGGGATGAAGTAGACGGTTCGATAGAACGTCTGTCCCTTCAGCCCGGCATTGAGCAGAACGGCGACCAGCGTCGCGATCAAGACGGAGATCGGCACGACCGCCAGCGCGTACAAGAATGTATGAAGCCCCGCTTTCCCGAAGTTGTCGTCCGCCAGCAGCGCGGCATAATTGTCCCAACCCGCGAACTGGATGGCGGACAGACCGTCCCAATCCGTGAACGAGATAGCCAGCGACGCCGCGGCCGGCAGCAGATGGAACACGCCCAGCACGATGACAGCCGGCAGCACGAAAACATAAGCCCACCACATCTCCACCGTTCTGCCGCGAGGCGTCCGTCTCGCCGCCCGTGGCTTGGCCGATGGCGCCGCTTCCAGCGCCCGTGCCTGAATTCCCCTCATGCTCATGCCGCTCCTCCCCTCTCGTTTACTCCTTCGCCAAGATCTCATTCATCCGGCTCGCCGCTTTTGCCGCCGCATCCGGAATCGACTGCTTGCCAAGCAAGCCGTTCGTAATTTCTTCGATAATAGCGTTTTGCCACTCCGCCGTGTTCTTCGAGACCGGATAAGGACCGGTGTTCTCGAGCGATCTCACGAACGCGTTCATGTCGAGCGTAGGGATGGACTGCATCCACAGCGCGACCGCATCCTTGTACGCCGGGAAGTTGACCGCGTTCTTAGCCAGAAGCTCCGCGCCCGGCGCGCCGGTCAGTACTTTCAGGAACGCCCATGCTTCCTGCTGATGCTCGGACTTGCTGTTGATGACCCAGCTGGAGCCGTGCACGAGGAAACCCGCCTGCTTGCCAGCCGGCAGCGGCGCGACGCCCAGCTTGTCGCCAAGCATGCCATGCAGCGTGCTCGCGTCGTACGAGCCGCCTGGCACCATCGCCGCCTTGCCCGAGCCGAACAGCTGGATCGGCGCGGTCTCGAGCTGCTGCTGGGCGCTCGGGGAGATGCCCTCGTCGATCAGGTCCTTCATGAACTGCAGCGCGGCAACGCTCTCCGGCGCATCGAGACCGGACTTCTTGCCGCCCTCGCTAATGACCGATCCGCCTGCTTGATAGATGAGCGGATAGACGCCCGACTGGTTGTCATTCGCTGCGATATAACCATACGTCCCTTGGGTCTTGTCGGTCAGCTTGGCCGCGTTCGCCCGGAGCGTCTCCCATGTCCACGTCTCGTCCGGGTACGGCACCTTCGCCGCGTCGAACAGCGCCTTGTTGTAGAACAGGCCGATCGAGCCCAAGTAGTACGGCAAGCCGTATTGATGGCCTTCATATTGATACAGCTTCGTAATGCCATCCGGGTAAACCGTCGTATCTAGCGCGTCCTGTTCGACCAGCGGCTGCAGATCGGTCAGCAGCTTGAGCGAAGCGAACTTGTTGAAGTTCGGGCCGTTCATCATGAACAGGTCCGGTCCGCTGCCGCCAATGAGCGCCGTCTGCAGCTTTGTGTAGTATTCTTTGACCGGCGTCACCGTCAGCTTGAAGTCCGCCTCGGGGTGTTCCCGCTTGTAGAGATCGAACGTCTGCTGCACCGTCTCCTTCAGCTTCTCGTCCCACACCGCCACTTGCAGCGTGAACGGTTCGGCCTTGGCCGCCTCCTGATCCGCCTTCGCCGTCTCCGCCGCCTGTTCGAGGGGTTCATTCGCCGTCTCGTTCCCCGACGCGCAGCCCGCGATCGTCAATGTTGCCGCAAGCCCCGCCAGGGCAGCCTTCGCTTGCCATTTCCGCCTAATGCCCATCCTTATTCTCTCCCCCATGGTTCAAATATTGAATTCCTCTTCCCCACGCGCATACCGCACTGCCGCCTTCGTCCGTTCCAGCGTATCGAGGCTGTCCGCGTAGCTGCGGGTCACGAGCCCCACGTAAATCATGTCGACGACGTTCAGTTGGGCAATGCGCGACGCCATGGCGCCGTTGCGGAAGTTTTGCTCCAGCGAGCTCGTGTACAGCGCCACGTCCGCTTCCTCGGCAATCGGACTGCTGCCGATCTGCGTAATTGCGATCGTCTTCGCGCCCCGCCGCTTGGCCACCTGCATCGCGCGCAGCACCGAGCCGGTCGCGCCGGAGTACGAGATCGCGAGCACAGCGTCCGTAGGCTGCAAGTTCGCCGCGATAATCGCTTGCGAATCGCCGCTGTAGCCCGGCTCGCACCACAGTCCGAGCCGCAGCGCCTTCTGCCGGAAATCATCGGCGACGACCGAGGAAGATTCCACGCCGAAGAGCGCGATCTTCCGTGCCTCGCCGATCATGGCTACCGCCTGTTCGACCGCTTCCTCGGACAGGACGGCGAGCGTGTCGCGAATCGACTTGATGTTGTTGTTCGAGATCGACTCCATCATCGCGCCGATCGGACTGCCGACGGGGAACTGCCGGTACTGTTCGCCGTCCTCCCGCTCGCCGGCCAAATCCGCGGCAATCGCCAGCTTGAGCGCCTTGAAGCCGTCGTACTTCAGCGACTGCGCCAGCCGTACGACGGTCGCCTCGCTCACGCAAGCGGCGGCGGCCAGCTTTTGCACGGACAGCTTGATGGCCTCCTCCGGATGCGCAAGGATGTACCTGGCGATCCGCTCTTCGGCCTGAGTCAATCGCTGCACCGCTTCCCGGATGCGGATAAGCCCGCCTTTTAGCACGCGACGCCATTCCCTTCTTCGTTCAAATTTTGTTTCAACGAATTCTTTTTTCGATGAAGAAATATTACATTTCGGCCATAAAAAAAGACCCTCGTCTCCGCAAGCGCCGGGCGCGTGCGTGAAATGAGGGCCTCTAGTGGTCTAGTCGGCTCGTATCGTTGCAACAATTGAGCTAATCTTAAATCCGCAATTCATAGTTGTCAAGTAGGGATTTCGAAAATCCGACTGGCGTCCGCTTGTACATCCGCACAATTTTGCAACGAAAATGAGCGAATATGCACAAATCCGCGTCCCGTAAAATATGATATAGTAAATGTAAGCCTTTTCAATAGAGAGGAGCAATGGCTATGGGACGTAAAGTGCTGTTCGGCCAACATGAATTGACGCTCCAGTTAACCGGCTTGAACCGTATATTCGCCATCAAATCGAAAGTCGTCATTCCGTATGAAACGGTCCGTCACGTGTACGTGGATTACTTCGACGCGCCGAAATGGATGCTTCGCATGCCCGGTACGTCCATCGCCAGCCTCCATCTTTACGAAGGTAGCTTCAAATTCGCCAATCAGTGGTATTTTCTCTCCTTCGGCTCGCGCACGCCGCTCGTACAACTCGATCTGGCGGGACATGAGAAGTACCGGCATATTATCTTTCAAATGGACGACCCGATGCGAACCGCTTCGGACATTCGCCGGCAGCTGCGCCAGGCGGCCGAAGCGTCGCTCTAATATAGAACGCGAAGAGAGCAGGCCATGGGGTCTGCTCTCTTCGCATAGCTAGAGAACCTGTCGGCAGCAAGCGTTATGCCGTCACCAGCCGCATCGTAATCCCCGACGAATCGGTCGCGAAGCAGGCGCCATCGCGCGCCTCGACCGGCACGCCAGCTTCGCGGAGCGCGGCGGTTACCCGCTCCAGCTCCTCCGCTCCGGTCAGGACAAGTGTGAAATAAGCCAGCCCCGCCGCGTTCGCCGGCGCCGCCGGCGCGCCTTGGCCGGACCACAAATTCAGCCCGATATGGTGATGATAACCGCCGGCCGCGATGAACAACGCGCCCATCTGCCGCCAGCCGTCCGTCGCGATCTCGAAGCCGACCGTATCGCAATAATAGGCTTTCGCGGCGGCGAGGTCGCCAACGTGGAAGTGAACATGCCCAATAACCGTCCCGGCCGGGAGCCCTTCCCAATCGCTCCCCTCCGCTTCCTTCAGCAAGCCGTCCCAATCGATAGGATCGGACGCCATCTTCACCTGCCCGTTCGCCTCGCGCGGCCACTCGTTCCGAGGCCGGTCCCGGTAAATCTCGATTCCGTTATGATCCGGATCCTCGATATACAACGCCTCGCTGACCAGATGGTCCGCCTGACCGATATGGATGCCCGAGGCGATCAGATTGCGAAGCGCGAGACCGAGCGCCTTGCGGGTCGGTACCAGAATCGCGAAATGGTACAGGCCGCTCGCGGAGCGACGGGGCAAAATGACGGCATCCCGAACCTCCTCCAAGACGAGGAGCGGCGCGCTTCCGTCCACGCCCAAGCTCGCCGTCTTCTCCTCGCGCGCAAGCAGCGTTAGGCCCACGATGTCTTCATAGAAGCGAATCGAACGCGGCAAATCGCTCACCTTCAATTTCACTTCGCCAAGCTTGATATCCGGATGCAGAACGATGCTCATAATCGTCACAACCTTTTTTGTGTAGTATTGAACTTAGTTAGTTACTATATGTAAGTTATTTTATAGTTACAACCAGGTAACGTCAAGTAAGACAAAATCCACGCTCATAGCAATGCTCCATGTTGGGCATGATGGAACAAGCCGCATTTGGGGTAACATGGAAATAAGAGAACCTGTCTGCACATCTTATGCGCTTGCAAATACCGATAAACGGAGGGATACCCATGAGCAGTATCGACACGTTGTCCGATTGGCTGGAGGAGCACAAATCGAAGCAGCTGCTGATTCAAAAGGAAGAGCAGGGCGATCTGGACCGCGTCATGATCCAGCTGACCAGCGTGGATTACCGTCAGCCGCAAGAAGGCGGCGACGACTACACGAACGGCAGCTCCCTGCTGCTGCGCGGCGAAGGCGTCGTCTTGACCGACTCCGAGCAAAGTCCGCTCCCCGGAGGCGTCTTCGAAATTCCGCTCGAAGGCTTGAAGAAGGTCGAGACGGACGGCCCGCGCGCCTTGCTTCAGACTGAACGCGGCGTCTATCACATTATGGAGAATCCGTGAGGGAGAAGCGGCCTCAGTTTTGGGCGGCGGCAGCCATCGGATGGTTGCCGCCGTTCTTCCTTATTTTTAATCGCCTGGACGAATAACCCGGCATCGTCTCTTTCGACGATACCGGGTTATTTTGGATGCGCGGCCCCGCTTCTATACAACGCTTTTGATCTATCTCTTCATTGGGCATCCCTGCTTTGCAGGAATGCCCTGATCAATTGAACGCGATTCTTCGCGCCCATCTTCGCGTACACCGAACTCAAATGCTTCTTGACCGTAATCTCGCTTACGAACATACGCCCTGCGATCTCGACGTTCGAGTAATCTTCCAGTACGAACTGCACCGCTTCCCGCTCCCGCTCTGTCAGCCCGTACGCATCGAACAGCCGCTGTCGCTTATCGAGTTCCTCTGCCTCCCGTTCTTTGACTGCAGCTTCTCCCGCCGGCTCAAGCTCGGCCCCGATCCGTCTGAGCATGTCGGCGAGGAACCGCTCTAGTCCTTCGCCGCGGGTGTCCAGCACGAAGGTCGGCGTCGGCGTCTTCCCGTCGTAAGCGCAATGCGTAACGTCCGCGAGCAGCTCGAAACCAAGACCGAGATGGGACTGCCGGAACATCGCAAGCGGAGGCGGCGAAGTGACGAACAATTTGCCCGCGCACATCAGCCCGTGCATTCGGGAGGCGGCCTCCGCCATCAGAGCGGAATCGTTCCAGTCCAGAATATCGATGCTCTTGATGAACCAGCCCGCCGGTTCCGGCCCCGGCACGTTCAGCGCCTGTCGCGCTTCCTTAGGCAAACTGCGGAAATAGGGTCCTGCGAACGGGTCTTGCTCCAGATAAGCCAACGTGCGCGATTCGATCGGGATGATGGCCGACAACCCGTGCACATCGCCTTCCGGATTCCGCATCAACAAGACCGCGTTCGGCGCGATGGCCAGCAGCTCCGCAAGGTCCAGTCCAGCGATCGCGTACAGCATCTCTTCCTTCGTCAGATGCGCTTCCAGCAGCGCGCCCGTCGCTGGATCGATTCCCCGCTGGCGCACAGGCGCGGCTTCGGACCGCCGCCGCTCCAGGTAGCGAAGTCCCTCCTCCACGTTCGCAGCGGTCATCGGCTCCCACGTATACGCCTTCGTTCGCGTTACGTTCAGCGAAGCGCGTATCGTCTCATCCCCGATGAAGTAGAATAGCTCCCCCACCTCCGCGGCCACGTCCCGCCTCCGGTAGTCGTCGCGAATGATCTGCGCATAATACGATACGCCGCGCGCCGCAAGCTTGCCGTATTTCCCCGGGAAGCGCTCCCTTAGTTGGCCGCACGTCGATTCGCGCATCAAGTCGTGCAAGCGCCAGCCCTTCGCAGACTTCCGCACGAAAGACAGTTCCGTCAACCGGGTGAACGCCTCATCATTCACCTCCCGCTCCACAACGTACGCCAGCAGCTCCTGATGAAAAAGCCGCAGTAGCGACGCCGCTTCTACCAATGTCCGAAGCTCCTCGTCCGGCACTTCTTTCAGCCACAGGGATGCCAGCTCCGACGACCAGCCAACCGACCCGATCGGTCCCTCGGTTCCCAGGAGCGCGGATGAAACGGCGAGCGCAAGCGACAGTCCATGTCCTTGCGTCCGTTCCCACACATATTCTGCCTGATCCGCGCTTACAATGCCGCATCGGCGCGCGTAATCGATGACGTCCGCCCGCTCCAGGTGACCGACGGGCATCCATAACGTGCGCTCACGCCACGCCGGAGACAGCAACCACGGTCCTTTCAGCGGATGCCGTCCTGCCAGCACGACCAGAATGCCCGAGGCAAGTTTGCGCAGAAACTGATCTCTGAGCCACTCCTGCAGCAGGCCCGTCTCCTCGAACGTATCGATCGCGACGACGACCCGGCGGTCCTTCGCCAGCTTGTTCAGCCCATCGACAACTTCACGCAGCGCCTCTTCGTCACCGTCGGTCGCTCCTCCGCTGCGCCGCATCAGTTCGAGCATCTTGCGGCAGAATGCCCCGCCCGTATGAACGAAATCGCGGCTATCCAGCAAATAGAAAGCAGCCCCTTGTCTGCGCGCCTGTCTTCGAAAAGCATCCAGCAGCGTGCTTTTCCCGACGCCTCCGGTGCCATATAGATTCCACACCCGCTTCTCGTCGGACTCGCCGCGCACGAAACGCTCGAACCTCGCTCTTTCCTCCCCGCGGCCGACCAGATAGGCTTCTTCCGCCTCGTCGAAGGCGATCTCCGCCGCCCAGCCGGGCATGCCGGTCCCTTCTTCCCATCGCATACCATCCACGTTCATTCCGCTCTCCCCCGCCTATCCCGCATCGAATGCCGCCATCTTGGCCTATGTCTTCCAAGTATAACCTCACATTTATACCGCGGTATAGTACACAACGTCCCCGTTACCATGGTAAGTTGAACACATCGAAAGAACGCCGGCCCGAGGGTTGGCAAGGCTTACCCCGTCGAGCGCGTGTACCTCTTTGCTTCCCGTAAGTTAGTTCCCCCCGCCGCGGAAATGCATCGACACTCCCCCTCCGCAAATCCGATCGACAGGGCCCCGCGCGCTCTCCCCTTCTTGCGGGCATCCTGCCTACTTGTCGACATTTATAACGAAGAAGACCGTTCCTCCCCGGAACGGTCTTCTTCGTTGGCCGCGAACGCCCGTCAGGCGTGCACGACTCGCCGCCAAGCGGTCAAGCCGCGCTTCAATCGAATTTCCGGATAAACCCGGTTTTGACCCCCTTCGTAAACCCGCACCTCTCGTAGAACCGGTGAACTTCCTCCCGCTTCGATCCCGTCTGAAGCATCACCTTATAGCAGCCTCGCGTCCGCGCGTTCTCCACGGCCCGGTTCAGCGCCAGGCGGGCGAAGCCTCTTTGCCGGTAATCCCGATGGGTGACGACGTTCTCGATCAAGGCATATGGCCTGCCGCCGCGCGTCAAATTGCGGATGACGGACAGCACGCAGGTCGACACCAGCTTACCCGCCTGTTCCACCACGATGATGTCCATGCTCGGGTCATCCAGCATGCCGCGCCATAGCTCGTCCAGCCAAGGTTCGCCGAGAATGTCCGGATCGTGCTCGTGCATGTGCCGGTATAGCGCCAGCAGCTCCGCCAACTCGTCCTCCCGGATGCTCCGGGCGATCGCCTCCTCCATCTTATCGCTCCTCTGCCCGGATCAGCTCCAGAACGACCGTGTCGCGAGAGAATACGTCGAAGCCTGATCGTTTTGCCCAGCCAGCCCGCGCCCAGAAGCCTTGTCCGATCGCGTTGTCCGACTTGACGAAAATATGGCACTTCTCGATGCCGTCCGCTGCGATCGCGCGCAGACAGCGCTCAGTCAGCTCGGTGCCGATCCGCTGTCCCCGGCAGGCCGGATCGACCGCCAGATGATAGATGAATCCGCGACGGCCATCGTGACCGCCCAAGATCGTACCGACGATCCGCCCCTCCGCTTCCGCGACGAAGCTCATGCCCGGGTTTCGCGCCAAGTAAGCCGTAATCCCCTCGCGCGAGTCCGCTCCGCTGATCTCCAATCCTTCCACGCCGCGCCACAGACCGATCATGACGTCGTAATCCGTCTCCGCCATCTCTCTAAACTTCAGCATAGCTGTCGTCCTCCCTCTCCTCGTCTTCTCCCGATCGTACCGTATATCGAATCCGGCTCCAATCTAAATTAGGCAAAGGATGGTTCGCAACATGAGATTGCATGCAAAAAGAGACCGCCATCTGGCGATCTCTCCTCTTCTACGCTTAGCGGAAGTCCGGCGGTACCCGGCGCGACACGCCGGTCAGGATCGCGGTCTCGATGACCGCCTTCCGCACGTTCTGCACGACCTTCTCGTTAAAGATACTCGGAATGATATACTGCTCGTTCAGCTCGTTCTCCGAAATGACGGCCGCGATCGCGCGCGCCGCCGCCAGCTTCATCGGCTCGTTGATCACCCGCGCGCGGCAGTCGAGCACGCCGCGGAAGATGCCCGGGAACACAAGCACGTTGTTGATCTGGTTCGGATAGTCGCTGCGTCCGGTCGCGAAGACGGCCGTATGCGGCAGCGCCTCCTCCGGCGCAATCTCCGGCACGGGATTCGCCATGGCGAAGACGATCGGGTCCGCCGCCATCCGCAACACATCGTCGCCGCCGAGCAGATTGCCGCGCGAGACGCCGATGAATACGTCCGCGCCTTCGATCAGCTCCTTCAGCGTGCCCGGACGGTCTTCGACCTGCGGCTGGTCAGCAAGCCACTGCCACATCGGGTATTCATATTGGCCGCCGCGCACGATCGCGCCTTCGCGGTCGACCGGCACAAGGCGCGTCACGCCGGCATTCAGCAGCATTTTGCAAATGGAGACGCCCGCCGCGCCGATGCCGTTGACGACGACGCGGATATTGCCGATCCGCTTGCCGGTCACCTTGAGCGCGTTGAGCAGACCCGCGATGACGACGACGGCCGTGCCGTGCTGATCGTCATGGAACACCGGCATATCCAGCTCTTCGGCCAACCGACGTTCGATCTCGAAGCAGCGCGGCGAACTGATATCCTCGAGGTTGATCCCGCCGAAGATCGGGCTGATCGCCTTGATCGTGCGGATGATCTCCTCGGTATCCTTCGTATCGAGGCAGATCGGGAACGCGTCCACATCGGCCAGCTGCTTGAACAGCATCGCCTTGCCCTCCATGACCGGCGCCGCCGCGTGCGGCCCGATATCGCCAAGGCCGAGCACCGCCGTGCCGTCGCTAATGACCGCGACCGTATTGCGCTTAATCGTCAGCGAGTAGGCTTTGTCCGGATTCTCGGCGATCGCGGTGCACACCCGAGCTACGCCCGGCGTATAGACACGGGAGAGGTCGTCGCGGTTCTTAATCGGCAGCTTCGGCGTCACCTCGACCTTCCCGCCCAGGTGGACGAGAAACGTCCGGTCGGAGACGTTGATAAGCTTAATGCCCGCCTGCGCCTTCAGCGAGTCGACGATCGTCGACTCCTTCGTGTCCGCCACGTCGACCGTAATGTCGCGCACGGACGACTCCTTGCCCGGACGAATAACGTCGATCGACGTAATGTCGCCGCCAGCGCGGCTGATCGTCGCCGCCACATCCCCGAAACTTACCAAAGCGTGGTTCAACTCCACGCGCAAAATAATGCTGGTCTGTGCCATGTTGGTTCCTCCTTATTTGCCTACTCGGGTTTTGATGAAAGAAACGGTCAACCTAGTGCGGAACAAAAGAGAATGATTCTGAAGTTGGTTGAATGCTGCATCCTTGTCATATGGATGCAAACCAATCACCCGCTTGTGTCCGGATTCATACCTTAGCCTATTCCATCGAAAGAATCCGGTAAACAACAGCGATCGAAAGAACATTCTCGGTTGCGAAGCCACCAGTTTGACGGTTATCCGTTCTTTACACCCACCCTCTCCATCGGACCGCCTCCGTCATCCTGCGCAGCCCCACGATATACGCGGCGAGCCGCATGTTGACGCGCTTGGTCTGCGCGGTCTGGTGCACCTGATGAAACGAAGCGATCAACAGTTCGGTCAACTTGCGGTTGACCTCGTCTTCAGACCAATAGTAGCCTTGATTATTTTGTACCCACTCAAAATAGGATACGACCACGCCGCCCGCGCTGGCAAGCACGTCCGGCACGAGCATGATCCCGCGCTCGGTCAGGATGTCCGTCGCCTTCGACGTCGTCGGTCCGTTCGCCGCCTCCACGACGATGCGCGCTTGGATCTGCCCCGCGTTCGCTTCCGTTATTTGGTTCTCGATCGCCGCGGGGACAAGGATGTCGCACGGCTTCATCAGCAGCTCGGCGTTCGTGATCCGGTTCGGGAACAGATTGGTCACCGTGCCGAAGGAGTCGCGGCGGTCCAGCAGATGGTCGATGTCGAGACCATCTTCGTTATACAACGCGCCAACCGCGTCGGCAATGCCGACGATCTTCGCGCCGGCGTCATGCAGGAATTTGGCCAGGAAGCTGCCCGCGTTGCCGAAGCCCTGGATCACGACGCGCGCTCCTTCGAGCGGAATGCCGGCCAGCTTCGCCGCTTCCTTCAGCACGATCGTCACGCCGAGCGCCGTCGACGATTCCCGCCCTTGCGATCCGCCGAGGACAAGCGGCTTGCCCGTGATGAAGCCCGGCGAATCGAACTCGCGGATACGGCTGTATTCGTCCATCATCCATGCCATCACCTGGGAGTTCGTGAACACGTCCGGCGCCGGGATATCCTTCGTCGGGCCGACCAGCTGGCTGATCGCGCGGACGTAGCCGCGGCTGAGACGCTCGAGCTCGCGGAAGGACATCGAGCGCGGATCGCACTGGATGCCGCCTTTGCCGCCGCCGTACGGCAGATTGGTCAGGCCGCATTTGATGCTCATCCACATCGAGAGCGCTTTCACTTCATCCTCTGTGACGTCCGGATGGAAGCGCACGCCGCCTTTGGTCGGTCCTACCGCGTCGTTGTGCTGCGCCCGGTAGCCAGTGAACACTTTCACCGTGCCGTCGTCCATCTTGACCGGGATGCGCACGGTCAGGACGCGCAGCGGCGCCTTGAGCAATTCGTACATCCCTTCGTCACAGCCCAAGTATTGAAGCGCCGTATGTATCGTTTGTTGGGTCCGCGTGAACAAATCCATGTTTTCGGTATCCGCCTGCTTCTTATCCGCCGTATTCGCCGCATCCATGGGCAAGCTGCTTGTCTGGTCCATCATCCGGATATCCCCTTCGACAGTCGAGTTAGGTTGAGTCGAGTCAAGAAAGAGCCCTTGAATCGCGTAGAAGCAAGGGCTCATATGGTAATTACAACTTGCGGGATGTCATTTTGGCTTGCGTGAAGAGCAGCAGGTAGTCATAACCGCCCGCCTTGGAATCCGTGCCTGACATATTGAAGCCGCCGAACGGATGCGCGCCCACAAGCGCGCCGGTGCATTTGCGGTTGACGTACAGGTTGCCGCAGTGCATCGTCTCGAGCGCTTCTTCGATGCGGCCCTCGTCCTTCGAGAAGAACGCGCCGGTCAAGCCGAACTCCGTGTCGTTATACACCTCGATCGCTTCGCGCCAGTCCTTCGCCTTGCCCAGCGCCAGCACCGGTCCGAAAATCTCCTCCTGCATAATGCGCGCTTTGCCGTCCACGTCGGCGAATACCGTTGGCTGGATGTAATAGCCGTTGCCTTCGGCTTTGCCGCCGCCGGCGATCAAGCGGCCTTCGTTCTTGCCGATCTCGATGTAGCCAAGGATCTTGTCGTAGGAGCCTTGGTCGATGACCGGACCCGCCGCGAAGTTCTGCTCCGGAAGACCGGACTGGATCTGCTTCGTCAGCGCGGCGACCTTCTCGACGACTTCTTCATAGACGGACTCCACGATGAATGCGCGGGAACCCGCCGAGCACTTCTGCCCTTGGAAGCCGAAAGCGGAAGCGACGATCGCTTGCGCGGCCGCGTCCAGATCAGCCGTCTCGTCCACGACGATCCCGTCCTTTCCCCCCATCTCCGCGACGAGACGCTTGATCCAGATCTGACCAGGCGCGGTGTCGGCCGCCAGACGGCTAATGCGCAGGCCGATTTCCTTCGAGCCCGTGAAGCTGACGAAACGCGTCTTCGGATGCGTCGTCAAGTAGTCGCCCACCTCGGCGCCGCTGCCCGGCACGAAGTTGAGCACGCCTGCCGGCAGGCCGACTTCTTCCATCAGCTCGACGAACATGTGCGCGATGACCGGGGTCGTGGAAGCCGGCTTCAGCAGAATCGTGTTGCCCGATACGATCGCGGCTGTCGACATGCCGACGCAGATCGCCAGCGGGAAGTTCCACGGCGGAATGACGATGCCGACGCCAAGCGGAATGTAGGTCAGCTTGTTGTCTTCGCCGGCGACCGGCGTCAGCGGCTGGTGCTCATTCGTTGCCGCCAGACGCAGCATCTCACGCGCGTAGAATTCCATGAAGTCGATCGCTTCCGCCGTGTCGGCGTCCGCTTCGGCGTAGTTTTTGCCTGCTTCGAGCACCATCATCGCGGAGAACTCGTGCTTGCGCTCGCGCATGATCGCCGCGGCCTTGAACAGGTACTCGGCGCGCTCGGCGACCGGCACCTTCTTCCACGTCTCGAACGTGGCGAGCGCCGTCTGCATCGCCTGCTCGGCAAGCGCTTGATCCGCTTTGCTCACATAACCGATCACTTCATCCACGTTGCCCGGGTTGATCGATTTGATTTTCGCCTCGGTGACGATCTTCTCCGCGCCGATATGCAGCGGGTATTCGCGGCCCAGACGTGCTTTGACCTTCGCGATCGCAGCGAGCATCGCCTGCTTATTCTCTTCGAGGGCGAAGTTCACGAACGGCTCGTTGCGGAATGCTTCGTTTGGCGTGAGGATACTCATGTATGGACACTCTCCTTATTTGAACATATTTTTGAGCACGAACCAGACATTGGCGGGACGTTCCGCCAAGCGGCGCATGAAATAGCCGAACCAATCGTTCCCGTACGGAACGTAGACGCGCACCTTATAGCCTTCGGCTACCAGCTTCTTCTGCAAATCTTCGCAAATGCCGTAGAGCATCTGGAATTCGAATCGGTCGTTTGGTATACCATATTCCCGAACGATCTCTTTGGCGTATTGGATCATCGTCTCGTCGTGCGTCGCGATCGCGGCATAATTGCCGTTCAATAGATGCTGGCGAATGATGTGCTTAAAGTTGTTGTCGACGTCCGCCTTCTCGGGGAACGCGACCTTCGGCGACTCCTTGTAGGCGCCTTTCACGAGGCGAAGGTTAGCCTTCAGCTCGTTCAGATCCGCGATGTCCTGTTCCGTCCGGTACAGGTACGCTTGGATGACGATGCCTACATTATCGAACTCTTGGCGCAGCTCGCGGTAAATATCGAGCGACATCTGGCAGTGCGCATAATCTTCCATGTCGATGCGGACGAAATTGCCGTACGACCGCGCGCGGGTCAGAATGTCCCGCATGTTGCGCATGCACAGCTCGCGGCTGATATCGAGGCCAAGCGACGTCATCTTGAGCGAGAGGTTCGCGCTCACGCCAGCCTGATGAATCGCGTCGAGCGTAAGCAGACACATCGTCGCCGATTCCTTCGCTTCTTCCTCCGTGAACACGAACTCGCCCAAGTGATCGAGCGTCACGACGCGACCGCTGGCATTCAGCTGCTTAACCGCATCGATCGAATGCTTGATCGTCTCTCCGGCCACGAAGCGCTGCGCGCCGAAGCGCAAGCCGTACCGTTTGGCCAGTTTGTTCGCCGGACGGTTCTTCGCCAGCTTCAGAAACATATTCCGCATAACCGTTTCCATGGTGTCACACCTGCCTTAACACGTTATACTCCGATTATACACAATATGTTCACGTTGTACATGTATATTTTTAAATTGAACATAAATACCATAATTACAATTAAAGTGTTCATTATTGAACACTTTTTCCCATAAAAGAAGCCGCGTCTCTGAGAAAGCACGCTTCCCCAAGCGACGCAGCCTCTTCCCTACTACCACAATGATGCTGTAATACACTAAAGTATAAGGGCGTAAAATTACAGTTCTTCCTGCCGTCTGTCCTTCGCCGCGCTAATCGCAATAATCGAGATCAAGCCCGTGACGATCATGTAGATGGCGACCGGTACCCACGAATCATTGAATTCCTCAAGCAGATAGGTCGCGATGAGCGGCGCCGTGCCGCCTGCCAATGCCGCGCCGAGCTGATAGCCGAGACTGACGCCCGTGTACCGGACCTTCGTACTGAATATCTCCGAGAACATCGTGCCGAGCACCGCCGTTATCGGCGCCCACAGAATGCCCAATCCGATAATTGTCGCAATCGTCAGCATGAACACCGACTTGAGCGACAGCAGATAGAAGTATGGGAACGCATAGACCATGATGGCGATCGTACCGCCGATGTACAGCGGTTTGCGCCCGACTTTGTCGGACAGCTTGCCCATGTAAGGAATGATGACCGTCGCGACCAGCGCCGCGATCAGAACCGCATTCAGCGCATCGGTCCGTTCGTAATCCAGATAGGTCGTCGCATAAGCGATGACGAAGGTGCCGAATATGTAGAACGGTCCGGTCTCCACGACTTTCGCGCCGACGGCGATCAGGACGGACTTCCAATGATAGCGCAGCGTGTCGAGCAGCGGCACGCGGGACACTTCGCCGCTTTCCTTGCTTTCCTTGAATGCCGGCGTCTCGTCGAGCCCGCCGCGAATCCATAGGCCGATGAACACGAGCACCGCGCTCATAATGAAAGGCACTCGCCAGCCCCATGACAGGAATGCATCGTCCGGCAGCATGCTCGTCAGCGACAACGCGAGCGTGCCAAGCAGCATGCCGATGGTGACCCCCATCTGCGGAATGCTGCCGAAGAACCCCCGGTTGTTCTTGCCCGAGTATTCGACGGCCAGCAACAGAGCGCCGCCCCATTCGCCGCCAATGCCGAGTCCCTGGATACAGCGCATCGTGATGAGCAGTATAGGCGCCCAAACGCCGATCGCGTTATAATCCGGCAGCAAGCCGATCAGGACGGTCGACCCGCCCATGAGGGACAGCGTCATGACGAGCGTCTTCTTACGGCCGATCTTGTCCCCGATATGGCTGAAAATAATGCCCCCAAGCGGACGAATGAAGAACGGCAGCGCAAAGGTCAGATACGAAAGCAGCAGGCTGACGACCGCATCCTCCGAGGGAAAAAATAATTTGCTGAATACGAGCGACGCCGCCGTGCCATACAGGAAATAGTCGAACCATTCAATGGAGCTTCCGATGAGGCTGGCGATGAGCGCCTTAACGCTCGTCTTGCGCGCCACGGTCTGCTGCTGGGCATCTGCCGTGCTAAGTTGGGCCATGAACTGGTCATCCTCCTCTAGAATCGCTGCTTCTTGTTTCTGCTCAAACCCGTTTCTTTTCAGTACAGCTAACAAGCGATGTCCAAGTTGTGCAGCTCACCTCCCTAGTCCCCCGTATTGGATGTCAGTTAACGTAACACACATGTAGTATACAATAGGTATTCAAGATTTGTACATAATAATTCAACAATTTTGTATATTTGTACAGTTCAGTGTTCATTGTTTTACATTCGCTCAATTGGAAAATTATTGTCGAATCGCTCGGTAGCTTGTTGTAAATGATAAAGGGCGCATGGTAAATTGATAGAAATACACATTGATGTGAGGTTACCAATGTTCAAGATTGAACAATTACCGATCCATTCTTTCGAGATCGTTCGCCCGCAAGCTGGCCTTGGAGAATTGGTCGATCTGCTCGGGCGCGGGCTGGACGCTTGCGTCACGACGGACGCGCGATCCTACGTGTTTACGCCCAAGGACCTCTGCTACTTTCAAGACTCCCTGACGGGAACGATCAGCGAATACATCACGGGCAAAACGCACCTCGCCTCGTTCATTCTGCCGTATACGAATGATCTGCGGGCGCTTAACGCGGCGCTGGCCGAGATTCCAGACGACGTCTCCCGGCTGATCATCGTCCAGGGCGAGAACGGGGAGCTGCTCGGCTCGTGCCCGCTCGGCAGCCTCGTGCGCGCGGCGCTGACCGAGCTTGCGCGGCTGGACGCGTATTTTGCCACGCTCGCCGAGACCGTGACTGACGCGGTGACCGTCGTCGACCGCAGCGGCACCGTCATTTGCTGGAATGGCAACGCCGAGGAGATTTATGGCATCCCGAAGGAAGACATTCTCGGACGGCGCATCGGCGAGCACTTTGATCCCGAGGCGCTGATGGTGCTGCGCATTCTCGACGAAGGCCGAATGCTTCGCGGCGCTTATCATCGTCCGCGGCCGGATACGCACGTGCTTATTAACGCTTCTCCGATCTACGACATGAATGGCCGCATTATCGCGAGTATCGCCACCGAGCAGGACATCACCCATCTGGTGAAGCTGAACGACGAGCTGACGAATGTGCAGCCGGCGCCCGCGGAGCTGGCCGGCAGCAGCGACGATCCGTTCGGCGGCATCAAGGGCAAAGGGAGCGCGATCAACAAGGCGATCGGCCTCGCGCGCAAAGTCGCCGGCGCCTCGGCTCCCTTCCTGCTCGTCGGCGAGTCCGGTACGGGCAAGGAGCAGTTCGCCACGGCGATCCACCATGCCAGCCCGAGAGCCGACCAGCCGTTCGTCATCGTCAACTGCGGCTCCATCCCGCCCGGCTTGCTCGATATCGAGCTGTTCGGCTATCAAGGCGGCACGTTCTCCGGGCAGGACACCGGCAAAGCGGGGGCGCTTGAAGCCGCCGCGGGCGGGACGCTGTTCCTGAACGAGATTGACAAGCTGCCGGTGGAGATTCAAGCGAAGCTCTATCAAGCGATGCAGACCCGTCTCGTCACCCGCAGCGGCGCCGAGACGCCGGTTCGCATCGAGGCGCGCGTCATTGCCGCGACCGACCAGCAGCTGGCGGACATGGTCGCCGCGCGCGCGTTCCGGGACGACCTGTACTACGCGTTCAACATCGTCTCGATCGCCATCCCGCCGCTGCGGGAGCGCAAGGAGGACATCCCGTCGATGTCCCAATTGTACGTCCGCGATTATGCGCTTCAATATCAGAAGCCGATCCCGGCCTTCGATCCCGGCGTCATGGTCGCCTTTATGAGCTACCAGTGGCCTGGCAATCTGCGCGAGCTGCGCAACGTCATCGAACGCTGCATCATTCTGTGCGACGGCGAACGGATCACGATGGACCTGCTGCCGGAGGCGCTCCAGCGTGATCAGCTGCAGCACGATGCCTCGGACGAGGAGTCCGGCTTCTACGAACGCAAGGCGCTGAAGCCGGCATTGACGCAGGAAGACGAGATTGCGCTCATCGAAGAAGCGCTCGGCAAGACGTTCGGCAACAAGAGCGCTGCCGCCAAGCTGCTCGGCATCTCGCGCGGGACGCTTTATAATAAGATGAAAGAGTTTCATCTGAGCTAGGCGATGAAGGGATGCATACCAAAGAGTCCGGAGCATGAATATGCTTCCCGGACTCTTTTTTCGTGTCACGTATAATAGGTCATCACCCAATCGGACTTTGAGCCGTCCTGGCATGTACTTCGTTCTTGCAGCACGGGTACTTCCTCTAGCGCGCCTGCTCCATGAACTCCAGCCGGTTGCCGAACGGATCTAGGACGTAGAATCTCGCGACCCCTTCCTCCGTCCGCGCATCGTCGTCGATGACGGCCGTTCCCCGCTCCAGCAGTCTGACTTTGAGCTGGTCCAGTCCCCGCACATGAAAGGCAGGGTGCGCCTTGGCCGCCGGGACGAAATCCTTCTGAACGCCGATGTGCACTTGATGCGCGCCGCATTGGAACCATGCTCCGCCTCGGGCGCGCAGCGGCACCGGCTTCTGAATTTCCGGCCAGCCGAGCAGCCCGCCGAAGAAACGCCGCGCCTCTTCCTCGCAGCCTTCCGGCGCCGCTAACTGCACATGATCAATGCCGTCGAAATGATAAGCCATTTGATCCGCCCCTTACAGTTTCATCATTTGAAACTAAGTTTCATTTGTAGAAGTTATTTTACAACGATTCCCATTAAAAAACCACTCTCATTCGAGAGCGGTTCGTCCTTATTAACTACTCTTGTATTCAATCCCAACAGTTAAACACGACTTCCCCGACCGTCCTCGGCTTCCAATACAAAATCTGTTCCAAATCCGCCTTGTGAAGCCGATTGTCATTCAATACGGAGCGAGTTCGCTCGTCAATCAACAACGCCTCGTTCAACTCGCGCACAGTCAACAATTCATACGCATCGTCTAGCGCCGGCATCGCCCCGATGACGAGCGGCAGATCCACGAATTCGATTGCTGACCAAGCGACGGAAGAAGCGCAGGCCACCCACGGATAAACCTCGTGCAGCAGGAGGTCGAAACTCCCCTTGGAGTGCCTAAGGAAAGCACGGTGATAATTTCGTTTAAGCAGCTTGGGCTGCTCGATCAACACCACCTCCGAGCCTAACAATCTGGCAGCATCATAACAAAAAGCCTTAAACCGCGCTCCCGCATTCGTATGCGCACTGCTTCCCTCTTCCCGCTCGCCGAAACCCGTTACGCCTTGGAGCAGCAGCATGCGTCCCCCTCCTCTTGAAACGTGGCGACAGCCTTCATCTGGCCGCCATCCCTCGCTTCACACCTCGACGACGAGCGTATCATAGGCGAACTTGATGTTCCGGCCGCTCTCCGCAAGCAACGCCTCTACCTGCTGCAAGTCGTCGTAACCGAGCCCGTCCATCTCCTCGATATGCGTCAGCAGCGTCAGGCGGGGATTCAACCGCTCGATAATCGCAAGCGTCTGCGCGAACGTTGCCTCCATCTTCAGTACCGGGTGGGCTTCATGGATCTGCCGTTCTCCCGTAATCGGATGGTGCTCGAAGATGCCCGCCGGCAGCACCGCGAGATCTACGCCCGCCAGATCCGGGTCCGGTACCCATCCGAACATTTCATCCATCGCGATCAAGGCGCGCTTGTCCGATTCGGCGATCGAGAACGCGTACACGTAATCTTCCGCCAGACGGATCGGCGTGATCACCGCACCGTTCGACGAGTAGGACTCGCCGTCTGTCAGCGTCCGCTGCCGTATGAAGCCTTGGCTCTCGAAATAACGGAGATGCTCCGCGCCAGCCAGTCGCTCCTCGAAATCCGCCGCGACCTGCTCCGGCAAGATAACATCGCATGGCTTGACGTCAGGCGGCCATCTTCGAAAGTCGCCGCTCATGCTCTCCAGCACGCGCCGCCCCATCACGTGGTCGGGGTGCCAATGCGAGTAGGTGACCGCGTCGATCCGCTCCACGCCCGATCGGTTCAGCTGCATATAAATATCCTCCGACGTATCAATGAGCAGATTCGGCCCATGCACATAGACGCCCGGCCCCGATCGGCTGTACGGCACGCCCCGTTTCCTTGCCTCCACGCACACATGGCAGCGGCACATCGGTCTGGGGATCGTCACCGCGCCGCCCGTACCCAGAAACTCGATCTTCATCCGAACACCCCCCTATAATTCCACCTTAATCCAAATACACCCCCAATTCTACGACCCCTTCGAGGCGCCTTCAACCCTGTTTTCGCAGCTGTGAAGAAGATTCGCACAAACTTTTTTTTAGGTTAGCAGGAAAAAAGGAAGGTTCCACAGAAAATATAACTTCGATCAACAATTACCATTGAGTTGGCTTTGCAATTCCTCTACAATTAAGCTTACCAGTCCTAGTACTTAGAACCTAGCAATCTAGTCATTCATGAATTGCATATTGGGCAAACTATGCGAAAGCATAGGACGCAAAGCCACGGATCTGAAATTCAAGTATGATCGCCGGGCTGCAACGATCTCTTGAAACCTTTCGAATCAGGGGGATGCCCAAGGCATTCCCCTGATTTTTTTTACAAGCATGTATGGGGTTCACGTTCATTATTTCACCGTGCAGGAGGAGCCATCGTGGAGGGACAAGTTCTTCTTCGCCATCTCAACGCTCGCAAATGGGCCATCTTCATCGCTGTCATCCTGCTGGCCGTCATCCTCGAGAGCCGGCCGCTTTCCCTCGTCTACGGCATCTCGCTCTCCTTCGGCGGCGTGGTGCTATTCGCCTCCATCGGCCTCCTGCGGCTCCGGTATGTGGCGCTTGGCGCGCTAGTGGTCGATGGCGTCTGCATGATCCTGTTCGGCAAATCCGCCTTCGTGTTCGTCCACCTTGCCGAGCTGCTGGCCGTCGGGCTCCTTAGCCGCAACAGCACCAAGCCGCTCTTCTTCTGGGACGCCTGCTTCTGGGCGGCGATTGCCCTTCCGGCGGCGTTCGTGCTGCACGTGACCGATCATCAAACGTCCGAAATTATTCTAGCGCTGCTCGTCGGAGCGACGAACAGCCTGATCAACGCCACGCTCGCCGGAATCGTGGTCAAATATTTGCCGTTCTGGCTCCGAATCACCCCGAAGACAAGACAGCCCATTCACTTGAAGCAAGCGCTGGCCCACTTCACGCTTTTCATGATCTTCGTTCCCTATCTCATGTATTTGTCCATCGGCAGCACGAACATTACCGACACCTTGGAACGCAATACGCTGCACCAGTCGGAAGGAACCGCCAGCAGCATCAAGGAAGAGCTTGGCCGCTGGACCGCCGAGGATTACCGTTCGATGAAACTCGGCTCCGACATCCAAATCGGTTACCTGCAGAACATGATCGACAAATACACGAGCGAAGGCACGTCAATCATCACCGTCACCGACAAACAGAACCGGATTATCGCCGATAGTCAGGGTTCTCCGTACGGGCTGAAGTTCACCCGGCTTCAGGCCGATATCCAGAAGCAATTCACCGACCGGTTCTACTTAACCCTGCCGGCCAACGCCCATATCCGCCAAACGTGGCAGGATGCCGGTTACCTGTACATTCAGGAAGTCCCTCAGGCCTCCATAACGATCTATATCGATACGCCGCTCGGCCCGTTCCTCGACACGATCTACGAGGAATACTTCTACCATTTCCTGAACCTGATGCTATGCGCGCTCGGTGTCACGGTACTTGTGCTGCTGTTCGGGCGCATGCTGACCGGCACGATTACGGAGCTTGCGGCGAGCACCGCGAACTTGCCTGATCGGCTCAAACGGATGGAGACGCTCGAATGGCCGTCCAGCGGCATTATCGAGTTCAACTCGCTCATTCAGAACTTCCAGCATATGTCGCGAGACTTGTTCAAGCTGTTCCAGGAATCCTCGGATGCCAACAGCAAGCTCAAGGAACAGACCGCCAAGCTGTTGGTCTCCGAAGAGAAGCTTCAGCATCTGGCGTACTACGACGGCCTGACCGGCTTACCGAACCGGATTCACTTCTCGGACCACCTGCTGCGCATGCTGGAGGAGCATCAAGCCGGCCCTTCGGTAGCGGTCATGTTCGCAGACTTGAACCGGTTCAAGCAGATCAACGACACGATGGGCCACGCCACGGGCGACGAGCTGCTGCAGCGTGTCGCGGAGCGCTTCTCCCGCTTCGAATCCGAGCAATGCCGCATTTTCCGCCTTGGAGGCGACGAGTTCGTCTTCGTGCTCGTCTATGAGGACGAGGCGCTGCTGCATGAGACCGCAGATGCGATCTGCCGCACATTCAACGACGCCATCCCGCTGGCTGGAACCGAGCTGTACGTCTCCGTGAGCCTGGGCATCAGCGTCTACCCGCGTGACAGCCGCGATCACGATTCCCTGCTCAAGCACGCCGACATGGCGATGTACCAGGCGAAGGAGCAGGGGACAAGCTGCTACCGGTTTTTCGACGACGAGATGAACCAATCCCTCGCGGAGAGAATGCAGCTGGAGAACGGACTGCGTGGCGCGATCCGCGCCGGCGAGTTTAAGCTGCACTACCAGCCGAAGATCGAGGTGGCCACCGGCCGCATCAGCGGCGTAGAAGCGCTTATCCGCTGGTACCATCCGAATCTGGGCCTCATCCCGCCGGACCGTTTCATCCCGCTAGCGGAGACCTCCGGCATGATCGCCGAGATCGACGCCTGGGTTATCCGGGAAGCCTGCCGGCAGAATCAGCAGTGGGCACGGCAGGGCATGCCGCAGCTGCCGGTCGCCGTCAACATTTCCGGCCGCCATTTCGAGCAGGGCGAACTGCCGCAGCTCATTCGAGCGATCGCCGACGAGACGGGGATGGATCTCCGGCTGTTGACGCTCGAGATTACGGAGGGCATCTTCATTCGCAATCACGACAAAGTCGTCGCGCAGCTCGAGGCGCTTCGCGCGCTCGGCCTTCGCGTCTCGATCGACGATTTCGGCACCGGCTATTCCTCCTTGAGCCAGCTGCAGCGCCTGCCTGTCGACGAGGTCAAGCTTGATCGGACATTCATGAAAGGGATCGTGCACGATCCGAAGAAATCGCGCATCGTCGGCGCCATTGCCGAGCTGCTGCGCAGCCTGCAGCTGCATGTTGTCGTCGAAGGCATCGAGACCCCGGAGGACTACCGGTACATTGAGAAGCTCCAGTGCGAAGAAGCGCAGGGCTATTGGATCAGCCGGCCGCTACCGGCCGATGAATTCGCAGCCTTTTTGCAAATGAACGCTGAGGAAAATCGGGAGGAAATATCGTGAAAAAACGCAATATACATCGCTTCGGCATAACGCTTATCGCAGCGATGCTCGCGGCCATGCTGACCGGGTGCTTCGCTCCTGGCGCCGGAACGAAGCAGCTCGGCGTGGAGGACGAGGCCGCGGCCGCGACCACGCAAGAAACGGAAGCCATCGACCCGAACATAAGCGCAGAGCTTACGCTGTGGGTCTACTACAAAGGCTTCGACAAGCTGATTCCGCAATTTCAGAAGCTGTATCCGAATGTGAAGGTGACGGTGAAGGACTTCCTGTACGCTTCGTACGAGAACGAGTTCCTGCAGGCGCTGGCTGATGGCACTGTTCCGGATATCATGCTTGTGGACAGCACACAGTTCGGCTCCTTCTCCTCGATTAAAGGCCTTGAGAACCTGCTCGATCCGCCGTATAACGCCGGCGTATATGAGAAGGATTTCAGCCAAGCGTTATGGAGAAGCAATATGTCGTTGGATAGGAAGCGGCTCGTCGGATTCCCGCTCTCCAGCTCGCCCATCGTAACTTATTACCGCAAGGATATTATGGACAAATACGACTTTCCTTCCGAACCGGAGGCGCTCGGCGAATACATGGCCGAGCCGGACAACTGGCTGAACATGGCCAAGACGCTGAAGAAGGACGGCATCTACTTGACCCAATGGGATCCGGAAATCGTCATGAACTACGAACGCACGCAAAGCTTCTTCGACGACGAGCTCCGCTTCCAGCGCAACAACGACATGTTCAAGGAAGCGATTGATATCGCCAAGGTCATCAACGACCTCAACTTGGCTGCGCACCTCGACGTCTGGACGTCCAGCGGCGAGGAAGCCGTACGCAAGGGCAACATCGCGATGATGTATATGGGCACCTGGGGCGGCGATCAAATCCAAGCTTGGGCGCCGGAATCCGCCGGTCTATGGCGGGAGACGCGGCTTCCGTTCGGCCTCTACGGCTGGCAGAACAGCGCCAACTTCATTTTGCCGTCCGAAGGCAAGAATAAGGAGCTCGCCTGGAAGTTCATCGAGTTCTACGTCACGGAATCCAGCAAGAACGGCATGGCGGGCTCGGTCCCGGCCTATCTGCCCGCGCGCGGCAATCCGAAGGAGCTCGCCTCCGTCAATCCGTACATGGGCAACCAGCCGGTATACGCGCTGCACGAGGAGCTCGTGGCCCGAATGTCCGAGCTCGTCCCGACGCCGCTCGATACGAAAGCAGCCGCCATTTGGAATAAAATGCTGGCTGAAGGGATCGAGCGCAAAATGGACACGGCTACCATGCTCGATGGCATCGAAGAGCGGGTCGTCTCGTCGCTGGCGACGGAAATCGACATTTTGAAGCGTACAATGGAAGAGGCGTCTCCTTAGCTGCCTTAAGTCCACAGAGGTTCCGGACGTTCGCTTCTCATGACAAAGAGCCGCAGATTTGGAATCTGCGGCTCTTTGTCATGAATGCGTGCCTGTTCTTCCCTAATTCCGGCCGCGGAATACGCGTACGCGGAATAAAGCGAATCCGACTACGATGAGCGCCAAGCCCGCTAGCTGAATCGGCAAGTGGCTGCCCTCGCCCGTCTTCGGCAAAGTCGCGACAGGTTTGGCCGCGCTATTCGGCTCATCATTGCCTAGCGGGATCGGATCCACGGTAATGTCGATGAAAATCTCTTCCGTATTTCCGTCCGGATCCTTGACGATAATGGAGATCCGGTCTTTCCCCACGAAGCCGGCATCCGGCTTATAGACCCAGGTGCCATCCGGATTGACCTTGACCGTACCATGGTCCGGCTGCTTCGACACGACAGCCGTACCGCCGAGCGGTACTTCGACTTGTCCCTCGATCATCTCGTCCTGCTTCGTCGTCTCGCTCACGACAGGAGGCTTGATCGGTTTGGGCGTCGGCTTGGTGCCAGGGTTTACTGTGCCTGGATCCGTCGTGCCTGGATCTGTTGTTCCGGGGTCCACTGTCCCCGGATTCGTAGGTCCTGGGTTCGTTGTTCCGGGATCCGTTGTCCCCGGGTTCGTAGGTCCCGGGCTCGTTGATCCGGGATCCGTTGGCCCCGGATCGACAGGTCCTGGACCTGGCGTTGGGAGTTTCTTATTGGTCACCGTCAAATCTACATTTGTCGTGCCGACGATGGTTACCGGATGGTCCTTGCCGTCCAGCTCATAGCCCGCCGGCGCCGTTTTCTCCACTGCGACGTAGCTGCCTAGCGGAAGCTTCTCGAACTTCGCTTTCCCATCGGCGCCTGTGGTTTGGGTTGCCACCCGCGTGCGGACATTACCCGATACGCTGTACAGCTCGAACACGGCGCCGCTCAGCACGATCGCGTTATCCGCCGCGTCCTTCTTCGCGATCGTCAGCGAGCCTTCGATGACAACAGGCGGGATGACCGTAATTTTCTTATTCGTCACGGTCAAATCGACGTTGGCCGCGCCGGCAATCGTGACCGGATGGTCCTTGCCGTCCAGCTCATAGCCCGCTGGCGCCGTCTTCTCCACCGCGACGTAACCGCCTATGGGGAGCTTCTCGAACTTCGCAAACCCGTCGGCGCCTGTGGTTTGGGTCGCCACCGGCGTGCGGACATTACCCGCTACGCTGTACAGCTCGAACACGGCGCCGCTCAGCACGATCGCGTTATCCGCTGCGTCCTTCTTCGCGATCGTTAGTGAACCTTCAATCGGATCCGGCGGAGTTACAGGAGTCTTCTTGTTCGTAATGACGACCTCGAGCGCGGCCTTCGCACTTAAGGCGACGGGATGCTCTTTTGCGTCAAGCACATAACCCGTAGGCGCGGCGGTCTCGATCAAGATGTAGCTGCCGGAGAGCAGATTGCGGAATACAGCCTTGCCGTCCGCATCCGTCGAGAGCGACTTCACGAATGTCTTGGCGCTGCCGGATACCCGGTAAAGGGCGAAAGCGGCACCGCTCAACTTGGCCTGCGTCTCCTCATCCTGCTTCAATACGGTCAGCGAGCCGCGGTCGCCGCTGCCAGTGCCCGAACCGCTGGAAAGACCGATGATGATTTCCTTCGTCGTATCGGTCACGCCGACTTTGATGTTCTCGCCCGTAAATTCCACGTCGTTAGATACTTTGTCGCCATGCTCGGCCGTAATCATCGTCGTTGTGTACGCCAGTATGTAGGCGGTTTTAATTTCCTTGAGGAACTTCAACTCGAAGGTCTCGCCGCCATCCGCCTTCGGCGTAATGACAATCGAATAATCCGTTCCTTTCGTTAACTCCCCGCTTGCCTTCGAGACGCTGCCGTTGGCGCCGATTATCGTCTCGTAGACATGGAACGAATCCGGCACGTAAATCTGGCCGGCGCTTGCGCTATCCTTCACGGTCGCTTGCTGTACCGTCGACTGACCGCGGTTGATTGCTACCGTCCAATTCAGATCCCATCCGTCCTGTGCGCCGTTCTTGCTGACATATTCGCCGCCATGGGGAATGGTGACCGTCGCCGTCCAATTCTTGGACTCCAACGTCCCGCCATTCTTCAGTTGAGCGGTATTGGTAATCGAGCTATCAAGAACAAGCCCGTCCGCGCTTGTCCTGAACGTAACGATATAACCTTCCGCAATGACTTTCTTAAAACTTAGCTTCAGCTTCCCGGAAGTCTCATCATAGTCAACCGCGTAATCTTCGGCCGGTACCGGGTTGCCCTTAACCTGCTCGCCGTTAAGCGGTACGACCATCTCATGCAGCTCCAAAGATGCTGGAATCAGCTTCTGCCCCTCTTCGAGCGTATCCTCCAAAACCGCCTCGTTCAACGTTTTGCGGTTATAATTGAGGCCGATCGTCCAAGCGATCGTTTTATCGACCGGATTGTAGGAGCCGAACTTATAACCGTTGCC
The DNA here is from genome assembly GCF_042431225.1 of Paenibacillus aurantiacus. Lineage (NCBI taxonomy): Bacteria > Bacillati > Bacillota > Bacilli > Caryophanales > Paenibacillaceae > Paenibacillus > Paenibacillus aurantiacus. The sequence goes on along the minus strand of NZ_JBHMDO010000009.1, from coordinate 13,458 downwards.
TTTTGTCGCGTTGTTCGGCGTGAAAGTCGTCGTGACCGACAGCTCGCCCGCGGTAGCTTTCTCGTCCCATGTCAGGGCAGCCTTGTTCGGGAACGCTGTGTTACTGCTCGCCAATCGCCAATCGTATGCGAGCCAGTCCTGGCTGTACTCCGTGGTATAAGTGATAATATAAGGTTCATTAATAACGGGTTTGAACGTCACTTCCAGGCGCGCGTCCTTGGACGCCGGATCGATGGTCGCCTCATTTACAGCTGCATCCGCCAACCCGCTTTGACTTTTCACCGAGAGGGAACCCGGAACGATTTTCATGCCGCCCTGCGTAAACCAATCCGTCAGCTTGGCATTCGTCATTGTGGCGCTATCGCCGTTGACGACGATTTTCCAGTCCAGGGTTTGGTTCTGATAATCTACCGCCGCGATCGACTTGGACAGGATGACTTGGCCGATATCGCGGCTGGCGCCCGCCTTCTCCGTCCCCCATGTCACTTCGTTGGTGATCTTGTCTTTCGCTTCGACGCGTTCGTTGGCGAACGTGTCATATTCGATCCGATAAGCAGACGAAATGTTATTTTTGAACGTGAGCTTGAGCGAATTGTTCGTTGCGCCCGCATTATCGATCACGACCGTATATGCGGATGGATCGAGCGCGGTACCCTTGGTCGGCTTCCCGGTTAAGTCGAACGTTACCGGGTACACGGCGACCGAGGTTGCGTCATACGATTGCGTCTTCTTAATCGTATCGATTAATTCCGCGCCTGCGGGGAGCGTCAATCCGCGATAGTTAAATTGGACTGCCCAGCTCAGCTTTTGATCTGCGGCGCTGTACGCCGTCGATTGTTTGCCGAGTGATGGCCCGTAGGATGGAGTTACGGTCGCAGAAGCGCTCTTGCTCTCCTCGTTGTCGCCTGCGAACGATGCCGTGTTCACGAAGGACGCTTTGGCTCCGTCTGCAATCGGCGTCGTGAATTTTACGCGATAGGCCGAATCGATGGCGTTCTTGAAGCTGACTTTCAGCACGCCGTCTTCGACCAGCGCCGTATATTCGTCCGCGGCGACCTTCGCGCCTTCCGTAACGGTGCCATCCAACTGGCTTGCCAGCTTGTACACCTCGACGCCTGCAGCATCGGCCAGCGTGAGACCAGCCGGTACCGGATCCGTCACGACCGCGTTTTCTACCGTTTTCAGCACCTTGTTGACGTCGATGGCCCAGGTGATGTTTGTCGGGTTATATCCGTTTGGCGTTCCTCTCTTCTCAATCACGGACGTTGTATCGGGTTTGAATAACAAGAGGAACTTTCGTTCGAAATCTTTGATTTTGATGACGATTTCCTGCTCGACGCTGCCTTGGATAACCTGCTTGTCGAACTCCGTCTTCAACTGCATCGTGCCTTTGACGTTGTCATAATTTTCGATGTAGTCGTTGAACGTCATGACGATCCGATGTTCGCTGGCGTCGACCGCGAATTGCCCCACATCGCCGCCGTCCTCCAGAACCAATGGCGCCGTAAAATCGCTATAGAGCTTGAACGACTCCGGAATGTCGAACGTGAACGTGTCGTCCGCCTTATAGCCATGTCCATTCGGAAGCTCCCATTTGAAATCTAGATTCACCTTAGCGCCCTGCTCATACACCGCCTCGGTTACAGGCGTGCCGCTCGCGTCCAATATAGTAATAGCTGCATCCTTAATAATGTTTCCGCTTATCTCAGCCGCGTTAGCATGCCGGAGCAAACCTGCCGAGCCCGTCAATTGCGCCACGACCATGAGGAATACGAGGGCGCTCGCAATCTTACTGTGCAACATTCTTAACCGCATTTGGCGCAGACCTCTCTTAGCTATTGGATTATTTTGGAGCAATTTCTTGCGAATGCAATCCTCCTTCTATAGAATATAAAGTGAACCAAGCCGCAATTATTTTATATGAATATACAAAAATATACAACCAAAATTCGCCATTTTTTGCAGAAAGGCGACTACATCCCATGATTAAGAGACTCGTACCTTTCCTATTCATTCTCGCCGGCATCCTCGTCCTGCTCTATCCTACTTTGGCCGATCGCTATGAAAGCTACCGCCAGCAGCAGATTCTGCAGGCTTGGGAGACTAATCTAAGTCAATTGGATATGCCCGAACCGGAGATGCCGCCCATCTCCTCTCCGCCACCAGCCGTGCAACCGGATGCGGTGAACGTAGAGCCCGCTGTCGCGAAGACGACGAATCCGCTTGGGGACGCTCCCGTTGAAGGGATTCTCTCCATTGAAGCTATCGATCTGAGACTGCCGATCATAACGGACGCCACTCCGGCTCACTTGAAGCTGTCGGTAGCCAGCATGCTCCATACGGGCAAGCCTGGCGCGGTCGGCAACTATGCGATTGCCGGTCATCGTAACCGCACCTTCGGTAAAAATTTCAACCGATTGGATGAAGTCAAGATCGGGGATGTCATCGCGGTTGAGACGGATAACGGAACCTACCATTACGTCGTGGAGACCAAACAATACGTCCTGCCCACGCAAGTAGAGGTATTAGAGAGCAATGACCGTGACCGCGAGATTACTTTGATTACCTGCCACCCGATGAAAAATCCAACGCATCGACTGATCGTAAAAGGCAAAATACAAGAAGAATCTACAAATAGCTATAGCCAACGGTAGCAATATGTAGTAAATTGGGACTATATTGAAATTCGGTGCTTTCTACCGATAAAGGCAAACCTAGCGAAAGCTAGCGACGCAAAACTAAAGGGCCTTCCTTGACGCGGTCAAGATGGCAGCCAGTTTCCGAAGGGAGAGCTTTTTTGTGTTCAACAAACCACTCGTCGTACTGCTTCTCATTCTCGCGGCGTTCGTTTATTCGGCGCCGACCGTAACCGCCGATTCGCCGGCCCCCGCCATTCTTGACCTTCAGTACATAGGCAAAGGGATCATCAAGGTGAAATACCAGCCTCCGGCTAACGTCAAAGCCATCGTACGGATCACCAAAGACAAATCGAGTTACGACTATTCGTTGACAGCCGGAAGCAGCTACCCGCTCCAACTCGGCAACGGCAGCTACACGGTCATGGTGGCTGAAGCGGCTAGCGCCAACAAATACAAAGTCATCCATAAGGAAACCGTTGAGCTTAAGCTCGCAGACGCCAATATCGTCTTCCGTCAAACTAGCCCCATCGTCAATTGGAACACAAACAATCTTGCCGTATTGAAAGCCCAACAGCTGAACAAGAACGCCAAGACCGACCAAGACAAGATCAAGTCCATTTACGCCCATATTACGAAGACCTTTAAATACGACAATACCAAAGCAGCAAGCGTGAAACCCGATTACCTGCCGAACCTGGACGCCGTCTTCAAATCCGGGAAAGGCATCTGCTACGATTACGCCGCCACCTTCGCCGCGATGGCCAGAAGCATCGGCTTGACCACGAAGCTGGTGGTCGGGTATGAGAACAAGCATCCAGACGTGCTGCATGCGTGGAACGAGGTGTATCTGGAAGAGTCCGGGGAGTGGGTTACGATCGACACGACGTACGATGCGGCCAAGGTCCAAGCCGGACAAGCCCCTCCCCTATTCAAGTCGGCTAACTCCTATACCATGACCAAATTCTACTAATTATCTTACACCCGCCATTCTCGCCTGAAACAGGGCATCCTATATGCATCAAAAAAGGGCAGCCTCGATGGCTGCCCTTTGCTATGTCGGCTTGCGCCGACCATCTATTCCGTTAACAACAAGGACACTGTCTACAGGGCGCGCTGCTCGCCTGCTTCGATTCGTAGAGCGCATACGAGAGCTGGCGGAAGCCCTTCGCCTTCAGAAATCTTGCCGCCTGGTACACCTCGGAAGGCTTCCCGCCCAGCAGCACGAGCGGCCGACCTGCTTCCACATGTCTGCGCCAGAACGAACTGAGTCGGCCGAGCGACAGATTAACCGCCCCTTGGTAATGCCCTTCTTCGAATTCCAAGTAGTCCCGCACATCGAGCAGTTGAACGTCAAGCCTTGCTGCCAGCCCGGACAAGTCGCCAAGCGCGTACTGCCGCAGGCCGCGCACGGGCGCATACTTGCGGTACATCCAATAGCCGATCGCCACCAGCATAATTAAACCAAGCAAACGAAACATCATCGTTCCTCCCTCAGCCCATGTCCCGGATTATTCGATGCATACCGTCATAATCGACTGCGCCTAGCAGTCTTGCGTGGATGATGCCATCCGGCGCGACGAAGATCGTCGTCGGATACGTGCGGATGCTGTATGCCGCCATCGCGGCGCCCTCTTCACCCAGCACGATGGGGAATGTCGTGCCTTTCTTGTCCGCGAACGCCCATACGGCGTCCGGGCCGCTCTCCGTGGTCGTCATGTTCACCGATAGCAGCACAACCGCTTCATTCCGATACGTGTCGTACAGCTTCTGCATATGCGGCATTTCCGCTTTGCACGGCGGGCACCAGCTCGCCCAGAAGTTCAGGATGACGACTCTCCCCCTATAATCGGAGAGCCGGACCACCTTACCATCCCGGTCCGTCAACTGGATATCGGGTGCAAGCTGGCCTTGCTTGGCCCCGGTCTTCACGTTCCCGCTTACGGCTTGCGAGGGAATGAGCGGCTCATCCGCAGATCGGAACTGCACCATCGTCACCGCCATGAAAGCCAAGACGCCAAGCAGCACGCCAGTGGAGAGCTGGCGCCAATCCGCCGACTCGCGCCGGGCAATAAGCCAAAGCATCATAAGCACGGCCAGCAGAATCGCCAGCAGCCGACGAACCGACCACGCTTCCGTGAACCACGGCTCTATGGCCATGAACGCGCCTGCAGCCCCGAACGCGACGATGCATGCGGTTTCCGCGGCCGTCAATAGGCTAGCCTTGGTACGGCGCCCTTTATACAGCACATACGCGGCCGACACGATTGATGCCAACATAGCCCCTTTGGAACCGCCGCTAAAGTATAACAGCGATCTCATCTCCGCCATAACTGTAACCGGATCGAATACAATTATACTCGCTTTCCATATGATTAGCCAGAGGAAAACCGCATGCATCGCGTCCGATATTTGCGTACGCGGGATTGCCCCCCGCTTCGAACGCAGCCATACGCCAAATACGCCGGCTAATCCCGATAGCAGGTACACCGCGATTTCCAAGTTCAGCGCCAGCTGGCCAACCTGCACCGTATACATCCCGCCAAAATCCCCTTTCGCGCGGCAAAGGCCCTACGCTTGAATAGGTAGGGCCTTTGCCAAAATCGTAAAAGCTATCCTTCTATACGTCACGCCGCTGACGCTGGTCTCGTTAACTACGCGAGCAGGCCTGCTTTCGGCTCTCCTTAGAGCATGGGTATAGCAATCGAGAGGAGCAGTGAATACAAGTCGTTCGTTCTCGAGGCTGGCTTTATTTGTTATCGTTCAGCCGCGATAATCCATACCGTTTCGCCCTTAGCGCGTCCGCTTGCCATCCCAAGCGGCGATGCCGCCTTTCAACTGCGCGATACGGTCGTACCCCCTCCGCTTCAGCAGTCGCGCCGCACGCTTGCTTCGAACGCCGCTTTGGCAATAGAGATACACGCTGCGATCCTTCGGAATCTCTTCCAGCCTGCGGCCGAGCGCGGACAACGGAATATTAACCGCCTTCGGGATCGCGCCCCTGCGGAACTCGCCCGCTTCCCTCACGTCGAGCAGCAGCGCTTCTTTCGGCGCTTCGGCAAGCTCGCGGTCGAAATCCCGCGCGGCCAGCGTCCGCAGACCTCGGACCGGTCCGAATTGCAAGTACAGCAGCCATATGAACAGCGCCGCGATCGCGACATCGATCAGCGTATTAAAATTAAACGTCATTGTTCTTCCAACCTCCGTGACATATGGAGAGACGGCATTCGTTCGCCGGTTGCGCAGGCGCCGTGGACGGTGCTGATTGCTCCACCGGCCTAAGAAGCGAAGGGCCCACCGCTTCACCGATCGGCCATCCACGGCCGCTACGCATATGCTGCCCCGTCATGCGCCCGCCCGACCGCCGCCGCTCATTTCAGCCGTTCTTGCCCGCTATCTGCTCTTCACCAATAATTCGATCGCCTGCTTCACCAGCTTGCCGGTATCGCCGCCCGCCGCCTGCTCCTCCAGAATGCAGTGCTGCAAATTCTCCGCGACGATCTGGGCGATCGCCTTGTCCGATGCATTGCGGACCGCCGACAGCTGGCTGACGACGTCTTTGCAGGACTGTCCTTCATCCATGAGGCGCAGTACGCCCCGAATTTGCCCTTCGATGCGGCGAAGCCTAGTCTTCATCTCGTCGGTGTATTGGAACTCCATCCGGCTCATCCCCTTTCAGCTGTATCACACATACGCGTATGGGTATAGTATAAGGCAAAACAAGAGGTCGTACACCTTTAAATAAACAGATTCACGTTCCCCTCCGACGCCTCGCCCAAATACGTCGCAACGCCGCCAAGCTCAAGCTCGTCGATCAGCTCCTCGCGCCGCAAGCCGAGCAGGTCCATCGTCATCGTGCAAGCGACGAGCTTCACGCCCTGCTCTTGGGCCAACTCAATCAGCTGCGGCAGCGTAAGCGCGTTGTGCTTCTTGATGACATGCTTGATCATCTTCGGTCCCATTCCGGCCATCTGCATCTTGGAGAGGCCCAGCTTGTTCGCCCCGCGCGGCATCATCCAGCCGAACATCCGCTCCAGCATGCCTTTATTCGTCTTCACCGGTCCTTCCTTACGCAGCGTGTTCAGTCCCCAGAACGTGAAGAAGATCGTCACGTCGTGGTCGTAAGCCGCGGCCCCATTCGCGATGATGAAAGCCGCCATCGCCTTGTCGTAATCGCCGCTGAACAGGACGATCGTCGTTTTCTTGTTCACTCCCACTTTTCGCTCCCCTTTCTAGTCCTTCCGCACGTAGAACGCATAGACGCCGCCGTCTTCTTCATGACGCAACAGTTCATGTCCGGTTTGCTTCACCCATGCGGTGAAATCGTTCACCGCGCCTTTATCCGTCGATAGCACCTGCATGATTTGTCCCGCGTTTAAGCTAGCCATCGCTTTCTTCGCCTTGACGATCGGCATCGGGCATGCCATGCCTTTCGTATCGACCATTACGCTGATTTCCATTTCCTCGTCCTCCTTATTTGTCGTGTATGGCGCAGCGGTTAGGCCCGCTCTCCATCTCGCGTTGTTCTTCAATCGATGGCGTTAGACGCCCCATGTTCGTGTGCCGGATCGCTTCATACGCATTCGGTTGCTGCGGCAGCTGCTCCGTCACGATGCGCCGGAACTCCGCCTCGTCCGGGATGTTCAGTCCGGGATTGCCAGCGAACAAGTCGCCTAATCGCGCCGTCACTTCCCCTCGCTCGCCTAGTTCTCGCCAAGTGCCATAGTGGGCCGGCAGTACGATCAACGCCTCCGGCAGCGCCCGATACCGCTCGTACAGCGTCTCGCGCAGGTCGCCTGCCCAATCCTCCGCAAGTCCAGCGAGATCCGGACGTCCGATCGAAGCTGCGAACAAGATATCGCCCGTCATCAGATACGTCCCGTCCACGAGGAACGACGTGCTGCCGATCGTATGTCCCGGCGAATACATCGCCTGAATCTCGATCGTCGTGCCGCCGACGACAATGCGCGTGCCATCCTCCAGCTTGGCATAGTCGAACGCCACCTCGCGCGCATCCTTCGGCGGCAGCCAATACGTCCCGCCCGTCTGCAGCGCCAGCTGCCGGCCGCCGCTAATATGATCCGCGTGCAAATGCGTGTCGAGCGTATGCCGAATACGCGCGCCTCGCTCCTCCGCCACTTGCAGAAGCGTCTCCGTCATGCGAGGCGCGTCGATGACCGCGGCTTCGCCGTTTGAGACGATCATATAGGAGAGGCAGCCTTTGCCCATCCGCACGAACTGGAACAACTCGCCGCCGCCGCGGAGATCGCCGAGCTTCACCGGCCGAACGTATTCGCTCCACGCCTTCATCCCGCCTTCCAGGTAGCGCACGCCTTGTACCCCCGCCTCGGCAAGCTGCTCGGCCACGAACACCGAGGAGCCTTCCTTGGCGCAGACGACGAGTACCTCCCGATCTTGGGGTAGCAGCGCAATCGCCGGTCCCACGCCATCCAGCAGCTCGAAGTAGGGGATGTTGACCGACTCCACCCGCTTGCCTTCGATTCTCCAATCCGCATAGTCGGCTGCGTTGCGCACATCCAAAATAAACAACGGCTTTCCGCTAATGATGAGATCAGCTGCTTCCTCTGCCTTCATGCTGCTTATGCTTGCTGACGTTGTCATTCTCGTTCTCCTCCCTACGCATTCCCCTCGATTGATCCGCTCCATTCGGACATCCCCGGCAGCGTGTTGTAGATATCGTCGAATCCGAGCGCGTCCAGCTTCTTGCAAGCCATGTCGCTGCGGGCCCCGGTCCGGCAGATGACGTAGAGCGGCGCATGCCGCGGCAGCTCGCTCGCCCGCTGCTCCAGCTCGCCCAGCGGAATCGATACCGCTCCCGGAATCCGGCTAAACGCGTACTCCGCCGGCTCCCGTACGTCTAGCACCGTCAGCGCCTCCCCATTATTCAGCATTTCTTGCAGCTCGTCGTTCCGCGCCGTGCGGGCAAAAGGCGCCTCGGTCCGCGCTTCGTCCGAACTCGCTTTCCGAATAAAATGCTTCAACACCTCCCCTTCGTGAACCGTACCCAAGTAGTGATGGCCCATCGAGCCAGCCCACCCTTGCAGATCGGCCAGCGAGCCTTTATCTGTCGCCTGCACTTCGATGACTTGCCCCGCCTGCAGCTGATCCATCGCCTTCTTCGTGCGCACGATCGGCAGGGGGCAGGCTAATCCTTTGCAGTTCAATATGAAATCGGTCGGTATTCTTGACGTCTCCGACATCGCGTCATCCTCCTTCTCGCATTTTTACCCATACTCCTATAGGTATATGAGCGGCTAAAAAAAATGGCCAACCCCTGTAAAATCCGCTTGTGCACCCCAAGTATCCATGCTGCGCCTTGTTTAGATACTCGGTCTTGAGCCCGTTACCAAAATCGCAGAACCCTTGATTAGGAACTCGGGCTCGAACCGGTAACCAAATCGCCTCGCCAGGCCAGTAGCCCGCCGGTCAAGTTAATGACCTCATAACCGAGAGACTCCAGAATCTCGCAAGCCAATCCGCTCCGATTGCCGCTGCGGCAGACGATCAGCGTCTCCAACCCGATCCCCAGTTCCGTATGCCGCCTGGGCAGCTCGCCAAGCGGGATCGATATCGCGCCGGCGATATGACCGGCTTCCCATTCCGCAAGTTCGCGTACGTCCAAGATCTGCATCGCTTCCCCTTGACCTAACCGTGCCGCAGCTTCTGCGGCTGTCATCGATCTCGCAAACTTTCCTGCCATTACGTCCTCTCTCCTATCGCTGCATTAGAATATCGAACCAAATTTTCACCGCCGTCAACGCAATGAGCGCGGACAGCAACCACCTCAGCAGGTCTGCCCTCATCCGCCGTCCAACCATCGCGCCTATCGGCGATCCCGCCAAGCTCGCGACCACCATGACCGCCGAAGGAATGAGCAGCATATGACCACCCAACGCTTTGCCAACAGCGGAACCGATTGAGGACAGGAACGTGATCGCAAGCGACGAAGCGATGGCCGTGCGGGTCGGGATACGCAGCAGCATGAGCATAATCGGGAGTGTGATGAATGCCCCGCCGGCGCCGACGATGCCAGACATGAGGCCGACGACTATAGCGCTTCCCGCAGCGATTCCTGTCTGAAACTCAGGTTGCCCCGTCTCCGGGCCATCGATCTTACGCTTTGGCATCCACATCATGACCGCAGCCACAAGCGCCAGGAGCGCATACGATACGTGAATTCCCGATTCGGGCAAGAAGGCGGAGCCATAGCTCCCCGCCAGACCGCCCAGCGCGATCGGCACACCCATGTACAACACCAGCCGCCGGTGGATAAGCCCGCTCTTCCGGTAAGATAACGTCCCCGACAAAGTGGCGAACAATACTTGAACGGCCCCGATCGCGGCTACCTCGTGCGCGGAGAAGGCCGTGAACCCGAGCGCCGGCGGAACAACCAGCAGCAGCGGATAGTTCACGATCGAACCCCCGATGCCGACTAGCCCGGCTATGAAAGCTCCCGTCCAACCAATGGCAAACAACGCTAGCAGCCAGCCTACATCTACATCCATGCATCAACCTCCGTTCTTAGAGGAATCCGCGTTATTTTACGTATACCCCTATGGGTATAATAAGCTGGCTTATGGCCTCTTGTCAATCATGCTACTAGGTGGGAAAAGCAGGGGATTGTTTCACAGTCAAGTGGATTCGATCCTTTCCCTCCTGCCCCTAATGAAAAAAAGCCGCTAGCCTATTCCCAGGCAGCAGCTTCCTCGCTTATTTCCTCGCGAACAACGGGGCGCGCCTTCGCGCGTTCCCGTCGCCCTCTTATCCTCCGGCGCTTGCCGAAGTTTATTCGTTCGTCTCCGCCGCCGACGCTTTCGGCAACTTCGTCGCATTGACCTTGCCGATGCGCTTGCGCACCACTTCTTCCACTCGGAACAGCACGCCTTCGAGTTCGACCGATGGCTGTTCGCCCTTGCGCGGAATCGTGCCGAGTTCGCCGATCAAGAGACCGCTCAGCGTGTCGTATTCGTCCAGCGGCAAATGAATGTCAAGCAGCTCGTTCACTTCCCGCAGTGAAATCAGACCGTTGATGAGGTACGTGTCCGCATCCAGCTGTTCGATCTCCTTCTCGTCATCGTCATGCTCGTCGAATATATTGCCGACGATCTCCTCAATCAAGTCCTCGATCGTAATAATGCCGGCCATGCCGCCGTATTCGTCGATCGCGACCGCCATATGGATCTTTTTGGACTGCAAATCGTGAAAAACATCGTCGATTGGCTTGGATGCCGGTATAAAGTAAGGCTTGCGTAACAGTTTACTTAGCTCGAACTGCTCCGCGCAGCCTTGGTTAATATAAGGGATGAGGTCCTTCGTATGCAGAATACCGACGATGTTGTCGTGGTCGCCTTCGTATACCGGGAAGCGTGAGTACTTCTCCAGATGCGCGACTTGAATTAATTCGCTCAGCGTAATGGTCACCGGAATGCTGACAACGTTCGTTCGATGCGTAATGATATCCAGTACGTTCTTGTTGTCGAACTCGAAAATATTGTGAATCATGCGCTTCTCGGTTTCTTGGATCGCGCCGTTCTCGTTGCCGACGTCCAGCATCATGCGAATTTCTTCTTCGGTAACTTGCTCCGTGTTCGCATTCGGGTCAACGCCGAACAGCCGCACGAGCAAGTTTGTCGACAAGGTCAGCAGTTTGACAAATGGCGACGTCACTTTCGAAATAATCGTCAGCGGCGTGACCGCGAACATCGCGATTCCTTCCGCCTTCGTCATCGCCAGCCGCTTCGGCACCAGCTCGCCGAAGACGAGCGTGAAGTAGGACAGAATGAGCGTAATGATGATAAGCGAGACCGTCTCCAGCGATTCAAGCGAGAGCGGTACGCCTGCATCGAACAGCACTTTAGCCAATCCGCCGGCGAACGACTCACCCGCGAAGGCGGATGCCAAGAAGCCTGCCAGCGTAATCCCGATTTGAATGGTCGCCAGAAAACGGCTCGGCTCGCCCAGCAATTGCATGAGCAGTTTGGCTTTCTTATGGCCGTTCTCGGCCATCGCTTTGATCTTGTTGTCGTTCAGCGAAATGAGTGCAATTTCGGATGCGGCAAAAAAGGCATTAAGCACGATAAGCAAAATCAGGACAACAATTTCTATGGACAAAACAATGGACCTCCCAAAATAATATACAAACAACCCTGTTACAAAAAGCTATCTTTGTGTTTATACGCAGCAGATTAGAAAAGTTGCATGATCTTATGGTTAGCTGGCATTGTGAAACCGATTGGGCAGCGCGACCCGAAGCGAAAGCTGACTTTATTTATCCTACGCAATATGGCTCACATTTACGCAGCACGCAGCGAAACCGCTCGACCCCCGGATACTTCTCGCCCAAGCTTATAATGCGAAAACCGGCTTTTTCGTAAAAATGGACGGCTTCGGCGTCCGTCTCCGCCGTTAGCTGCGCTGCTTGCCGCGTCTGCATCCATTCGGTAATCATGCCGCTGCCGATCCCTCGGCTCCGCTCGTTCGGGCTTACCGCCAGATGAAGCAGCTCATACTCCCCCAGCCGCTCTTCCCGGATCCCAATCAACCCGACAAGCCCGGATTCGTCGATCCTGCCGAGCAACGCGCAGCCCTCCTCGCGATAACGAGTCCACGCACGTTCCACGCTGGCCTCATCAGGCCAGACGCACATCGCCAGCAAACGCTTGATCTCTTCCTGATCCCGATAATCCGCTAGCGGGATTAACGCGGGCTCCTCGCGTATTGACAACGTATCTCTCGCCTCCGACCGCGATCTGTTATAACGTGCTAATTGATCTTTACATTGTACCATAATTAGGCATGTTCACCATCACGCATGTTGAGCTTGAAATGAAAAAAGAAGCCAGTTACGTCAAGTGACGAAACAAGCTTCCTCGTATAAGCAAGCGAACACAGGATCCGCAATTATGCCTGATGGCGCGCCCTGAGAGATTCGAACTCCCGGCCTTTTGATTCGTAGTCAAACGCTCTATCCAGCTGAGCTAAGGGCGCACATATTGTATGATGAAAAGCATGAGCCATGTAGGACTCGAACCTACGACACCCTGATTAAAAGTCAGGTGCTCTACCAACTGAGCTAATGGCTCATACCGTAAAGTGGTGCCGCCGAGAGGACTTGAACCCCCAACCTACTGATTACAAGTCAGTTGCTCTACCAGTTGAGCTACAGCGGCAAGTTTATAAATGGCGGAGCCGACGGGATTCGAACCCGCGGTCTCCTGCGTGACAGGCAGGCATGTTAGGCCTCTACACCACGGCTCCGCAGAAAAAGGTAGTTATGAGCGGCAGGATTTGATCGAATGCAGCCTCAGGCCTAGGTTCCTTGAGCAAGCTGCGCATAAGGTCCACTCCGTGTCACTTCATGCTAGATGGTGGAGGCTGACGGGATCGAACCGCCGACCCTCTGCTTGTAAGGCAGATGCTCTCCCAGCTGAGCTAAGCCTCCGAAATAAATATGGTAGCGGCGGAGGGACTCGAACCCCCGACCCTCCGGGTATGAACCGAATGCTCTAGCCAGCTGAGCTACGCCGCCATATATGGTGACCCGTAGGGGATTCGAACCCCTGTTACCTCCGTGAAAGGGAGGTGTCTTAACCCCTTGACCAACGGGCCTTTTTAAGATGCCTCATGCCCAATAAAAAAAACCACTCACGTTGGGGTGATTTCTCTTATGTGCATATGAAATGCACCTTCAAAACTGGATACGAAACTCAACACTTTAGCTGTGTTTTTTCAGGCTCTTGCAAACCTGAACGTTTAGGATAAGCCCTCGACCGATTAGTATTCGTCAGCTGCATGCATTGCT